>NZ_LT671675.1:1409984-1709984 GCF_900143685.1 Parolsenella massiliensis | reverse complement strand
GCCGCCATCAAGGAGTTCTTCGGCTCCTCGCAGCTGTCGCAGTTCATGGACCAGAACAACCCGCTGTCGGGCCTCACACACAAGCGTCGCCTGTCCGCGCTTGGCCCGGGCGGCCTCGCTGGTCACAAGTCCGGCTCCAGCCGCCGCACGAACGTCCCCACGGCCGTCCGCGACGTCCACAACTCCCACTACGCGCGCATGTGCCCCATCGAGACGCCCGAGGGCCCCAACATCGGCCTCATCGGCTCGCTGGCGCTGTATGCCCACGTGAACAACTTCGGCTTCATCGAGGCCCCGTACCGCAGGGTCGTCGACGGCAAGGCCACCGATCAGATCGACTGGATGACGGCCGACGAGGAAGAGGACCACGTGATCGCCCCGGCGAACACGCCCATCGACCCCAAGGACGGCTCGTTCATCGAGATTGACGAGAACGGCCAGATCGTCCACCCCAAGCGCATCGTCGCCCGTACGCGCGACTTCGACGGCTCCTTCGGCGCCCCCGCCGAGTGCCTCGTCTCCGAGGTCGACTACATGGACGTGTCGCCCAGGCAGCTGCTGTCCGTGGCTGCCACGCTCATTCCGTTCCTCGAACACGACGACGCAAAGCGTACGCTCATGGGTGCAAACATGCAGCGTCAGGCTGTGCCCCTGATTCACGCCCACGCTCCGTTCGTCGGCACGGGCATGGAGCTTCGCGCCGCGCTCGACTCCGGCGAGATCATCTCCTCCCACGAGGACGGTACGGTCGTCGAGGTCGACGCAGCTCACGTCGTCGTTGACGGCGCCAAGGGCCCCGAGCGCTACGACCTCCCCAAGTACGAGCGCTCCAACCAGAGCACCTGCATCAACCACCGCCCGATCGTCCACGTCGGCGACCAGGTCAAGAAGGGCCAGCCGCTTGCCGACGGCCCCTCGATCGACAACTCCGAGCTCGCCCTCGGCGCCAACCTCACCGTGGCCTACATGCCGTGGGAGGGCTACAACTACGAGGACGGCATCATCGTCTCTGAGCGCGTCGTGCAGCAGGACCTGCTCACCTCGGTGAACATCTCCCGCCACGAGATCGACGCCCGTGACACGAAGCTCGGCCCCGAGGAGATCACCCGAGAGATCCCGAACCTGGGCGAGGACATGCTTGCCAACCTCGACGAGGACGGCATCATCCGCATCGGCGCCGAGGTCGGCCCCGGCGACATCCTCGTCGGCAAGGTCACGCCCAAGGGCGAGACGGCCCTCACGTCCGAGGAGCGCCTGCTTCGCGCCATCTTCGGCGCCAAGGCCCACGACGTGCGCGACACCTCGCTCAAGATGCCCCACGGCTCCTACGGCCGCGTCGTCGACGTGGTGCGCTTCAGCCGCGAGGCCGGCGACGACCTCCCGCCCGGAGTCAACGAGCTCGTCCGCGTCTTCGTTGCGCAGCGCCGCAAGATTCAGCAGGGCGACAAGATCGCCGGCCGCCACGGCAACAAGGGTGTCGTGTGCCGCGTCCTGCCCGTCGAGGACATGCCCTACATGGCCGACGGCACGCCCGTTGACGTCCTCCTCGACCCGCTGGGCGTCCCGTCCCGAATGAACGTCGGCCAGCTGCTCGAGTGTCACCTTGGCTGGGCTGCCGCCAACGGCTGGGACATGGACGACCCCGACTCCAAGAAGTACGTCCCCGGCCCCATCCCCGTGGCCACGCCCGTCTTTGACGGCGCCACGGCCGATGAGGTCGCCGAGGCCATCCGCCGCACGAACATCAACCTCGTCAACCGCGCCCGCGAGCGCTTCGGCGAGCACATGGACGAGCAGTTCGTCCCGCAGCTCAACAGCTTCGGCAAGACGACGCTGTACGACGGCCGCACCGGCGAGCCCTTCCGCGACAAGATCACGGTGGGCACGAGCTACATCCTGAAGCTCGGCCACATGGTCGACGACAAGATCCACGCCCGTTCCACCGGCCCCTACAGCCTCGTTACCCAGCAGCCGCTCGGCGGCAAGGCCCAGTTCGGCGGCCAGCGCTTCGGTGAGATGGAGGTCTGGGCCCTGTACGCGTACGGCGCCGCCAACGTGCTGCAGGAGATCCTCACCGTCAAGTCCGACGACACGAACGGCCGCGTGAAGACCTACGAGTCCATCGTCAAGGGCGAGAACGTCCCCGACGCCGGCATCCCGGAGTCCTTCAAGGTCCTCGTCAAGGAGATTCGCTCGCTGGCGCTCGACATCGAGCCGATCTCCTACAAGAAGCGCGCCGCCAAGGCCGCTGAGGAGACCGAGACCGTGGCCGAGAACCCCGTCGACGTCTTCGCCGACGCCTCCGCCGAGGACCTCATCGGCGCCCCCATCGCCTCCGACGAGACCCCCGAGCTCGTCGCCGAGACCACGAACGAGAAGGAGTAGCGAACCGTGGCAGATTTCGATACCACTGACTTCGACGCCATCAAGATCTCCCTCGCTTCCGCCGATGACATCCGTAGGTGGTCGCACGGCGAGGTCAAGAAGCCCGAGACGATCAACTACCGCACGCTCAAGCCCGAGAAGGACGGCCTGTTCTGCGAGAAGATCTTCGGACCTGTCAAGGACTGGGAGTGCGCCTGCGGCAAGTACAAGGGCATTCGCTTCAAGAACATCGTGTGCGAGCGCTGCGGCGTCGAGGTGACGAGCGCCAAGGTGCGTCGTGAGCGCATGGGCCACATCGAGCTCGCCGCTCCCGTGAGCCACATCTGGTACTTCAAGAGCCCCTCGAGCTTCCCGCTGTCCCGCATGCTCGACATGAAGTCCAAGGACCTGGAGAAGGTCCTGTACTTCGCCAGCTACGTCATCACGAGCGTCGACACGGAGGCCCGCGAGGCCGACGCCGCCGACCTCAAGGAGGAGCTGGCCGCCGACCTCGAGCAGCTCGACGCCGAGCGCGACGAGCAGATTGAGCGTATGCGCGCCGACCAGGCCGAGGGCATCGTCGACGAGTTCGACGGCTCCGAGGTCCTCTCCGACGAGGAGCTGGCCGCCGCCATCGTCGACCTTCGCGAGGAGTACGAGGAGGAGAAGCAGCTCCGCTCCGAGGCCTACGAGAAGTTCATGACGCTCGAGACCCGCGAGCTCATCTCCGACGAGAGCCTCTTCCGCGAGATGAAGCGCTACTACTCCATCTACTTCAAGGGTGGCATGGGCGCCGAGGCCGTCCGCGAGCTGCTCCGCTCCATCGACCTGGAGAAGACGGCCGCCGAGCTGCGCGCCATCATCGCCGACGACAAGGGCCAGAAGCAGAAGCGCGAGAAGGCCGTCAAGCGCCTGGAGATCGTCGACGCCTTCCTCGAGGGCCACAACGACCCGGCGAACATGATCCTCGACGTCATCCCCGTCATCCCGCCCGACCTTCGTCCGATGGTCCAGCTCGACGGTGGCCGCTTCGCCGCGTCCGACCTCAACGACCTGTACCGTCGCGTCGTCAACCGCAACAACCGACTCAAGCGCCTGCTCGACCTTGACGCTCCGGCGATCATCGTCAACAACGAGAAGCGCATGCTGCAGGAGTCCGTGGACGCCCTGTTCGACAACGGCCGTCGCGGCCGTCCCGTCACCGGCCGTGGCGGACGCCCGCTCAAGTCGCTCGCTGAGGCCCTCAAGGGCAAGCAGGGCCGATTCCGCCAGAACCTGCTCGGCAAGCGCGTCGACTACTCCGGCCGTTCGGTCATCGTCACGGACCCGCACCTCAAGCTCCACCAGTGCGGCCTGCCCAAGACCATGGCCCTCGAGCTGTTCAAGCCGTTCGTGATGCGTCGTCTCGTCGAGCTCGGCAAGGTCGAGAACATCAAGGGCGCCAAGCGCGCCATCGACCGCAGCCTGCCGGCTGTGTGGGACGTGCTCGACGAGGTCATCAACGACCGTCTCGTCCTGCTCAATCGCGCACCTACGCTGCACCGTCTGTCCATCCAGGCGTTCGAGCCCGTCCTCGTCGAGGGCAAGGCCATCCACCTGCACCCGCTCGTGTGCGCCCCCTTCAACGCCGACTTCGACGGCGACCAGATGTCGGTTCACGTGCCGCTGTCCACGAAGGCCCAGACCGAGGCCCGCGTGCTCATGCTCTCGTCGAACAACCTGCGCTCGCCGGCCTCCGGCAAGGTGCTGACCGTCCCGTCCCAGGACATGGTCTTCGGCACCTACTTCCTCACCACCGAGAAGGACGGCATGCCGGGCGAGGGCCACGTCTTCGCCAGCTTCGACGACGCCATGGCCGCGTACGACTCGCGCATCAACGTCGACATCCAGGCCAAGGTCATCGTGCGCGTGAGCGCCGCTGACTCCAACGCCGAGGTCGACGGCCGCAAGGTCTTCCGCGTCCGCACCGCCTGGGGCAAGGAAGAGGACATCGACGTCAACGACAAGTCGGCCCGCTTCGAGACCACGATCGGCCGCATCATCTTCAACCGCCAGTGCCTGCCCGCGGACTACCCCTTCATCAACTACAAGATGGTGAAGAGCGACATGGGCAAGCTCGTCAACGACTGCTGCGACCGCTACCCGCTCGCGCAGGTCGAGCCGATCCTGGACGCCATCAAGTACGCCGGCTTCCACTTCGCCACGCGCGCCGGCCTGACCGTGTCCGTCTGGGACGCCGTCATCCCCGAGTGCAAGGAGAAGATGATCTCCGAGGCCCAGGCCAACGTCAACGAGATCAACGAGTACTACGAGGACGGCTTCCTGTCCGAGCAGGAGCGCCACATCGAGGTCGTCAACGCCTGGACCGAGTGCACCGAGGCGCTGGGCAAGGCGATGCTCGAGGGCTTCGACGACGACAACCCCATCTACATGATGGCCGACTCCGGCGCCCGTGGCTCCAAGACGCAGCTGCGCCAGCTCGCAGGCATGCGAGGCCTCATGGCCGACATGTCCGGCGACACGATCGACCTTCCCATTAAGGCGAACTTCCGTGAGGGCCTGCTGCCGCTCGAGTACTTCATCTCCACGTACGGCGCCCGTAAGGGCCTCGTCGACACCGCCTCGCACACGTCCGACTCCGGTTACCTCACGCGTCGTCTCGTCGACGTCGCGCAGGACGTCATCGTGCGCGAGGAGGACTGCGGCACCACCGAGGGCGTCACGTACAAGCTCATGAAGCCCGGTACCACCGACATCAACGCCGACCTCGTGGGTCGCTGCGCCCTCAACGACGTGGTTAACCCCGAGACGGGCGAAGTGCTTATCCCCAAGGATGGCTACATTGAGTCCGTGGCCGACATCCAGCGCCTGCTCGACGCCGGCCTGAAGACGGTCGAGCTCCGTGCCCTTCTGACCTGCCGCTCCAAGAACGGCGTCTGCCAGAAGTGCTATGGCTGGGACCTCTCCACGCGTCGTCCGGTCAACGTTGGCACCGCGGTGGGCATCATCGCCGCCCAGTCCATCGGCGAGCCGGGCACGCAGCTCACGATGCGTACGATTCACTCCGGCGGCGTCGCCGGCGCTGACGACATCACGCAGGGCCTGCCTACGGTTGGCCGCATGTTCGACGTCGTCGGCAACGTGAACGAGAAGATCCTGGGCCGCGAGGCAGACCTTGCCCCGCTGTCCGGCAAGCTCTCCATCCAACCGGAGCAGACCGAGTACCTCGTCCGCATCCTGGACCCCGAGGACAACTCGCGCATCCTGGACGAGAAGCGCATCCCCGCGAGCGCCCGCTTCATGCCGGGCATCGAGGACGGCTGCGACGTCCGTGCCGGCGACCAGATCACGAAGGGCTTCGTCAACTTCCGCAACCTGCGCCGCCTCACCGACATCGAGTCGACGATGCACACGTTCGTCGAGAGCGTCAAGGACGTCTACACGTCCCAGGGCGTCGAGCTGAACGACAAGCACATCGAGGTCATCGCGCGCCAGATGCTGCGCCGCGTCCAGATCACCAACCCCGGTGACTCCAAGTACCTCATGGGCCAGTACATCGACCGCTACGAGTTTGCCGACACGGTCAACGAGATCACGCTTGCCGGTGGCGTTGCGCCCGAGGCCGAGCCTGCCATTCTCGGCACGCTCAAGGTCGCGAGCTCCATTGATTCCTGGCTGTCGAGTGCCTCGTTCATCCGCACGGCCGGCGTCCTCACCGAGGCCGCCATCTCCGGCGAGGTCGACAACCTCATGGACCTCAAGTCCAACGTCATTGTGGGCAAGAAGATCCCTGCCGGCACGGGCCTGTCCGCCTACAGCGACGTGGAGCTTACCTACCACGGCCAGAAGATCTCTGGTCCCACGGAGCCCACGGACAAGGCGCTGCCCGAGTGGGCGCCCGACGAGCTCAAGGCCGTCGAGGAGAAGCTCCCGCAGCAGCTCGACTGGGTCGGCGACGACTATGGCTACGGTGGGGTCTACTCCAAGAACGGCCGTACGCTCTCCAGCGAGGACGCCAAGCTCTACCTGTTCGACGACCTCGGCGTGTCGCAGCGCTGGACGAACAAGTTCGGCGAGGTGGGCATCGAGACCGTGGGCGACCTCATCGGCAAGACCGAGGATGACCTGCTTCACATCGACGGCATCGGCGCCAAGGCGATCGAGGAGCTGCGCGACGGCCTTGAGGCCCGCAACCTCCTCTATATCCTCGAGCCCGATGACGACGCCGCCGACGAGGAGGACCTGTCGCAGCTTCTGAACATGGTCTTCTCGCCCGACGGAGCGGACGACGTCATGCTCGGCTCTGCGTCCACGTCGCACCACTTCGACTCCGACGATGAGCTCATCGGCGCCCCCTCCAAGGACACGCCGAAGGGTGACGTCATCAACGAGGGGCTCGATTCCCTCGACGCCCTTCTGTCGCAGGTTGTGAGCCACGACGACGTGATGGGCGAGGACGATTAACGACATCTCGCTACCGTTCGCAAAATAGTTTCGCAACGAGGCCGTAGCCAAAAGCTACGGCCTCGTTTTTCATATAAAATTGAATAATTGATATAGTTAAGCGCGTAGCTTTGAAGGGGGGCTATGCCTGTAATGAAGGGTGAAACGAGGAACTCGTATCCGTTCGAGACCAAGATGAGCGCCGTGAAGGCTCACGTCGATGGTGGCATGACGTCATCGGAGGCAATGAAGGCCAACGGAATCAAGAGCAAGAGTGCCTTCTTCCGTTGGTGTGCCACGTATCGGGACGAGGGGGAGGATTCCCTCAAACCTCGCAAGAGGGGTCGTCCTCCTAAGCAGAGGCAGTAGCCCGCTGACACAAGAGAATGGGCGTGCTCGGAAGAGTTACCAAGAAGGTGCCTCAGGCGCCTTCTTTTTTTGTGCTGCGATGGCGTCTTGGGAATTACGCGGGGCCCTCGGGAACGCTCTTCCATGCATGAGATGTGGAGATGGATACGCCCGGCACCGTGGCGTTTTGACAAGTATTTCTAGCACGCGTAATCTACCAACTTGCGCCAATTCGGGGCGTGCGCGAGCGCGCCGCCTTCAAATGAGGCAAACGCACAGGTCTAGATAGGTATGAAGGAGAGAGACTTTGCCTACTATCAACCAGCTGGTCCGTCAGGGCCGCACCACGATCAAGAGCAAGTCCAAGAACGCCGCTCTTAAGCACAACCCGCAGAAGCGTGGCGTCTGCACCCGCGTCTTCACCACGACGCCCAAGAAGCCTAACTCCGCCCTTCGTAAGGTCGCCCGTGTGCGCCTCGTGAACGGCATCGAGGTTACCGCCTACATCCCGGGCGAGGGCCACAACCTGCAGGAGCACTCCATCGTGCTCGTCCGCGGCGGCCGTGTCCGTGACCTGCCTGGCGTTCGTTACAAGATCGTCCGTGGCGCCTACGACTGCGCTGCCGTCCAGGACCGCAAGCAGGCCCGTTCGCGCTACGGCGCCAAGCGCGGCTAAGTCCAGCGCACTCGTAATCCGCACGCCCCAAAGGCCGGGGCAAGTTTTCTGAAGGAGCTTCAATATGCCGCGTCGTGCATCTGCTAATCACCGCCGTGAGGTCACGCCGGACGCCGTTTACAACAACCGTCTCGTGACGCAGCTCATCAACAAGGTCCTCCTCGACGGCAAGAAGTCCGTCGCCGAGCGCATCGTCTACGGTGCCTTCGACCTCGTCAAGGAGAAGACCGAGTCCGATCCCCTGTCCGTGTTCAAGAAGGCCATGGACAACGTCCGCCCCACGCTCGAGTGCAAGCCCAAGCGTGTCGGTGGCGCCACCTACCAGGTGCCGATGGAGGTCAACTCCCGTCGTGCCACCACGCTGGCCATCCGCTGGATCGTCACCTTCTCCCGCTCCCGCAAGGAGAAGACTATGGCCGAGCGTCTCGCCAACGAGATCATTGACGCCTCCAACGGCGTGGGTGCCTCCGTCAAGAAGCGCGAGGACATGTACAAGATGGCCGAGGCCAACCGCGCCTTCTCGCACTACCGCTGGTAATCGCGTAGGTTAGGGAGAACACTCATGGCAAAGAGCAAGTACACGCTCAAGGACATGCGCAACATCGGCATCATGGCCCACATCGATGCCGGTAAGACCACGACCACCGAGCGAATCCTTTACTACACCGGCAAGACCCACAAGATCGGTGAGGTCCACGATGGCGCCGCCACCATGGACTGGATGGTTCAGGAGCAGGAGCGCGGCGTTACCATTCAGTCCGCCGCCACCACGTGCTTCTGGAAGGACTCCGTCATCCAGATCATCGACACCCCGGGCCACGTTGACTTCACGGCCGAGGTCGAGCGCTCCCTGCGCGTCCTCGACGGTGCCGTCGCCGTCTTCGACGCCGTCGCCGGCGTCCAGCCGCAGTCCGAGACCGTGTGGCGTCAGGCCCACAACTACAACGTCCCGCGCATCGCCTTCATCAACAAGTACGACCGCGTCGGCGCCGACTTCCTTCACGCCATCGACACGATGAAGGAGCGCCTGCACGCCAACGCCGTCGCCGCCCAGATCCCGATGGGCGCCGAGGACCAGTTCTGGGGCCTCGTCGACCTGGTCACCATGACCGCCTGGGACTTCAAGGAAGACGACAAGGGCATGATCTACCCCGAGCCCATGGACGCCATCCCCGACGAGTTCGCCGAGCTCGCCCAGGAGAAGCGCGACGAGCTGCTCGACGCCGCCTCCAACTTCGATGACGACCTGATGGAGAAGATCCTCATGGAGGAGGAGATTCCCGTCGACCAGCTCAAGGCCGCCCTGCGCAAGGGCGTCATCGCCAACGAGCTCAACCTCGTCTTCGTGGGCTCCGCCTATAAGAACAAGGGCATCCAGGAGCTCCTCGACGCCGTCGTGGACTACCTCCCGAGCCCGCTCGACGTCCCTGCCGTCGAGGGCACGAACCCCAAGTCCAAGGAGACCGAGACCCGCGAGGCTGACAACAAGGCCCCGTTCAGCGCCCTGGCCTTCAAGATCCAGACCGACCCGTTCGTTGGTAAGCTCACGTACTTCCGCGTGTACTCCGGCACGGCCGAGGCTGGCTCCTACGTCTACAACGCCACGAAGGGCACCCGCGAGCGTCTGGGCCGCATCCTCGAGATGAACGCCCACGACCGTACGGACCGCGACGCCTGCTCCACCGGCGACATCGTCGCCGCCGTGGGTCTCAAGTCCACCACCACGGGTGACACCCTCTGCGACGAGGCTCACCAGATCATCCTCGAGTCCATCGAGTTCGCCGACCCCGTCATCGACGTCGCCGTCGAGCCCAAGACCAAGGCCGAGCAGGACAAGATGTCCGTTGGTCTGGCCAAGCTGGCCGAGGAGGACCCGACGTTCCAGGTCCACACGGATCAGGAGACGGGCCAGACGATCATCGCCGGCATGGGCGAGCTGCACCTCGAGATCATCGTCGACCGCCTGAAGCGCGAGTTCAACGTTGACTGCAACGTGGGCAAGCCGCAGGTCGCCTACCGCGAGACCGCCGGTCACGCCGTCGAGAAGGCCGAGGGCAAGTTCGTCCGCCAGTCCGGCGGCCGCGGCCAGTACGGTCACGCCGTTATCAACATCGAGCCGCAGGAGTCCGGCAAGGGCTACGAGTTCGTCAACGCCATCGTCGGCGGTGTCGTGCCCAAGGAGTACATCCCCTCGATCGACAAGGGCATCCAGGAGGCGCTCGAGAGCGGCGTCATCGCCGGCTACCCGGTCGTCGACGTCAAGGTGACCCTCGTTGACGGCTCCTACCACGAGGTCGACTCCTCCGAGGCCGCGTTCAAGATCGCCGGTTCCATGGCCATCAAGGACGCGCTCAAGAAGTCCGACCCGGTCCTGCTCGAGCCGATCGAGGACGTCGAGGTCGAGACCCCGTCCCAGTACCTCGGCGATGTCATGGGCAACCTGAACTCCCGCCGTGGCGCCATCCAGGGCATGGAGGACCGCAACGGCACCACGTCCATCAAGGCCAAGGTGCCCCTGGGCGAGATGTTCGGCTACGCCACCGACCTTCGCTCCCAGACGCAAGGTCGCGCGAGCTACACCATGCAGTTCAGCGATTACGAGCCCGTCCCCAAGTCCGTGGCCGACCAGATCGTCAGCAAGGCTGGCGGCAACGCCTAAGTCAGGCCCTTTCGAATACGACCAGGCGTCTGCATGACACGCAGCCGTCTGCCGATGGAGGTACCAAGTGTCTAACCAGAAGATCAGGATTCGTCTCAAGGGCTTTGACCACGAGGTCGTTGACCAGTCCGCCAAGCTCATCGTCGACACTGCCCAGAAGACGGGCGCCAAGGTGTCTGGCCCCATCCCCCTGCCCACCGAGCGCAACCTCTACACGGTCATCCGCTCGCCGCACAAGGACAAGGACTCTCGCGAGCAGTTCGAGATGCGCACGCACAAGCGCCTCATCGACATCCTCGAGCCCACGAGCTCCACGGTCGACTCGCTCATGCGCCTCGACCTGCCGGCTGGTGTCGACATCGAGATCAAGCTCTAAGCTAGGGATCGAGTAGACCTGCCCGAAAGCCCCGGGGTTGGTTCGGAAACGTCCTCGCGTGCCTTGCGCGCTGCGGATCGTTTTCTCCACCAACCCCGGGGCTTCCTCTGTTTACGTCCTTGTTTAACGCTGCTGCGGGCGTCTTGCGGACGGCTGGGGGCGCATGAGTGAGGCGATGGGCGTGATGACCGGAAGGTGAGGGCTTAGGCGTCGTAACTCTTTATCCGGATGCCCAGGTAGCCGATGAGGTCGAGGGCTTGGGATTCGTCGATGATGAGGCCCTTGAGCTCGCGATGGTCGCTTGAGACGGTAAAGCCGCCGATGCGGCAGGACGAGAGGTCGATGCCGGCGAGCGGCGTTCTCACGAACGAGGTCCTCGTGAGGTCGCAGTCAACGAGGTCCAGACCCTTGAGGCGCGTCTTGTCGAACGTAGCCTCCGAGAGGTTCGTGGAGCGGGCCCGGAGCGTCATGACGGTGCAGTCCGAGAGGTCTGCGAAGGACAGCTGGCTGTCGCTGAGGTACACGCTCGTGAGCCGGCCGTGGGCAAGCGAGAGGCCGGGAGCCGAGCACGAGCAGAAGTCGACGTGGTTCAGCCACGAGCGCTCCATATTGCAGGCAATGAAGCGGCAACTCGAGAAGGCCACGTTCTCAAACGTAGAGTCCTCGAAGTCCACGTGGTCGAACAGGCACGAGCGAAACGCTACGTTCTCGTACTTTGCTCCCGATGCATCGACATCGGACGGCGCGAGACCCGAGAAGGCGGTTCCCCCCCACGTGCGCATCTCCCGCGGCCCACCTCTCGAGAAGATCGGTCTCGGAGAGATGCTCCCCGAGACCGTCCGTCACATGCGCGTAGCCGCGCTTGTTTGTCTGCATGGCGTCTTCCCTTCGGCTCGTCTTGGAGCCCTAGGATAGCGCCTTGGTACGGGCTACACCCTGGGAGTAGCCTCCAGGATCCTGATGGGGCTTCCATCCGCGCTCGCCACGTCGAACGCGCCGGCGGATGCGGGAACGAACACCGTCTCGGCGTAGTGGACCTCGCGAGGAGTCCAGGCATCCGTGGGGCTCGAGACCGTGGTCGAACGGCCCTCCACGAGGTTGAAGACGTGCAGCTCGCCGTTCGTGTTCCCGTGATACGTGCCACGGATGTCGATGGCACGCGTTTCGATGGGCTCGAGCTCGTGCAGACCCGTATGCGTCACGGTGCAGTCCTCGTCCTCGCTCACGGGCGCGAGGGCGTTCACGAGGTTCTCGCGCACCCAATCCGTCGTGCGCTCCCACGCGATGACGCGCTCGCCGTCGTCGATGTGAATGGGGCGGGGCTTGCCATCCATGCCCAAGCGTCCCCAGTCCCACAGCTTGAACGTGAAGATGTAGGGTGTGGCGCTCACCTCGAGCACCATCGTCCCGGCAGAGGAGCAGTGGACCGTGCCTGCGGGAATGAGGAAGTGGTCGTGCTTCTTGGCGGGCCACAGGTTCACATAGTGCTCCGCGTCGAAGGGCTTGTCTCCGCTCTGGGCATCGCGCAGGGCTGCCACCATCTCGTCTGCGTCAACGCCCTCCTTGAGGCCGAGGTACACGCCGCCGCCCGGTTTGGCGTCGAGGATGTAGTAGCTCTCGTCCTGCGTGTAGGCCATGCCAAAGTGCTCGTGCATGTACTCGGTGGTGGGGTGCACCTGAAGCGACAGGTTCTGCCCGCCCATCGTGTCCAGGAAGTCGAAGCGGATGGGGCACTCGGCTCCCCAGCGTGCGAACGTCTTCCTCCCCAGGAACTCGCGGGGAAGCAGCTTCGTGAGGTTCATGGCCGGCGACTCGATGCGAACACCCCCAAAGCGCAGGTAGACGCTGTTCTCCTCGGGAACGCCGTCAAAGGCCCAGGCGTAGTTGGGCGCCTCGGCGGGAAGCTTGCACACCTCGCGCATCCACTGGCCGCCCCACACGCCCGGATCGAAGTAGGGAACGAGGCGGAAGGGCGCCCGTGCGAGTTGCCCCAGGCCGTCGATGAGGGCTGAGACCGTCGTCATGGCTGGGACGTCTCCGTTGGTGTCGAGGTAGAGATCCGCGTGGGGAAGCACGTCGAACTTGTGGCGGTCGGCCACGCGCCACTCTACAAAGAAGCCGCACTTCACCTTGCGCAGCATGTCCTCGTCGGCATTGTCGAGGAAGTAGGTGGGCATGCCGGCACGATAGCGAAGCTGGGCCTCCCACCTCGCGAGGTCGGCACACACGAGGACCTCTCCTGGGGCCACGAGCGCGGCGCCCACGCCATAGACGAGTACGCGTCCCTCGGCGGTCTCCACGCGGGCGCGCGCCTCAGCGAGCTTCTCGGCGTCGAGGAACTCCTTCATGGTCATGTAGCACATGCGGCCCCTCACGCGATCGTCCGTGAGGAAGGGCGCGAGCATTCGGTCGAGGTCGCCCTGGCTGGGCAGGAGCTCGCGCATATCGATGACGAGGCTGGGGGAGAGCCGCTCGCGAAGCCGATCCAGGACGTCGTCGCGGACGCCTGGGTAGACGTCGACGGTGACAACGCGTGCGTCTCGCTCGTTCGCGAACTCGCCGATGCCGTCGAGCACCTCGTCCCAGCCACTCCATGCCGCATGACTTCCACAGACGATCGTCTCGGGTGCCTTCTCATAGGCACTCTCGAAGTCGAGATAGGCCATCTTGCTCCAATCGGTAGAGACCGCTAAATAAGTCTGCCTATTCATCAATTATGTACATGCATATTGGTCTCAATACAAGTTCGTGACACGTCTGTGGTCGTTTGCCTCGGCCTGGGCGAGCAAGACATATAGAGATTGTGAAGGGCCTCTGACCTGTGTATACTAGACAGGCTGCGCTTTTAGGGGCATGCTGTGTCGACCCTATATCCACGGGGTCGGGCGTATCCCTCGAACGGGCTCGAGAAGCACGCGAGTGCTTCCGCCGGCAACGCGAGGGAGCAACGTCACAGCCAACGCCCTCACCCGCGCGGCGATCTGTAGGTTGTGGTCCTCTGGGACCGTGCGCAAGGGGCGTGCGGAAGACCCAAGACCACCGAAGGTAAGGAACGTGTATGGTCAGCACCATCCTCGGCCGCAAGATCGGGATGACCCAGGTGTTTGACGAGGACGACAACGTCGTGCCCGTCACGGTCATCCAGGCCGGCCCCTGCGTCGTCTCGCAGGTCAAGACCGTTGCCACCGACGGCTATGACGCCGTTCAGATCGGCTTCGGCAGCATCAAGCCCAAGCACGTCAACAAGCCCATGGCGGGTCACTTCGCCAAGGCCGGCGTCGAGCCCATGCGCTACCTGCGCGAGGTCCGCGTCGCCAACGGCGAGGAGCACAAGGTGGGCGACGTCGTGTCCGTTGCCGACTTCGCCGAGGCCAAGAACGTTGACGTCACCGGCACCTCCAAGGGCAAGGGCTTCCAGGGCACCATCAAGCGCTGGAACTTCGCCTGCGGTCCCATGACGCACGGTTCGCGCAACCAGCGCAAGCCGGGCTCCATCGGCCAGTGCGCCTACCCCTCGCGCGTCCGCAAGGGCCTGCACATGGCTGGTCACATGGGTGACGAGCGCGTCACGGTCAAGAACCTCAAGCTCGTCCGTGTCGATGCCGAGCAGAACCTCATGCTCGTCAAGGGCGCTGTCCCCGGCGGCAAGAACGGCCTCGTCTCGATCCGCATGGCCTAAGGGCCCAGAGCAACCAAACCTTTAGGCTACCAAGGAGAACATGATGTCCAAGATCGAACTCAAGAACGCGGAGGGCAAGGCGGCCGGCACCGTCGAGCTCGACTCCAGCGTGTTCGGCATCGAGCCGAACATCCCCGTCATCCACCAGGTCGTGACCGTGCAGCTCGGCAACCTTCGTCAGGGCACGCACGACACCAAGGGCCGTTCCGAGGTCTCCGGTGGCGGCGCCAAGCCTTGGCGCCAGAAGGGCACCGGCCGTGCCCGTCAGGGCTCCATCCGCGCCACCCAGTGGGTCGGCGGCGGCGTGCCCTTTGGCCCCACCCCCCGCTCCCACAAGCGTCGCCTCAACAGCAAGGAGGTCAAGCTCGCCATGCGCGGCGTGCTCTCCGGTAAGCTTCGCGACAGCGAGCTCGTTGTTGTTGACGACTATGGCTTCGACAAGCCCAGCACCAAGCAGGCCGTCGCCCTGCTCAAGGCGCTCGAGCTCGAGGGCAAGCGCGTGACGATCGTCGTCTCCGATGACGACATCTACACCTACCTGTCCTTCCGCAACGTCGAGACCGTCCGCGTCATCGGCGTTGGCGAGGCCACGACGCACTCCCTCATCGACAACGCTGCGCTCGTCATGTCCAGCGCCGTCGCCAAGCAGCTCGAGGAGGTGCTCGCTTAAATGAACTCCGCTTACAACGTCATCATCCGCCCGATCGTCTCCGAGCGTTCGTTCGACCTCATGGGCCAGAACAAGTACACGTTCGAGGTTGCCAAGCAGGCTCCCAAGGAGGAGATCGCCGCCGCCGTCGAGAAGCTCTTCGGCGTCCACGTCCTCAAGGTCAACACCATCAACGTGAAGCCCAAGAC
The DNA here is from genome assembly GCF_900143685.1 of Parolsenella massiliensis. Taxonomy (NCBI): domain Bacteria; kingdom Bacillati; phylum Actinomycetota; class Coriobacteriia; order Coriobacteriales; family Atopobiaceae; genus Parolsenella; species Parolsenella massiliensis. The sequence continues at coordinate 1,694,581 of NZ_LT671675.1, read as the reverse complement.
GAAGCGCGTCCGCTACGTCGCCGGCCAGACCCGTTCCTGGAAGAAGGCCATCGTCACCCTCGCCGAGGGCGATAGCATCGAGCTCTTCGCTCAGCAGAGCGCCGAGTAACGAGGCAATCTCGCCCCTGCCCCTGAGGCGGGGGCGCGTTCGCGCCGCGCAGAAGGATACGCGCGGCACCGTGGTAATCCGGCGTCATCTCGCCGAGGCCACGCGCCGGGAAATCCGGCACAGGCCCGCATGGGTCGGCCTCATCCCTTGAGCGGGATGGCCAACGGAAACAAGAAAGGGAAAGCAACATGGGAGTTAAGCACCTCAAGCCCACCAGCGCAGGCAGGCGCTTCCAGACGGTCTCGGACTTCGCCGAGATCACGACGGACAAGCCCGAGAAGTCGCTGCTCGAGCCGCTGCCCAAGAAGGCTGGCCGCAACAACAACGGCCGCGTGACCACCCGTCACCAGGGCGGTGGCCACAAGCGCCAGTACCGCATCATCGACTTCAAGCGTCGCAAGGACGGCGTGCCGGCCAAGGTCGCCACGATCGAGTACGACCCGAACCGCTCCGCTCGCATCGCCCTGCTCCACTACGTCGACGGCGCCAAGGCCTACATCCTGTGCCCGAAGGGCCTCTCCGTGGGTGACATGGTCATGTCCGGCCCCGAGGCCGACATCAAGCCCGGCAACTGCCTGCCGCTGAGCGAGATCCCCGTTGGTACGCTCATCCACGCCGTGGAGTTCCAGCCCGGCCGTGGCGCTGCCATCGCCCGCTCCGCCGGCAACTCCTGCCAGCTCATGGGCAAGGAGAACGGCTACGCCATCCTGCGCATGCCCTCCTCCGAGATGCGCCGCGTGCTCATCACCTGTCGCGCCACCATCGGTGAGGTCGGCAACGCCGAGCACGCCAACATCAAGATCGGCAAGGCCGGTCGTAACCGCTGGGCCGGCGTCCGTCCGACCGTCCGTGGTACGGTCATGAACCCGGTCGACCACCCGCACGGCGGCGGCGAGGGCAAGAACCACACCTCTGGTCGTCCCTCCGTGTCCCCGTGGGGCAAGCCTGCCAAGGGCAAGAAGACCCGCGACCCGAAGAAGGGCACGAACCGTCTGATCATCCGTCGTCGCAAGACGAAGTAACGCGAGAAGTAGGAGAAAGCACCTATGAGCAGAAGTCTCAAGAAGGGCCCGTTCGTGGAGACTCGCCTCCTTTCGCGTGTCGCTGCGATGAACGAGGCTGGCAAGAAGGAGGTCATCAAGACCTGGTCGCGCTCCTCGACCATCTTCCCGGAGATGGTCGGTCACACGATCGCCGTCCACGATGGCCGCAAGCACGTGCCCGTGTACGTCACCGAGTCCATGGTTGGTCACAAGCTGGGCGAGTTCGCCCCGTCTCGCACCTTCCGTGGCCACAAGCAGGCTTAAGGAGGTACTGACAAATGGCTAAGAATACCAACCCGAACTGGGTTTCCGCGACCGCCAAGTATGTCCGCGTCGCTCCCCGCAAGGCTCGCCTTGTCGTCGACCTGGTCCGCAACCAGCCCGTCGCCCGTGCCTTCGAGCTGCTCCAGTTCTGCGATCACGCTGTCGCCGTGGACGTCGAGAAGGTTCTGAAGTCCGCCGTGGCCAACGCCTACCAGAACAAGGGCATGCGCCCCGAGACGCTTCAGATCGTCGCCGCCTACGTTGACGAGGGCCCGACGCTCAAGCGCATCCGTCCGCGCGCCAAGGGCTCCGCGAGCCGCATCAACAAGCGCACGAGCCACATCACCATCACCGTCGCTCCCCGAAAGGAGGCGTAAAGCCACATGGGTCAGAAGGTTTCCCCCACTGGTTTCCGCCTCGGAGTCACCGAGAACTGGCGCTCCCGTTGGTACGCCGACAAGGACTACGCCACGACGCTCGGCAATGACCTCGAGATCCGCAAGTACCTCAACAAGCGTCTTGCCAAGGCTGCGCTCTCCCGCGTGGAGATCGACCGCGCCGGCGACAAGGTGAAGGTCACCATCTACACCGGCCGCCCCGGCATCGTGATCGGCAAGAAGGGCGCCGAGATCGACGGCCTTCGCTCCGAGCTCGAGAAGATCGCCAAGGTCGGCAAGGGCCAGGTCAACGTCGACGTCATCGAGGTCAAGCGCCCCGAGCTCGACGCCTCCCTCGTTGCCCAGAACGTCGCTGACCAGCTCGAGCAGCGCATCGCCTTCCGTCGCGCCATGCGCAAGGCCGTGCAGTCTGCCCGCAAGGCCGGCGCCAAGGGCATCCGCATCCAGTGCTCCGGCCGTCTCGGCGGCGCCGAGCTGGGTCGTCGCGAGTGGTACCGCGAGGGTCGCGTGCCCCTGCACACCCTGCGCGCCTGCATCGACTTCGGCGAGGCCACCGCTCGCACCACCATGGGCGCCTGCGGCGTGAAGGTCTGGATCTACGTTGGCGAGAAGCTCCCCGGCCAGCCCAAGCCGCAGCCGGCTCTTGAGGGCTCCTCGCGTCCCCGTCGTCGCAATGAGAGGAGGGGCAACTAATGCTGGCTCCTAAGCGCATTCGTCACCGCAAGGTTCAGCGCGGTTCCATGAAGGGCCACGCCAAGGGCAACACCGAGCTCCACTTCGGTGAGTACGGCATCGTCGCCCTCGAGGCCCACTGGATCACCAACCGCCAGATCGAGGCCGCCCGTATCGCCATGACCCGTTACATGAAGCGTGGCGGTAAGGTTTGGATCACCATCTTCCCGGACAAGCCGATCTCCAAGAAGCCGGCCGAGACCCGCATGGGCAAGGGCAAGGGTAACCCCGAGGAGTGGGTTGCCGTCGTCAAGCCCGGGCGCATCATGTTCGAGATCGGTGGCGTGACCGAGGAGGTTGCTCGCGAGGCCCTGCGTCTTGCCCAGCACAAGCTCCCCATCAAGACCAAGATCGTCATCGCCAAGGATGCCGAGGAGCGCGCCGAGGCCGAGATCGAGGCCGAGCGTGAGCTCGAGGCCAAGTGGGCCGCCGAGGACGCTGCCGAAGGCGTTGCCACCCCGGAGGAGGATAAGTAATGAAGCCCGCTGAGATTCGTGCGCTCTCCGACGAGGAGCTCGCCAAGAAGCTTGAGGACGGCCGCGCCGAGCTGTTCAACCTGCGTTTCCAGATGGCCACCAGCCAGCTGGACAACACGGCTCGCGTGAAGAACGTCAAGCGCGACATCGCCCGCATCCAGACTGAGATGCGCGCCCGCCAGATCGCCGCTGAGGCGAAGTAGAAGAGTCTAGGGAGAAGAACATGAGCGATACCGAGGCTCGCAACAGCCGCAAGGTGCGCGTGGGCGTCGTCACCTCCATCTCCGGTGCCAAGTCCATCACCGTGAAGATCGACAACCGCAAGCGTCACCCCAAGTACGGCAAGATGATCACCGTCACCAAGAAGCTCCACGCCCACGACGAGAACGAGGTCGCGCACGTTGGCGACACCGTCAAGGTCATGGAGACGCGTCCTCTGTCCAAGACGAAGCGCTGGCGCCTCGTCGAGGTCGTTGAGGCCGCCAAGTAACAGCCAAGGCCATCTTTCAACCCATGTGCGCCGCACGTGAGGGCGCACCTCTGGGTTGGATGAGCTTCTGAAAGGGATTTGCACAATGATTCAGATGCAGACCATGCTCACCGTCGCCGATAACTCCGGCGCCAAGAAGGTGAGGTGCATTAAGGTCCTGGGTGGCTCGAAGCGCCGTTACGCCGGCCTCGCCGACGTCATCATCGGTGCCGTGCAGGAGGCTACCCCGGGCGGTTCCGTCAAGAAGGGCGACGTCGTTCGTTGCGTCATCGTCCGCACCGTCAAGGAGAACCGTCGCAAGGACGGCAGCTACATCAAGTTCGATGAGAACGCCTGCGTCCTCATCGACAAGGATGGCAACCCGACCGGCACCCGTATCTTTGGCCCCGTCGCCCGTGAGCTGCGCGATCACAAGTACATGAAGATCGTCTCGCTCGCGCCTGAGACGCTTTAGGAGGAGTCGCCACTATGGCTAAGATGAAGATCAAGACCGGCGACACCGTCCAGGTGCTCTCTGGTAAGGACAAGGGCAAGCGTGGCGTCGTCGTCCGCGCCCTTCCCCGCGAGGGCAAGGTCGTCGTCGAGGGTGTCGCCGTTGCCAAGAAGGCCGTGCGCCCCACGCAGGACAACCAGCAGGGTGGCTTCGTGAACAAGGAGATGCCCATCGACGTCTCCAACGTCGCCCTCATCGACCCCAAGACCGACACGCCCACTCGCGTGGGCTACCGCTTCGAGGAGGACGGCACCAAGGTGCGCGTCGCCAAGAAGAGCGGCGAGGTCATCCCCGACCCCTACAAGAAGTAGTACTCTCGGGATTCCCTCATAGCTTGGGATAGCAAGCGCCCGCAGGACTCAACTCCTGCGGGCGCTTTTTTGTGCCCTAACGTCTTCCGCAGACCGCTCCGCGAAGAATCGAGCCGCTGGCGGGGGAGTGCGGCGTGTGGGTCGTCTCAGGGGGCACCCTGTCAACAAGGAAGGGTTGTCGTCGCGGGCGAAGGCGCCCGCGTCCTTGAGAAGGGAGCTACCATGGGCAAGATGGCCGAGGAAGCGGTCGAGATTGGACCGGACACGCTTGACGGGTACCTTCGCTCCAACACGCGCGTCTTCGCAAAGGTGGGGGAGGACACCTACTACGTGACCCACACGGACGGCTACTGGCGCATCCAGGACTGCGCCAAGCTCAACGACAAGGGCCACTTCACTGATTGCTCAGACCTTGTCCCAACGGTTGGCGAGGTCATCAACCTCCCGTTCCATTACGGCCGCTCGCTTCTGGACGTAGCGAGCGAGGCAACGTTCTACCCAAGCGTCGAGGAGTAGCGAGATACTCGCTCTCTACCAGCGATTTCCTGGGCGTCACGCAGCCGTGGCGCCCATATTTGTGCGCGCTGTGTGCAAGCGCGCACCCTTCTCGATTTCTTGAATTTCTACTGGTAAAACCCCATGCAAAGGCATATCCTTATGAGCTGCACTGTGAAGGCTCCTGCCGATTAGCCGTCGAGCAGGAGGCACGAGGGTAACGAGGCTGCCGGTCAATCGCCAACCCCGTGCTGAGAAACCCCAGAAGGAGTGAACATGGCTGAGGAGAAGTACGTTCCCCGTTTCAAGACCAAGTACAACGATGAGGTCCGTGCCAAGCTCGTCGAGCAGTTTGGCTACACGAACCCCATGTGCGTCCCGAAGATCGAGAAGATCGTCGTGAACATGGGTGTCGGCGAGGCCGCCACTGATTCCAAGGCCATCGACGGCGCCATTGCCGACCTCCGTGCCATCACGGGTCAGCAGCCCTCCATCCGTCGCGCTCGCAAGTCCATCGCTACGTTCCACCTGCGTGAGGGCCAGCCCATCGGCGCCAAGGTGACGCTGCGCGGCGACCGCATGTGGGACTTCCTCGATCGCCTGATCTGCATCGCCATTCCGCGCATCCGCGACTTCCGCGGCATCTCCGCCAAGAGCTTCGACGGCCGTGGCAACTTCTCCATGGGCGTCACCGAGCAGCTCATCTTCCCTGAGATCGACTTCGACAAGATCGATCGCACGCGTGGCATGGACATCACCATCGTCACCACCGCCAACACTAACGAGGAGGGCAAGGCCCTGCTCGACGGCTTTGGCTTCCCGTTCGCCAAGTAACCAATGAGGTAATCCCGTCGCCGGCCCCGCGCCGGCGACGTGCCGCGTTTGCGGCGTGGAAATAGCCGCATAAAGAGTGTGGCCGTCATCCAGAAGGAGGATTTGTGGCTAAGACATCGATGATCGTCAAGGCTCAGCGAGAGCCGAAGTACTCGACGCGCACCCAGAACCGTTGCCAGCGCTGCGGCCGTCCGCACAGCGTGTATCGCAAGTTCGGCCTGTGCCGTGTGTGCTTCCGCGAGCTCGCTAGCAAGGGCGAGCTTCCCGGCGTCCGCAAGGCGAGCTGGTAGGTCGAAAGACTGACAGCTCCATGGGCAGCAGGAAGACTCCCGTCCAGGCGATTTGGCCATGGGCCAGACTGAACCGGACGAAGAGGTTCATCCCTACCGAAGGAGAAACCCAATGAACGTTACCGATCCCATTGCAGACATGCTCACGCGCATCCGCAACGGCAACACCGCCGGCAAGGATGTCGTCAGCATGCCGTCGAGCAAGGTGCTCGTCGAGGTCGCCCGCGTCATCGCGGAGGAGGGCTACATCGAGGGCTATGCCGTCGAGGACACGAAGCCCCAGAAGACCCTGCACGTCACCCTCAAGTATGGCGCGCGCCACGCCCGCATCATCCGCGGCATCAAGCGCATCTCCAAGCCGGGCCTGCGCATCTACAGCAAGGCTGAGGACCTTCCCCGCGTCCTCGGTGGCCTCGGCACCGCCGTCATTTCCACGTCCAGGGGCATGATGTGCGACCGCGACGCCCGCAAGCTCGGCGTCGGCGGCGAAGTCATCGCCTACATCTGGTAACTCACGGCAGGATAGGAAAGGAGACACCATGTCCCGCATTGGCAAGAAGCCTGTCCAGATTCCCGCCGGAGTCACTGTGACAGTCAATGGCACCAACGTCCACGTCAAGGGCCCGAAGGGCGAGCTCGATCGCACCTTCTCCGACCTCGTGACGATCAAGGAGGAGGGCGAGGAGGTCCTCGTCTCCGTCAACGACGACTCCCGCGAGGCCAACGCTCAGCACGGCCTCACGCGCACCCTCATCCACAACATGGTCCTCGGCGTCTCCGAGGGCTTCATGAAGCAGCTTGAGCTCACGGGCGTTGGCTACCGTGTCGCGCTGAAGGGCAAGGACCTTGACCTTTCGCTCGGCTACTCGCACCCCGTGATCTACAAGGCCCCCGAGAACATCACCTTCGAGGTCCCCGACAACACGCACATCAACGTGAAGGGCATCTCCAAGGAGCAGGTCGGCCAGGTTGCCGCCGAGATCCGCATGAAGCGCCCGCCTGAGCCGTACAAGGGCAAGGGCATCCACTACATGGGTGAGCACATCCGCAGGAAGCTCGGCAAGGCCGCCAAGTAAGGCCTGTCCAGGAAGTCATAGAAGTCCGCCACCCTGCTAGGTGACGGCGTGACTAAGGAGATTTTCATGAACAAGTTCAAGGCTAAGAGGGCTGGCCTCAAGCGCCGCGAGCGTCGCGTTCGTTCTAAGATCTGCGGCACCGCCGAGCGTCCCCGCCTCTCCGTGCACCGCACGAATTCCAACATCTACGCCCAGGTGATCGACGACGTCGACGCCAAGACCATCTGCACCGCCTCCACGCTCGACCCCGAGTTCCGCGCTCTGGGCAAGCTGGGCTCCAACAAGGAGGCCGCCGAGCTCGTGGGCAAGATGGTCGGCGAGCGCGCCATCAAGGCCGGCGTCACCACGGTGACGTTCGACCGCGGCGGCCGCATCTACCACGGCCGTGTCCAGGCTCTCGCTGATGGCGCCCGCTCCGCGGGTCTGAAGTTCTAGGAGGTATCTGTAATGGCTCGTAACCCGAAGCAGCAGCGCGACGCCTCCGAGCTCCAGGAGCGTGTCGTCTTCATCCACCGCGTTTCCAAGACCGTCAAGGGCGGCCGTCGCATGTCCCTCGTCGCTCTCGTCGTCGTTGGCGACGGCAAGGGCAACGTCGGTCTTGGCACCGGCAAGTCCGCCGAGGTGCCCCTGGCCATCCAGAAGGCCTCGGACAACGCCAAGAAGAACATGTTCAAGGTGCCCCTGACCGAGACCGGCTCCATCCCCCACGACGTCATGGGTGAGTTCGGCGCCGCTCGCGTGCTCGTCAAGCCCGCTATCGAGGGTACCGGCGTCATCGCCGGCGGCCCCATCCGTCCGCTCTTCGAGCTGGCTGGCATCAAGAACGTCCTGTCCAAGTCCATGGGCTCCAGCAATGGTCTCAACATCATCAAGGCTGCCGCCGAGGCCCTCAAGGACCTCTCCAGCCCTGAGGAGACCGCCGAGCGCCGTGGCCTCACCGTCGCCGAGATGTTCGTCGGGAAGGAGAACTAGTCATGGCGAAGACCCTCACCGTCAAGCTCGTCAAGAGCGCCGTCTGCGGCGTCAAGTCCGACCAGACTCGCACCTGCCGCGCCCTCGGCCTGCGCAAGATCAACGACACGCACGTGCTTCCCGACAACGAGAGCGTTCGCGGGATGATCTTCAAGGTCAAGCACCTCGTCACCGTTGAAGAGAACTAGGAGTCACACCTATGCAGCTCAACGATCTGCGTCCCGCCAAGGGCGCCAAGAAGGCCCGCAAGCGCATTGGTCGCGGTAACGCCTCTGGTCACGGCACCACTGCCGGCCGCGGCACCAAGGGCCAGCTCTCCCGCTCCGGTGGCGGCAAGGGCGCCGGCTTCGAGGGCGGCCAGCAGCCGCTCGCGATGCGCCTCCCGAAGCTCCCGGGCTTCAAGAACCGCAACCGCGTCGAGTACGTGCCGGTCAACGTTTCCCGCATCGAGGACAAGTTCAACGACGGCGACGTCGTGGACACCCAGAGCCTCATCGCCGCGGGCATCGTCAAGCACGAGTACGACCTCGTTAAGGTCCTCGGCGATGGCGAGATCACCAAGAAGGTCACCGTCAAGGTCGACAAGGTCACTCCTGCCGCCCAGGCCAAGATCGAGGCGGCCGGCGGAAAGGTAGAGCTCCCGTGCTAAATGGCATTCTCAATGCCTTTCGCGTCAAGGAGCTTCGCAACAAGATCCTGCTGACGGTCGGTATCCTCGTCCTCTACAGGATTGGGGCATACGTGCCCGTGCCGGGCATCCCCTTCTCGGGGATGCTCTCGGCATATCAGTCGAGCTCCACCGCGAACAGTGCAATTGCCGTGCTGAACCTGTTCAGCGGCGGCGCGCTCTCGCGCGTGTCGGTGTTCTGCCTGGGCATCATGCCCTACATCACGGCCCAGATCATCATGCAGATGCTTCAGGCCGTCGTTCCGAGCCTTGGCTCTCTCGCCCGCGAGGGCGAGAGCGGCCAGCGCAAGATCACTCAGTACACGCGCTACGTCACTGTTGGTCTCGCGCTTCTCAACGCCGTTGGCTACCTCTTCCTCTTCAAGAGCTCCAGCTTCGGCATTGACTTCTCTCAGGCTGGCATGCCCGAGTGGCTCATGAACACGGTCGTGGTCGTCTCGATGCTGGCTGGCGCCATCCTCATCATGTGGATGGGCGAGGTCATCACCCAGCGTGGCATTGGCAATGGCATGAGCCTCATCATCTTTGCCAACATCATCTCTGGCCTGCCGACCTCCATCATCCAGTCGCTGCGCACCTCCGAGAACGGCGTTCTCCTCACGGTGCTCATCGTCGTGGTGATTGTTGCGGTCGTCCCGTTCATCGTCTACATCGAGCGTGGACAGCGCCGCATCCCGGTGCAGTACGCCAAGCGCGTCGTTGGTCGTCGCATCATGGGTGGTCAGGCCACGTACCTGCCCATCAAGGTGAACACGGCCGGCGTTATCCCCATCATCTTCGCGAGCGCCATCCTGTACCTCCCGGCGCAGATCGCGGTGTTCTTCCCGGGCGTTGGCTGGATCAACGTCTTCGCGAACGCCGTGAGCTCCGGTTGGCTCAACTGGATTCTCTCGGTGCTCCTGATCGTGGGCTTTGCGTACTTCTACACCTCCATGGTGTTCAACCCCGACGAGACGGCGGACACCCTTCGCAAGCAGGGTGGCTTCATCCCCGGCGTTCGTCCGGGCTCTGCCACGGCGGCTTACATCAAGAACGTGCTGAACCACCTCACGCTTCCTGGTGCCATCTTCGTCGCCCTGGTGGCCGTCGTTCCGTCCATCGTCTTCACGCTCACGGGCAACTCGCTCGTGCAGGCGTTCGGCGGTACGTCGATCCTCATCATGGTGGGCGTGGCCCTCGACACGATCTCCCAGATCGAGAGCCAGCTCAAGACCACGAACTACGAGAACCTTCTCATCAAGTAGCTCGCTGGCGTCAAGTCTTTGCGGGGCCGCTGCCTTCGGGCGGCGGCCCCGTTTGTTTTGCGGTAGGCTAGCCATAGCTGTTTTCGACCCCAGTGCGCGCAAGCGCAGAAAGAAGGTCCGCATGAACATCGTTCTGCTCGGGGCGCCCGGCGCCGGCAAGGGCACGCAGGCCCAGAAGCTCGTCGAGGAGTTTGGAGTTGCCCACATCTCCACCGGCGACCTTCTTCGCGCCGCCGTGAAGGCGGGCACCAAGCTCGGCGTGAAGGCCAAGTCCTACATGGACAACGGCCAGCTCGTCCCCGACAAGCTCGTCGTCGACCTCGTGACCGAGCGCCTCGACGCCGACGACGCCCAGAAGGGCTTCATCCTCGATGGCTTCCCGCGCAACACCGCGCAGGCCGTGACGCTCGACTCCGCCCTGGCCGAGATGGGCCGCAACCTCGATGCCGCCCTTCTCGTCGACGTCAAGCCCGACGTTATCGTCAAGCGCCTCTCCTCGCGTCGCACCTGCAAGGAGTGCGGCTACACGGCGCCGGCCGGCGTGGACACCTGCCCCTCCTGCGGCGGCGAGATGTACCAGCGCGACGACGACAAGCCCGAGACGATCCAGAAGCGCCTCGACGTCTACGAGAACCAGACGGCTCCGCTCGTCGAGTACTACCGTGGCAAGGAGCTGCTCAAGGTCGTTGACGGCGACCGCCCCGTCGACGAGGTCTATGCGGACGTCAAGGAGCTCCTCGCTCTATGATCATCATCAAGACAGCTGCCGAGATTGAGGCCATGAAGCCGGCGGGAGCGCTCTCCAAGCTGGCGCTTCGCCGCGTTGGTGCCATGATTCGCCCGGGCGTCGACACCCTCGAGCTCGACCGCGTCGCCGAGAGCATCATTCGCATGCACGGCGGCACGCCGGCCTTCAAGGGCTATGGCGGTTTCCCGGCCAGCATCTGCTGCTCTGTGAACAGCGAGATTGTCCACGGCATCCCCAGCTCCTCGCGCGTGCTGCAGGAGGGCGACATCGTCTCCATCGACACGGGGGCCGTCGTGAACGGCTGGGTTGGCGACAACGCGTGGACGTTTTTCTGCGGAACCCCCAGCGTTGCCGACAAGGGCCTGTGCGAGGTCACGCGTGACTGTCTCAAGGCTGGCATCGCGGCCGCGGTCCCGGGAAATCGCATCGGAGACATCGGCCACGCCGTCCAGAGCCTGGCCGAGGCTAACGGCTACGGCGTCGTCCGCGACTACGTGGGCCACGGCGTGGGACATGCCATGCACGAGGAGCCCAACGTCGCCAACTACGGCAAGGCCGGCCGTGGCGTGAGGCTCCAGGCGGGCATGGTCATCGCCATCGAGCCCATGATCTGCCTCGGAGGATACGAGAGCCACGTCATGCCAAACCGCTGGACGGTCGTCACGAACGACGGCGGCACCGCGGCGCACTACGAGAACACGATCGCCATCACCGAGGATGGCCCCGTGATTCTCACGCAGGACCAGGATGGCCCTTGGTGTGCCATGGACGGAGGCACGGGGGAGACCAAGTAGCGAACCCGCTGGCCATAAGTTGTGGAGAACCCGCGCTGCGTGGACGTAGCGCGGGTTTTTCGGTATGATGTTCAGTCGCTGTGTCATGTATCGAGGAGAAGGTAGCACGCAGTGAGCAAACAGGATGCAATCCAGCTTGAGGGCAAGGTGCTCGAGCCGCTGCCCAACGCGATGTTCAACGTTGAGCTTGAGAATGGCCACACCATTCTCTGCACCATCTCGGGAAAGATCAGGATGAACTACATCCGCATCCTTCCCGGCGACAAGGTTGACGTGGAGATCTCCCCGTATGACCTGCAGCGCGGCCGCATCACCTATCGCTACAAGTAGGGAAGCGGACGTCCCCGACAGGGGAATCGCCTGCTCAGGCAGGCAAACAGCCTTGGATATTCTCGCCAGCGGCTGGGCGTATATATAGGAAAGCAAGACACACCGAGAGGAAGAACGATGAAAGTACGTCCTTCGGTCAAGAAGATGTGCGACAAGTGCAAGATCATCCGTCGCCACGGTAAGGTGTACGTGATCTGCGAGAACCCGCGCCACAAGCAGCGTCAGGGCTAGGAGAGGAGCACAAGTTGGCCCGTATTAACGGCGTCGACCTCCCGCGCGAGAAGCGCGTTGAGATCGGACTTACCTACATCTACGGCATTGGCCGTACCGCCGCTTCCAAGATCTGCGCCGAGACTGGCGTCGATCCCAGCACCCACGTGCGCGATCTCACCGAGGATGAGGTCGCCAAGATGCGTGACTACATTGATGCTAACTTCACGGTCGAGGGCGACCTCCGTCGTGAGCAGCGTCAGAACATTGCCCGTCTGATGGAGATTGGCTGCTACCGCGGCCTCCGTCACCGCAAGGGCCTCCCCGTCCGCGGCCAGCGCACGCACACCAACGCTCGCACCCGCAAGGGCAAGAAGCGTCAGGTCGGCGGCAAGAAGAAGAAGTAGGGGAGACTGACTAATGGCTACTGCTAAGAAGGGCGCCCAGGCTCGCGGGCGCATCAAGCGTGCCGACCGCAAGAACATCTCTGTCGGTCAGGCTCACATCAAGAGCACCTTCAACAACACGATCATCTCGATCACCGACCCCCAGGGCAACGTGATCTCCTGGCGCTCCGCTGGCATGGTCGGCTTCAAGGGCTCCCGCAAGTCCACGCCGTTCGCCGCCCAGATGGCTGCCGAGGCGTGCGCCAAGGAGGCCATGGAGCACGGCGTCCACAAGGTGTCCGTCTTCGTTAAGGGCCCGGGCTCGGGTCGCGAGACGGCCATCCGCTCCCTCCAGGCCGCTGGCCTCGAGGTTTCGAGCATCCAGGACAAGACCCCCATCGCGCACAACGGTTGCCGTCCGTGCAAGCGTCGCCGCGTGTAGGTAAGGAAGGAATCTAACTATGGCAGTGGATAGGACTCCTGTCCTTAAGAGGTGCCGTCAGCTCGACATTGACCCGATCGTCATGGGCATCAACAAGAAGTCGAACCGTCAGCCCAAGCGTCAGCGTCGCCAGGAGAGCGAGTACGGCCGTCAGCTCCGCGAGAAGCAGAAGGCCAAGTTCATCTACGGCGTGCTCGAGAAGCAGTTCCACATGTACTACGAGAAGGCTCTGAAGATCGAGGGCATCACCGGTGACAACCTGCTCACCATCCTGGAGAGCCGCCTCGACAACGTGGTCTTCCGTCTTGGCTTCGCTCGCACCCGCAAGGAGGCCCGTCAGACCGTCCGTCACGGCCACATCACCGTGAACGGCAAGCGCGTCGACATCCCCTCCTACCGCGTGAAGGCCGGCGACGTCGTGGCTGTCGCCCCCAAGTTCAAGGACCTGCTTCCCATCAAGGAGGCCCTGATCTCCTCCGAGCACATGGCCGTGCCGGCGTGGCTCGAGGTCGACATCGAGAAGCTCCAGGGCACCGTCCTGCAGCTCCCCTCTCGTGACCAGATCGACCTTGACATCGATGCCCAGCTCATCGTCGAGCTCTACTCCAAGTAGTAGAGACCGGTTGGAGGTTTCTATGTCCGATTTCATCCGTCCCAACGTGACGGTAGAAGAGGTCAGCGAGAACGTTGCCCGCGTCATCGCAGAGCCGCTTGAGCACGGCTACGGCGACACGCTCGGCAACTCGCTCCGCCGCGTGCTGCTCTCCTCTCTCGAGGGCGCCGCTGTGGAGGCCATCCAGATCGACGGCGTGCAGCACGAGTTCACGACGGTCGATGGCGTCTACGAGGACGTCACCGACATCGTCCTGAACGTCAAGGGCCTTGCGTTCAAGAGCCTTGGCGTCGGCGACGAGGCCACGGCCACCATCTCCATCGATGGCCCGGCCACGGTGACTGGCGGGGACTTTGACATCCCCTCCGAGTTCAACCTCGTCAACCCCGAGCACGTGATCTGCACGCTCGCCGAGGGCGCCCACCTCACGATGTCGATGCGCATCGGCACCGGCCGTGGCTACGTCTCCGGTGAGGACAACGAGCACGATGACGACCCGATTGGCCTCATCCACGTCGACTCGCTCTTCTCGCCGGTGCGCCGCTGCGCCAAGGCCGTCGAGCCCTGCCGCGTGGGCCAGCACACCGACTACGACAAGCTCGTCCTTGAGGTCGAGACCAATGGTGGTGTGTCTCCGCGCGAGGCCGTCGTCGAGGCCGCGAACATCATCAACCAGCACATGACCGCGTTCATGTCCCTGGCCGATGAGGGTGAGCAGGCCGAGGAGCCGTCGATCTTCGCCGCTGGCCAGACCGACGACAACACCGAGCTCGACAAGCAGATCGAGGATTTGGACCTGTCCGTGCGCTCCTACAATTGCCTGAAGCGTGCCGGCATCCACTCCGTCCGTCAGCTCGTCGAGTTCTCCGAGAACGACCTGCTCAACATCCGCAACTTCGGCGTCAAGTCCATCGAGGAAGTCAAGGACAAGCTTGAGTCGATGGGCCTGAGCTTCAAGGCTTAAGCGCCGCTACATCACATAGGAGTAACTGACTATGAGGCACTACAAGAAGAGCGGGATGAAGCTTGGCACCGACGCCAGCCACACCAAGGCTATGAAGAAGAGCCTGTGCCAGGCGCTGTTCGCCAACGACCGCATCAAGACGACCCTTCCGCGCGCCAAGGCCATCCGTGGCGACGTGGACCGCATCGTTACCTGGGCGAAGAAGGGCGACCTGCACTCCCGTCGTCTCGCCATCGCCAAGCTCGGTGACAAGGAGCTCGTCCGCGAGGTCTTCGAGAAGGCCGCGCAGGGCATGTGGGAGGGCCGCAACGGTGGCTACACCCGCATCATGAAGCTCGGTCCCCGCAAGGGTGACAACGCCGAGGTTGCCATCATCGAGATCGTGACCGAGCCGGTCGCCGCCAAGGCGCCCAAGGCCGAGGCCACGAAGGTGACCAAGGTCGAGGAGGCCCCCGCCGAGGAGGCCACCGAGGAGAAGGCCGAGTAGGCTCGCTTCTCTCGCGAATATTCGCAACGCAAAGGAGGGTCCGGTTTTCCGGGCCCTCTTTTTTGTCAATCGGTGCGGACCGGGACCAATCTGTCACCGTGCGAGACCTGCTACCCTTGTGTGAGCAAATCGCCCCAAGGAGTATCGATGCAGCCCACCGTCACCGTCCATGCCCCCGAGCGCCCCTCGATCGAGGAGCGCGCTGCAGACCCGTCGACCCTCGATGCCACGCTTGTCCTCAAGCTTGGCTATCGCGGAGCCGACTTCTGCGGATTTGCCGCGCAGCCCGGGCGGCGCACGGTGGCTGGCGAGGTCGAGCACTCCCTGCAGACGTTGCTGCGACGTGACATTGACCTTACGTGCGCAGGCCGAACTGATGCCGGCGTCCATGCCATCGCCCAGTACGTGAGCGTGCCCGTCACCGAGGCCGAGTCGGCACTGCCCGCGAAGCGCCTCATGCACGGCCTCTCGGCGCTGCTGCCCGACGACATCTCTCCCGCGTGCCTCTACCGCGCCCCCAAGGGCTTCTCGGCCCGCTTTGATGCGAGGGCGAGGAGCTACCGTTACCGCATCGTGGCAGGGGAAGCGCGACCCGTGCTTGCCTGGGGCCATTCCTGGTGGCTTCGCAACGAACTGGATGTCTCGTCCATGCACGAGGCCGCGCAGGCGCTCGTGGGCGAGCATAACTTCAAGAGCTTCTGCAAGGCCACCTCGGCCGAGGGCAAGCCCACGCACCGCTACGTTGCGCACTGCGACGTGAGCGAGGCCGAGGAGTGCGGCGAGCGCGTCATCTGCATCGACGTGGTGGGCAACGCGTTTCTCCACTCAATGGTGCGTACCATCGCGGGCACGCTGGTTGAGGTGGGCCGCGGGCACAGGGACGCCTCCTGGGTGGCAGACGCCCTTGCCGCGTGTGACCGCAAGGCCGCTGGCCCCTGCGCCCCTGCGAAGGGACTTACGTTCGTGGGGGTAGACTACCCGCAAGAGCTGCTTGTGCCCTGGGAGTAGCAAGCCGAGGAGGTCATCGTGTACGAGAGGCCAGACGTCCCCAAGGACAATCCTAACCGCAACAAGATCGCCGTCGTGGTGCTCGTGGCCATAGCTCTTGGGATATTCATCCTTGGCTCTACCCTGTGGCGCCTTGCCAACGTGCACTCCGCGCTTGGGAGCAAGGACGTGAGCCGGGCCGTTGCCTCGGCAACCGTGTCTGACGAGTCTGCCCAGCAGCTCGCCGAAGCCTCCGGCCTCACGCTTACGGGCGATGACGTCGAGTGCGTGCTGTTCGCAGTGGTGTCCTCTGGGGACTCTTCCGAGCTTGCGGGAGCCTACCTTGCCTCCATTGACGCCACGGCCCAATCTGCCAAGCTCGTCTCACTGCCCGTGAGCGCGAGCCTGCCCAAGGGGGATGCCACGGCCACGCTCGCCCAGCTCTATGGAGACGGCGGGCTGGCCAGCCTTGCCTCGTCACTATCCTCGGGTTGCTCGGTTCCCGTGAGCCATGCCGTCGTCATGACGCAAGACGGTTGGTTGGCGTTTCTCGATGCGGCGGCCCAGGGCTCCTCTGCGCTCAAGCGCAACGCCACAAAGCTCATGGGCGGCATCGTGAAAAGTGACCTTGACGCCACTGGCCTGCTCGACGTCGCGACCAAGGCCCTCTCCATGGGCGTGTCCGCCGAAGACATTGCGGAGGCGGGCACGGCCGAGGACGGGTCGCTTGACGCCGCTGGCCTCGCGAGCCTTGTGGGCGTGCTGGCCTAGGGCCTCGATTGCGCAGATTAACTGGACGTATTTTGAACTAGCGTGCCCGACGCGCGACTGATGGTAGTCTCTCGTGTGGGCAAGATTGCGTGCCCGAAAAGACGAATCTGCGTGAAAGAAGACTTGATGGCACACATGGAGAAGAGGGTCCCCAAGGTCTCGGTCATCATACCGGCCTACAACGTGGATCGCTTCATCGGGCGCGCCATCGAGAGCCTCCAGAACCAGACGATGCGCAACTTCGAGCTCATCATCGTCGACGACGGCTCGACCGACCGCACCGGCCAGGTGGCGGACCGCATGGCCGAGCGCGACATCCGCATCGACGTCATCCACACCAAGAACCAGGGTGCCGCGGCGGCACGCAACGTCGCCCTCGACCGCGCCCGCGGCGAGTTCGTGCACTTCGTTGACGGCGATGACTGGGTGGAGCCCACGATGCTCGCTGACCTCGTGGAGATTGCCGAGGCGGACGACCTGGACCTCGTCATCGCCGGCTTCTACATCGAGACCTACTACGGCAACGCCGACCAGCACACCACCGAGCTCAAGAGCCAGCCCACCTGCCGCTATTCCAGCCGGCAGGAGTTCCGCAGCGCCGCCTGGCGCCTGTTCGACACGAACCTGCTCTACACGCCGTGGAACAAGCTGTTCCGCCGCTCGTACCTCGAGCGCATCCACGCCCGCTTCAAGCCAACGTTCTGGGATGACTTCCCCTTCGTCCTCGACGTCATCCGCGACATCGAGCGCGTCGCCGTGACCGAGCGCGCCTACTACCACTTCATCCGCCTACGCGCGGAGAGCGAGACGGCCCGCTGGCGTCCGAACATGTACGAGAAGCGCGAGGAGGAGCACAGCTGGATGCTCGACCTCTACGAGCACTGGGGGCTTGCGGGCGACCCCGCGAGCATGGAGATGGTGCAGCGTCGCTACGTTGAGCGGCTCGTTGGCTGCATCGAGAACGTCTGCAACCCCAGCTGCGAGCTCACGGACACCGAGAAGCGCGCGCACGTCGAGAAGATGATCGGCAGCGAGCGCGCCCAGCTTGCGGTCTCCATCGCGCAGCCGCGCTCGGGGATGATGAAGCTCATGCTCGTGCCCATCCGCCGCAAGGACGCGGGGATGGCACTCGCGGAGGGACGCTTCATCTCGTTCGTGAAGCGACACAACACAAAGCTCTTCGCCACCCTCAAGGCAAACCGCTAGGGAGCGCCCCGTCTGACGGCGGGGCGTTTTTGCTGGGTCACCGCTTGAGCGCATGCATATTTATGAATTAAGCTGCTATCAATATGCAAATTTACGCAAATCTATACGGCACTTCCCTGGCCGAGGCGCTATAATCAGACGATATTGTGCCCACCTCGGGTGGACGGGTCGAACATGACGCCCGGCGGCAGCCGAGCTGGGAATGACGCGTGAGGAGTGTCGCATGTCGTACAAGGTTGGAGTCATCGGGGCCGCGGGGTACGCGGGGGCTGAGCTCGTGAGGCTGCTTCTGCAGCACCCGGAGTTCGACCTGTCGATCATCACGTCAAACGCGGACGCGGGCACGTCGCTCGCCGACGCCTACCCGGCGTTCGCCGGTGCATCGGACCTCGTGTTCTCGACGCACGACGACCCGGCGGTTCGCAGCTGCGACCTCGTGTTCCTCGCCGTTCCGCATACGGCGGCCATGTCACAGGTGCCGGCGCTTCTCGACGCCGGCGTGACGGTCGTTGACCTGTCCGCCGACTATCGCCTGGCCGACAAGGACGTCTACGAGCAGTGGTATGGAGCCACCCACACCTCTCCCGAGCTTCTCGCGACGCGCTCCTTTGGCCTGCCCGAGCTCTTTGGCGAGGACATCGAGCGTGCCCACGCGCTGCACGAGGCCGGCAAGCCCGCGCTCGTTGCCTGCGCCGGCTGCTATCCCACGGCCACCTCGCTTGCCTCGGCCCCGGCCGTGCGCGCCGGCTGGACGCAGGGCCTCGTCATCGTCGATGCCAAGAGCGGCGTCACGGGTGCGGGCAAGGGCTGCAGCGTCAAGACACACTTCTGCAACGCCGACGAGGACGTCCAGGCCTACAACGTGGGCAAGCACCGCCACACGCCCGAGATCGAGCAGATTCTGGGCAAGCCGGGCGAGGTCGTGTTCACGCCGCACCTCGTGCCGCAGAAGCGCGGCCTGCTCTCCACCGTCTACCTGCAGCTCACCGACGAGGCCGCCGACATGAGCGTAGAGGACATGCTCGAGTGCTACCACGCCCTGTATGACGGCCGTCCGTTCGTCCAGGTGCTCCCGGCCGGCAAGCTGCCGCGCACGGCGAGCGTCGTGGGCACGAACGTCTGCCAGGTGGGCCTGGCCAAGAACGAGCGCACCCATACGCTCGTGGCCATCGGCGCCATCGACAACCTGTGCAAGGGCGCCGCGGGCCAGGGCGTCCAGTGCGCGAACCTCGTGTTCGGCCTGGACGAGAAGACTGGCCTCTCCAACGTGGGCATGCCCGTCTAGCACGTCATTTCCGCGGAACCTCCCGCATCCATTCGCATCACAACGTACGAGGAGCACCATGGACCAGACAAACGCGCGCAAGCTGAGCGTCGTCGCAGACGGTGGCGTCGCGAGCCCGGCGGGCATCCACGCCGGCGGCATCCACGCGGGCTTCCGCAAGGACCCCCAGCGCTTCGACCTCGCTCTGGTCGAGGTCGACGAGGGCGCCACCGCCGCGGGCGCCTTCACGACGAACAAGTTCTGCGCGGCCCCCGTGACGGTCTCGCGCGGCCACCTTGGCAAGGGCGGCAGCGCCCCCGTTCGCGCCGTCTGCATCAACTCGGGCAACGCCAACGCCGCGACGGGCGAGGAGGGCCTCGAGTGCGCCGAGGCAACCTGCAGGCTCGTCTCCGAGACGATCGGCTGCGACCCCAAGCAGGTGCTCGTTGCCTCGACGGGCGTCATCGGCCAGCTGCTCGACATCGCCCCGTTCGAGACGGGCGTGCCGGCGCTTCACGACAAGATCTGCGCCCAGGCCACCGACGAGGGGCTTCGCCTCTCGGGCGGCCACGACGCGGCGCGCGCCATCATGACGACGGACACGCACCCCAAGGAGTACGCGGTCTCCTACGAGGGCGCGGGCGCGCTTGCGGGCCACGCCATCACGGTGGGCGGCATGTGCAAGGGCTCGGGCATGATTATGCCCAACATGGCGACGATGATCGCCATCATCTCCACGGACGCCCCCGTGACCGAGGCGGCACTGCACGAGGCGCTTCTCGGCGTGGTCAAGAAGACGTTCAACAAGGTGACGGTCGACTCGGACACCTCCACGAACGACACGTGCATCGCCATCGCCACGGGCAAGGCCGCGCCGGACGTGCCGGCCATCGAGCCGGGCACGCCAGAGGCCGACGGGCTTGCCTATGCCGTGAACGCCGTGTGCCAGCACCTCGCCCGCGAGATCGCCGCGGACGGCGAGGGCGCCTCCAAGCTCGTGACCGTGACCGTCGCCGGCGCCGCCACCGACGAGGACGCCGACACCGCCGCCCGCGCCATCGCGAACTCCCCGCTGGTCAAGACCGCCATCTACGGCCACGACTGCAACTGGGGACGCATCGCCATGGCACTGGGCAAGTGCGGTGTGCCGTTCGACCAGCGCGACGTCGACATCGACATCATGGGCATGCCCGTCTGCCGCGACGGCCTCACCGTGGCCTTTGACGAGGACGAGGCCCTGCGCCGCTTCGAGGAGCCCGAGATCACGATCTGGGCAGACCTCGGCGCCGGTTCGTGCGAGACGACCGTCTGGACGTGCGACCTTACGCACGAGTACGTCAAGATCAACGGCGAGTACCGCACGTAGTCCCTCTCGCGTTTCCGTCCGAGAAATGGTGGGGCCAACCCTCGCCATGAGCTAGGAGATTTCCATGAAGTATGCAGTCGACACGAGCAAGCGCGCGAAGGACACCGATGAGCGCACCGGCCAGGTGCTGTTTGAGGCGCTGCCATGGATCAAGAACATCACGGGCAAGACCGTCGTCATCAAGTACGGCGGCGCCGCCATGGTGGACGAGAAGCTGCGCGCCGACGTCATGAGCGACATCGTGCTGCTCAAGATCCTGGGCGTAAACGTCGTCATCGTGCACGGCGGCGGCAAGGCCATCAACAAGGCGTTCGACGCCCTGAACTTCCCCGTGGAGTTCAAGGACGGCCAGCGCGTCACCACCCCGGCCGCCATGGACGTCGTGCGCCAGGTGCTCGTGGGCGAGGTCAACCAGGACCTCGTGGCCTCCATCAACCGCCACGGCAACCTCGCCGTGGGCGTCTCGGGCGCCGACGCCGGCACGATCGTGTGCTCCACGCTCGACGAGTCGCTTGGCCGCGTGGGCAAGATCGAGCACGTTGACACGACCTACCTGGAGACGCTCATCAAGAGCGAGTACATCCCGGTGGTGGCCACGGTGGGCATCGGCGAGGACGGCGGCTACTACAACATCAACGCCGACGTCGCCGCCGGTCACGTTGCCGCGGCCATTGGCGCCCAGAAGATCGTCTACCTCACCGACGTCGACGGCGTCTACATGGACTTCTCGGACAAGAACTCGCTCATCTCGAACATGAGCCTGCGCGAGATGGAGGACATGCTTGCCTCGGGCACCGTGGACAAGGGCATGATTCCCAAGCTCGAGAGCTGCTGCTATGCCCTGCACGCGGGCGTGTTCCGCTCCCACGTCATCAACGGCAAGACGCCGCACTCCCTGCTCATCGAGCTGCTCACCGACAAGGGCATCGGCACGACGATGCACTCGACCGAGGAGGCGCTCGAGTACGACGAGCACCCGCTTGGCACGCTCGCGAGCCGCCTTGCCGTGAACAACTAGCACCCTTGCGCGGCCGTTGGTCGCGCGCACCCATCGAAAGGAAACCGCATGTCCCTAGACGAGGCCAAGAAGCTTGACGACGCCTATGTGATGCACACGTTCGGCCGCTCGCCCGTGGAGTTCGTGGGCGGTCACGGCATGTATGCCGTTGCCGATGACGGCCGCGAGTACCTGGACTTTCTCGGCGGCATTGCCGTGAACTGCCTGGGCTACGGCCACCCCGTGCTCGAGCGTGCCGTGACCGAGCAGGCCAGCAAGCTCGTGCACATCTCGAACTACTTCCACATTGAGCACCGCGGTGAGGTTGCGCGCCGCATCGCGCAGCTCGCCAACGCCGGCGAAGGCGCGCCCAAGGATGCGAGCCCGGACGCCCCGCAGCAGTGGCGCACGTTCTTTGGCAACTCTGGCGCCGAGGCCAACGAGTGCGCCATCAAGCTGGCGCGCCTGTGGGCCAAGCGCGGCGGCAACGGCGGCTTTGACATCGTGTGCCTCAACAAGAGCTTCCACGGCCGCACGATGGAGACGATTGCCGCTACGATGCAGGGCTGGGCGCAGGACCCGTTCCAGCCGCTGCCCGGTGGCTTCGTTGCCATTGACGCGAACGATATCGACGCCCTGCGTGAAGTGTTTGCGCAGCGCGGCTCCAACATCTGCGCCGTGATGCTCGAGCCCATCCAGGGCGAGTCGGGCGTGCATCCCATGACGCTCGAGTTCATGGCCGAGGTGCGCAAGCTCACGAGCGAGTACGGCGCCCTCATGATGTGCGACGAGGTCCAGACGGGCCTGTTCCGCACGGGCCATGCGCTGGCGTTCCAGGGCTTTGACGTGGTGCCCGACGTCTTCACGCTGGCAAAGGCCATCGCCGGGGGCGTGCCCATGGGTGCCTGCGTGGCGAAGGCCGAGGTCTCCGAGGCGTTCAAGCCCGGCGACCACGGCTCCACGTTTGGCGGCGGCCCGCTCGCCTGCGCTGCGGCCGATGCCGTGCTGACCGAGCTCACCTGCGGCACTGCGCCGGAGGGCGAGCCGGGCGAAGGCTACCTGGCTCACGTGCGCGAGGTCGGCGCCTACCTGGCCGAGAAGCTTGCGGCGCTTCCGCACGTCGTGGAGGTGCGCGGGAGCGGCCTCATGCAGGGCGCCGAGCTCGAGGCGGGCCTGCCCGACGCCCACGAGCTCGTGGCGGCCGCGCTCGAGAAGGGTGCGATCATCAACGCGACCGGCCCCACGACGCTGCGCTTCCTGCCGCCGCTCATGTGCACGAAGGCCGACGTCGACAAGCTGTGCGAGATTCTTGGCGAGGTCCTGGCGTAGGACCGAACGGTCAATTGCAAGCGAACGGCCCGCAGGCGTGTGCCTGCGGGCCGTTTTTTTGCGCATGCGGGGCCCGATTGGGGCCTTGGGTTGCTAAGTGAGCGGGCAAAACGGCTTTGCTCGAGTAGCCAGATAATGCACGTGTCGTCTACCAGCGCTTTTGCGATGCGGAGAGGGTTGGCTACTCGGAAGGTCGCGATTTGCCCGCTCACTTAGCGTATTTGTTCCTTACAGGCCATCGATGAAGCGCTGCTGGGCGGCTCGCCCGGCCTCGTCCCACTTGAAGACGCCGGCGTTCTCGAGCACGTGCCCAAAGACGTGGCCAACCTCCTCGTGCAGGACGTCGAGTGCCCCCTCGGGCGTGAGCTCGCTGGAGCGGCGCGCGTAGACGTCGCGCGCCCAGGCGGCGTGGGAGGCCGTGAGCTCGTCGGTCTCAAGCGCGTCGAGGTCGCTCGCGAGCAGGTGGTCGCGAACGGCGGCGAGCTCGGGCACGAGGCGCGGCGGAAGGATCGCCAGGCCCATGACCTCGATGAGGCCAATGTTCTCGCGCTTGATGTGGTGGTACTCGGCATGCGGGTGAAACACGCCCAGCGGGTGCTCGGCGCTCGTGACGTTGCAGCGAAGGGCGAGGTAGGCCTCGTAGCGCTCGTCCGCGCGGCGAATGACGGGCGTCACGGTGTTGTGGGGCGTGCCGTCCGCGTCATGGGCGAAGACGCCCACCGCGGGGTCGCTCCAGGAGCGCCAGGCGTCGATGACGTGGACGCTCGCCTCGAGCAGCGTCTCGCGGCTGGTCGAGCTCAGCCGCAGCACCGACAGCGGCCACTCGAGCACCTCGCCGGTGATGTCCGGATAGCCGGGCATCGAGAACGTCTCGGTGACACGGGCGCGCATCATGGGAAACTCGTGCGCGCCACCCTGGAAGTGGTCGTGCGAGAGAATCGAGCCGCCCACGATGGGCAGGTCCGCGTTGGAGCCGATGAAGTAGTGCGGGAAGGCATCGACGAAGTCGAGCAGGCAGGTGAGCGACGCACGGTCGATGTGCATGGGCCTGTGGTGTGCGCTCATCGCGATGCAGTGCTCGTTGAAGTAGGCGTAGGGGCTGTACTGCAGGCCCCAACGCTCGCCGCCGAGCTCGATGGGGATGATGCGCAGGTTCTGCCGTGCCGGGTGGGCGCCGCTGGGGGCGCTGGCGGCGCGGCCCGAGTAGCCCTCGTTCTCGATGCACAGCTGGCAGGCGGGGTACTTCTCGGCGTTTGGCGCGGCGGCTCCGGCGGCTGCGATCTCGCGCGGGTCCTTCTCGGGCTTGGAGAGGTTGATCGTGATCTCGAGGTTGCCCCAGCGCGTGGGCGTGGTCCACTTGACGTTGCGGGCGATGGCGGAGCGGCGCACGTAGCCGGCATCGCAACACAGCTGGTAGAACCAGTCGGTGGCCGCCTTGGGGCCATCGGCGCGTGCGAGCTCGCGGAAGTGTGCCGACACCTGTGACGGCTTGGGCATGAGCAGGCCCATGACGCGGCAGCTCACGCGGTCGCGGCCGCTTGCGGTGTCGTCAGCAACGCCGTTGACCACGGCGACATCGGCGATCGTGGCGAGCAGCGCGTCGAGGTCCGTGCCGGCGGGCGCACCGCCGCCGAGCACCCAGGTCTCCTCGGGAGCGGGGCCCGTGGCGCCCGCGCACTCGAGCGTGGCGTTGTAGGCCCAGACGCGGTCCTCGGCATCCACGAGCCTTTGGGCCACGGCATAGCCGACAAGCGCCTGGATGGCATCACGCAGCTGCGTGTCCGTAGCTACAGCCATGCGGCGTACGCCCCCTCGTCGGTGACGCGGTAGCGACGGCACGCGTCCTCGCCGAGCCACGCGTCCATCTTGGCCTGGAACTCGTCGGCGAGCTCGAGCGGCACAAACGCTTGGATGGTGCCGCCAAAGCCGCCGCCGTGGATGCGCGCGGCGCCGCGGCCGCGCAGCACGTGCTCGGCCAGTCCCAGGGCATACATCGCGGGCTGCTCGCGTCCGAGCGAGGCCACGACGTTTTGGAGAAACATCGCCGAGCTGGCGCCGCTCTGCCGCGTGAGCTCAAGGAACGCCTGCATGTCGCCGATGTTGAGTTGGCGCCAGCGCTCGTCCACCAGGGCGTTCTCGTGCCAGTAGTGGATGCAGCGCAGGACTGCGCGGTCGCCGAACTCCTCGCGTAGAGCCGGCAGCTGGGCGTCGAACGCCTCGCGGTCGACCTCGCACAGGCGTGCGTGGCCAAGGCGTGCCGCCACGGCCTGCATCTCGCCGGGGACGGCGGCGTAGTCGTCAGTGGAGGCGGCGTGGTCGGCCCCCACCTTCACGAGGCACAGGGCGTAGCCAAAGTCGTCGAAGGAGAGCTCGAGCTTCTTGGTCTGGGGCTCGGCGGCGTTCTCAAAGTCCATGAACGCCAGGCCGCCAAGGCACACGGCCGCCTGGTCCATGAGGCCGCAGGGCTTGCCGTAGTAGTTGTTCTCCGTGCGCTGGGAGGCCTGGGCGAGCGCCACGGGCTCGGCGGGCTCGGCGCCCCAGAGCGCCTCCATCGTGCGCCCGAGGGCCGCCTCGATGGCCGCCGAGCTCGACAGGCCGCCGCCGGAGGGCACGGTGCAGGTTATGGCCAGGTCAAAGCCGGCAGGCTTGCCACCGCGTGCGGCAACCTCATGGGCCATGCCTCGCACGAGAGATGCCGTGGTGCCGCGCTCCTCGGGACGCGCCTCGAGCGTGTCGAGCTCAAGCTCGAAGGCGGGGTAGCCCTCGGAGGCCACGCGCACGGTGCTGGTGCCGTTGGCGCGCGCGAGGCCGTCCACGGAGACGTCGAGCGCCGCCGCGATGACGTGGCCGCCCTCGTGGTCCGTGTGGTTGCCGGCGATCTCGGAGCGTCCCGGGGCGTGAACGTAGAGGGCCTCGCTGCCCAGCGGGCCAAAGGCGTCCTCGAAGAGCTCCGTGATGTGGCCGAGAAGCTCTGGCGCGACGTTAGCTGCCATGGTGGTTCCTTTCTGCTGTGGGCACGCCTCAGCGCGTCGAGAAGCGATAGACGATGGTCTGCTCATAGAGATGACCGGGTTCGCAGACGGGGTGATTCCACTCGGCGTGGTGCATGTTGTCGGGCCAGTACTCCGGCTCGAAGGCAAAGCCGCTGCACGGTGTGTAGGAGGCGCCGTCCTTGGCGTTCTCGTCCCCAAGCCAGTTGCCCGTGTAGAGGTGGGCGCCGGGTGTGGTGATGAGGACGTCGAGCACGCGCCCGCTCGCGGGGTCCTCGGCACGCAGCGCGTGGCGTGGGACAGCGCCGGGCGTATAGTCGTTGACGCAGAAGCAGTGGTCGTAGCCGCGGGCGATGGCGAGCTGCTCGTCTTGCGCGTCGATGTCTTGGCCAAGCGACTTGGGCGCTCGGAAGTCAAACGGCGTGCCGGCGACCGGCCGCACCTCGCCGGATGAGACGTTGTCGGCGCGAAGCGGCAGGTAGTCCGTGGCGTCGATGGCAACGAGCGAGCCCAGGGCCGAGCCCGCGTCGTGACCGGCGAGGTTGAAGTAGGTGTGGTTCGTCATGTTCACGAAGGTGGGTGCGTCCGTCTCGCAGGCGTAGCGGATGGTGAGCTCGGCGGCGTCGCCCGCCGTTGCGAGCGCGTAGGTGGCCGAGAAGGTCCGGCTGCCGGGAAGCCCCAGCTCGCCATCCGCGAGCGTGGTCGTGAGCGTCACGGCCTCAGAGGTGGGGGAGGGCTCCGCGTGCCACACGCGCTTGTGCAAGCCGTGCGCGAGGTCCGTGTGTAGGTTGTTGCGTTGCTCGGGCCCGTCGTTTTGCGGCAGCTGGTAGGTGGAGCCGCCAATGGTGACCTGGCCCAGGTCCGTGCGATTGGCCGACGGCCCTATCGTGGCGCCGTAGCAGGCGGGGTTGTCCAGGTAGCCGTCGAGCGAGCCGAACCCGAGGACCACGTCGGCGAGCCGGCCCGCGCGGTCGGGCACGGTGACGCCCAGGAGCGTGGCGCCAAAGTCCATGACGCGGACGCTCGCAGAGCCGCTTGCAAGGTCGAAGACCGTGACGGGCGTGCCGTCCGTCGTGGTGCCAAACGAATGCTTGCTAACCATGTCACTCCTGACAGCGCTATTTACGTGCGCGTTCGCCGGTCTCTCGCGAACGCTCCCATTCGGTAATGTTAACGTACTCATTGCCGAATGGGCTCGGCGGCTCAATTCCTGCGGTCGGATGAAAAACGGCCGCGAGCGGCAGCCGGAGCCCCAAGGCGGCGTCAGGGATGTCTCTCACTTTTCGTGCGTGGCCGTTTGGTTATGATGGCAAAAGTTAACGAGTTGATGAAGGCTGGTGGCTGTTGCGATGGCGGGTGTGCAGAATGCCGGGGAAGGGGAGGGCCTTGTGCCCCAGCGCGCCGTTTGCATGGCAGACGTCGCCCGAGTCGCCGGCGTCTCCCAGCAAACCGTCTCCCGCGTGGTCAACAACATGCCCAACGTGAGCGAGAAGACCCGCGAGCACGTGAAGGCGGCCATGGACGAGCTTGGCTTTCGCCCGAGTTACGCCGGAAGGTCGCTTCGTGGGGGCAAGTACCGCTCCGTGGGCCTGTGCGTGAACGATGTCACCGAGGTCGGCAACCTCACGATGCTCGATGGCATCGCGGCCGCCGCCCGCGGGCGCGGCTATGCTGTGACGCTCATGGAGGTGAGCAAGGGCGAGAACTGGTCGCTTACCGAGGCGGTGCGGTCGATGTCCGCCCTGCCGGTGGATGGCGTCATCCTCGGCATGAGCCGCCTTGCGACGGACTTCGAGCAGTTCTCGCCCCTACCGGGGCTTCCCTGCGTCATCGTCTCGATGTACGCCCACCCGCGCTGTACCACGGTCGACTCGGACCAGTACCAGTGCTCGGTCACGCTCATGTCCTACCTGTTCTCGCGCGGGCACAGGCAGATTCGCTACGTGGCCGGCCCCGAGTTCTCGGTGGACGAGAACTTCCGCCAAGCGGGGTGGCGAGACGAGCTCGCAAGCGTCGGGGTGGAGCCCGTGGAGCCCCTGCGTGGCGACTGGACGGCGAACAGCGGCTACGAGATTGCCTGCCAGATGCTTGACCGCGACGACGAGTTCACGGCCATCTATGCCGCAAACGACCAGATGGCAAACGGCGTCATGTGCGCCCTGCGCGATCGGGGCCTGCGCGTTCCCGAGGACGTGAGCGTCGTGGGCGTCGACGACTCCCTGGCGAACTACGTTCCGAGAAGCGAGCTCACGACCGTGAGGTTTGACATGAGCGAGCGCGGACGCATCGCGTTCGACTATGCTGTGCCGGAGCAGCCGGGAGGCCCCACCGAGGCAATCAGGATCCCCGGGACGCTCATCGAGCGCAGCAGCGTGGCACAAGCCCGCGACTAGCTCGCCCCCGCCGTCGTGCTCGTCGCCCACCCCTGCGGGGCCATGGCCGGCGACGCCGATGGGGGAGTGAGCTCTCATGCCAGACTTTCGAAAGCAATACGTTGCCGCGCCCACGCGCTATGCAAACATGGAGTACCGCCGCTGCGGTGCCTCCGGCCTCAAGCTGAGTGCCGTGAGCCTGGGCATGTGGCACAACTTCGGCAAGCTCACGCCCTACGAGCAGATGCGCTCGATTGCGCTCACGGCGTTCGACAACGGCATCACCCACTTTGACCTCGCGAACAACTACGGCCCGGAGTACGGCGAGGCCGAGCGGAGCATGGGGCGGCTGCTCCATGACTACCTGCGTCCCTACCGCGACGAGCTGATCATCTCCACCAAGGCCGGCTATGACATGTGGCCGGGCCCCTACGGGGACCACGGCAGTCGCAAGTACCTGCTTGCCTCGCTTGACCAGAGCCTCGAGCGCATGGGGCTCGACTACGTGGACATCTTCTACCACCATCGCATGGATCCGGAGACCCCGCTCGAGGAGACCATGGGGGCGCTCGCGAGCGCCGTCGAGCAGGGCAAGGCCCTGTATGTGGGCCTCTCGCGCTATGACGAGCCAACGCTGCGGCGCGCAACGGCGATTCTCGAGGAGCGCCACGTTCCCTACGTGATCAACCAGTATCGCTACAACCTGCTTGACCGCTCCATCGAGCGGGATGGAACGAAGGCGGCATCCGCCGAGCTCGGACGCGGCATCATCACGTTCTCGCCGCTTGCACAGGGCTTGCTTACGGATCGCTACCTGGACGGCGTGCCTGCGGACTCGCGCATGGCGCATGACCCGCGCTACCTCAAGAGGAGCGCGCTCACGGGCGAGGTCCACGACAGGCTCGTGCGTCTGAACGAGATTGCCCAGGCCCGTTCCCAGACGCTTGCCGAGATGGCACTAGCCTGGCAGCTGCGTGACCCTGCCATCACGAGCGTACTCATCGGCGCCTCTCGTCCCGAGCAGGTGCTCGACAACATCCATGCGCTCGAGAACCGCGCCTTCTCGGCCGACGAGCTCGCGGCCATCGACGAGGCGTGCCTGTCCTAGTCACCGTGCGGCGTGCGAAGACCCTCTCCGCTTCCGGGGTGACCCTTCCCGATGCGTACGTACTCACGGCTTGCTACCGCTTACGAACGGAAGTCGACCGCTCGGGGCCAACTTTAACGGACTTTAAGGAACCTATCGTGTATCGATGTTAACGTACGCAATCGGAAACGACCCCAAAAGAGTGGTCAACTTGGCCACCTCGTTGACGGGTCCGGAAGAGTTGTTTTCTCGTGCTGGTTGCGCGGGGAGAAAAAGAGGAAAGGGAGCTCGTTATGTCTATGTCGCGTCGCAAGTTCCTCCAGGTCTGCGGCCTGGGTCTGACCACCGTTGCCGCTGGTGCCCTCGCCGGCTGCGGTGGCTCGGATACCGGTGCCTCCACCGGTGCCGCGGCTGCCGATGGCTCGGTTGCCAACAAGGACAAGCCGGTGGTCTTCTTCAACCGCCAGCCCTCCAACAGTTCCACCGGTGATCTCGACATGAACACCCTCAAGTGGAATGACAAGACCTACTACGTGGGCTTTGACGCCAACCAGGGTGGCGAGCTCGAGGGCCAGATGGTGCTCGAGTACATCCAGAAGAACATCGACACCATCGACCGCAACGGTGACGGCATCATCGGCTACGTTCTCGCCATCGGTGACGTGGGCCACAACGACTCGATCGCCCGCACGCGCGGCTGCCGCAAGGTCCTTGGCACGGGCGTCGAGAAGGATGGCGCCATCATCTCCGAGGCCGCCGGCACCAACACCGATGGCTCCTCCTCGATCGTCAAGGACGGCGAGCTCGAGGTCAACGGCAAGAAGTACATCATCCGCGAGCTTGCCTCGCAGGAGATGAAGAACTCCGCCGGCGCCACGTGGGATGCCGCTACGGCCGGAAACGCCCTGAGCTCCTGGGCCTCCTCGTTCGGCGACCAGATCGACCTCATCGTCTCCAACAACGACGGCATGGGCATGGCCATGTTCAACGCCTGGTCCAAGGACAACAAGGTCCCGACGTTTGGCTATGACGCCAACTCCGACGCCGTTGCCGCCATCGCCGACGGCTATGCGGGCACCATCTCCCAGAACCCGGCCGTCCAGGCCTACCTTACGCTGCGCCTGCTGCGCAACTCCCTTGACGGCGTCGACATCAACACGGGCATCTCGACGGCCGATGACGCCGGCAACGTGCTCGCCGAGTCCGACTACAAGTACAGCGAGGAGGATCGCTCCTACTACGCCATGAACCTCGAGGTCACGGCCGACAACGCCGCCGACTTTGCCGACTCCACGAAGCTCTACGAGACGGCGCAGTCGCAGCTCGACTCCTCCAAGAGCCCCTCGAAGAAGGTCTGGCTCGACATCTACAACGCGGCGGACAACTTCCTGTCCTCGACCTACCAGCCGCTGCTGCAGAAGTACGACAAGCTGCTCAACCTGCAGGTCGAGTACATCGGCGGCGACGGCCAGACGGAGTCCAACATCACGAACCGCCTGGGCAACCCGGGCGAGTACGACGCCTTCGCCATCAACATGGTGAAGACCGACAACGGCTCGTCCTACACCTCGCTGCTGGCCTAGTCGATATCGCAAGCCAAGGGGCCGGGGAGACAGCCAGCTTCCCGGCCCCTCTGTGCAGCAGGGTGTGAGTACGTTAACAATCTCGAAGGGGTAAAGAGGGGTGAGCATATGGCGGATGAGCAAGAGGACTTCGTGCTGCAGATTCGCGGGATGAGCAAGTCGTTCGGGCGGAACAGGGTTCTCGACCACATCGACCTCAACGTGCGCCGTGGCACCGTGATGGGACTCATGGGAGAGAACGGCGCAGGCAAGTCCACCATGATGAAGTGCCTGTTCGGCACCTATCAGAAGGACGAGGGCGAGATTATCCTCGACGGCAAGGAGGTGAGCTTCTCGGGCCCCAAGGACGCGCTGGAGAACGGCGTGGCCATGGTGCACCAGGAGCTCAACCAGTGCCTGGAGCGCAACGTCGTCGACAACCTGTTCCTGGGCCGTTATCCCACCAACAGCATGGGCGTCATCGACGAGGCACGCATGAAGAAGGAGGCCTCGGAACTGTTCCGCAGGCTTGGCATGACGGTGAACCTCACGCAGCCGATGAAGTACATGAGCGTCTCGCAGCGCCAGATGTGCGAGATCGCGAAGGCCATCTCCTACAACGCAAAGGTCATCGTGCTCGACGAGCCCACCTCGTCGCTCATGGCCCAGGAGGTCGACAAGCTCTTCCAGATGATGCGCATGCTCAAGAGCCAGGGCATCGCGCTTGTCTACATCTCGCACAAGATGGACGAGATCTTCGAGATTTGCGACGACGTGTCGGTGCTTCGCGACGGCAACCTCGTCATGACGAAGCACGCCAGCGACACGAACATGAACGAGCTAATCTCTGCCATGGTCGGCCGCTCGCTCGACAACCGCTTCCCTCCGGTGGACAACGAGCCGGGCGAGCCGATCCTCTCCATCCAGCACCTATCCACCAAGTACGCCCCGCATCTGCAGGACATCACGTTCGATGTCCGTCGCGGCGAGATCTTCGGGCTGTACGGACTTGTGGGTGCCGGACGAACCGAGCTGCTCGAGACCATCTTTGGCGTGCGCACGCGCGCGGCCGGACGCGTCTACTTCCGCGGCCGGCTCATGAACTTCTCGAGCGCTCGCGATGCCATGGACCACGGCTTTGCCCTCATCACCGAGGAACGCAAGGCAAACGGCCTGTTCCTCAAGGGCGACCTGACGTTCAACACCACGATTGCCAACCTCGGCCAGTACAAGAGCGGGCCGGCGCTTTCCACCGACAAGATGGTGCGCGCCACGGCCGGCGAGATCAAGACCATGAACACCAAGTGCATGGGACCCGACGACCTCATCTCGTCGCTGTCCGGCGGCAACCAGCAGAAGGTCATCTTTGGCAAGTGGCTCGAGCGCGGCCCGCAGGTCTTCATGATGGACGAGCCCACGCGCGGTATCGACGTTGGTGCCAAGTACGAGATCTACGAGCTCATCATCAAGATGGCTAAGCAGGGCAAGACGATCATCGTCGTCTCCTCGGAGATGCCCGAGATTCTGGGTATCACGAACCGCATTGGCGTCATGTCGAACGGCAGGCTGTCGGGCATCGTCAACACGGCGGAGACCAGCCAGGAAGAGCTCCTGCGACTGAGCGCCAAGTATCTGTAACGGAAGGGGACTGATCACATGGCCGCACCAAGCGGAAAAATACTCTCGGTCGACGAGGAGACCGCGCTGCTCCAGCCGATTGACGAGTACGTCAGCAACATCCAGCACAAGATCGACGAGCTGCGGGCCGACGGCACGTCTCGCATCGGCGAGCTTCAGACGAGCATCGACGTCACGAAGGGCGACCGCGTGCTCACCAAGGCGGAGCGCGACGAGGCGATCGCGGACTATAGGGCCCAGATGGAGAAGGCCAAGAAGGTCGAGGCAAGTCACAAGGCCCAGGTCGATGGACTCATTGCCGACGCGGAGTCCTATCTCAAGGAGCACTTTGACCATGACTACCTTGACCAGGTGAAGGCCAGCTGCGCCGCCCAGAGGGTCAAGGCCAAGGGCAAGTACGAGAAGGCCCTCGCCAGCCTTGAGGCGGAGCACAAGCAGACGCTCTCCTCGCTCTCCGACTCCAAGGAGGTCAAGGAGGAGAACTACATCTACAAGAACCGCCGCTTTGACGCCAAGGTGACGTTCCAGACCGAGATGCAGCAGATCAAGGACCGCCAGCACGAGGCGTTCAGCTATCGCTACCACCTCATAGACCTGCTGCGCATGGGCAGGTTCACGTTTGGCGAGAAGCAGGCGCAGAAGCGCGAGAGCTACCTCTACACGTTCAACACGCGCAACTTCCTGCTCAAGAACGGCCTGTACATCGTCATCCTGCTCGTGTTCATCGCCCTGTGCGCCGTGGCGCCCATCGTCAAGGGCACGCAGCTGCTCACCTACCAGAACGTCCTCAATATCCTGCAGCAGGCGTCGCCGCGCATGTTCTACGCCCTCGGTGTCGCCGGCCTGATCCTGCTCACGGGCACCGACCTGTCGATTGGCCGAATGGTCGGCATGGGCATGACCGCGGCGACGATCATCATGCACCAGGGCGTCAACACCGGTTCGGTCTTCGGCATCGTCTTCGACTTCACCACGATGCCCATTGTGGCTCGCGCCATTCTCGCGCTTGTCGTCTGCATCTGCCTCACGACGCTGTTCACGACCATCGCCGGCTTCTTCACGGCCAAGTTCAAGATGCACCCGTTCATCTCCACGATGGCCAACATGCTCATCATCTTTGGCCTCGTGACCTATGCCACCAAGGGTGTCTCGTTCGGCGCCATCGAGCCGGCCATTCCCAACATCTTCATCCCCAAGATCGGCTCGTTCCCCACGATCGTGCTGTGGGCCGTCGTTGCCATTGCCATCGTGTGGTTCATCTGGAACAAGACGACGTTTGGCAAGGACCTCTACGCTGTGGGCGGCAACCCCGAGGCAGCGGCGGTCTCCGGCATCTCCGTGTTCGCCGTGACCGTGGGCGCCTTCGTGCTCGCCGGCATCCTCTATGGCTTCGGTGACTGGCTCGAGTGCATGCGCATGGTTGGCTCCGGCTCCGCGGCGTATGGCCAGGGCTGGGACATGGACGCCATCGCTGCCTGCGTGGTTGGCGGCGTCTCCTTCACCGGCGGCATTGGCAAGATCTCTGGCGTCACCGTGGGCGTGCTCATCTTCACGGCGCTCACCTACTCGCTCACCATTCTGGGCATCGACACCAACCTGCAGTTCGTGTTCTCCGGCATCATCATCCTCACTGCCGTGACGCTCGACTGCCTCAAGTACGTCCAGAAGAAGTAGCGTCTCCGCCACCCCTGTCCTCGCCCGCAAGGCTCGCGGGCGAGGACGTTCCTACCCCTTCCCGCGGCGTCGCCGGCTGGCTCGCGCGGCGCCGCGGGGCACCCGTTGTGAGAGATGAGGCCTGATGAAGAAGATTCTCGTGTGCTGCAACCTCAGCGTCACCTCGAGTCTCCTCGTCGAGAAGATCCGCTCCGTCATCAAGGAGCGTGGCCTTGACGTCGAGATCTCGTCCGCACCGGTAAAGACCGCCATCGAGCACCTCGATGAGGCGGACGTCATCATGCTCGGTCCCATGGTTGGCTATGCCAAGGCCGGTTTCGAGGAGGCGGGCGCGCGCAAGGTCGTCGTCATCTCGGCCGATGACTACCAGAGCCAGTATGCCGCGCGCATTCTGGACCAGGGCCTCGAGGCCCTTGCGGGCTAACTGCCCCTCTAATCTGGGGTCTGAGGCGGAATCCCCCCTTCCTTGATCCGCCCCGGGCCCCGCCAGTCCTCCCTTGGCGCCCGCGCATCCTCCCTTGCGCGGGCGTTTTGGCTGTAAAAACGGGTGCCCGCCGTGTGGCGGACACCCGTCTCGCTTGCGTAGCTGCCGTGCGCGCTCTAGAAGTCGGCGTTGCCCACGGTGCGGGGGTGCGGCAGGACGTCGCGGATGTTGCCCACGCCCGTGAGGTACATGACGAGGCGCTCGAAGCCCAGGCCGTAGCCCGCGTGCTTGCAGGAGCCATAGCGACGAAGGTCCAGGTAGTACTTGTACTGCTCGGGGTTCATGCCCAGCTCGTGGATGCGGCGCTCGAGCACGTCGAGGCGCTCCTCGCGCTGCGAGCCGCCGATGATCTCGCCGATGCCCGGCACGAGGCAGTCCGCGGCGGCAACGGTCTTGCCGTCGTCGTTCATGCGCATGTAGAAGGCCTTGATCTCGGCCGGGTAGTCCGTGACGAACGTCGGGCGCTTGAAGTGCTCCTCGGTGAGGAAGCGCTCGTGCTCGGTCTGCAGGTCAATGCCCCAGCTCACGGGGTAGTCGAACTTGTGGCCGTCTGCCACGGCCTTCTCGAGGATCTCGACGGCCTCGGTGTAGGAGACGCGGGCGAAGTCGCTCGTGGCAACGTGGTTGAGGCGCTCGAGCAGGCCCTTGTCCACGAACTTGTTGAGCATGGCCAGCTCGTCGGGGCACTTCTCCATCACCGTGGTGAGGACGTACTTGAGCATGGCCTCGGCGTTGTCCATGTAGTCGTTGAGGTCGGCGAAGGCCATCTCGGGCTCGATCATCCAGAACTCGGCGGCGTGGCGCGTCGTGTTGGAGTTCTCGGCACGGAAGGTGGGGCCAAACGTGTAGACGTCGCCGAACGCCAT
Organism: Parolsenella massiliensis; assembly: GCF_900143685.1. Classification (NCBI taxonomy): domain Bacteria; kingdom Bacillati; phylum Actinomycetota; class Coriobacteriia; order Coriobacteriales; family Atopobiaceae; genus Parolsenella; species Parolsenella massiliensis. Next base: position 1,659,099 of record NZ_LT671675.1, on the reverse strand, counting down.
GGCGAAGTTCTCGGCGTTGAGCTGGCCAGAGACCGTGAGGCTCGCGTGCTTGCCAAAGAAGTCCTGGCTCCAGTCGACGTCGCCGGCGGTGAGGGCGCCGTTGCTCTTCTCGGCCGCCTCCTCGCTCACGAGCGGCGGATTCTTGGGGTCAAGCGTGGTGACGCGGAACATCTCGCCGGCGCCCTCGCAGTCGCTCGTGGTGATGAGCGGCGTGTTGACGTAGACGAAGTCGCGCTCCTGGAAGAAGCTGTGGATGGCGGCGGCGGCCACGGAGCGGATGCGGAACACGGCGCGGAACAGGTTCGTGCGCGGGCGCAGGTGCTGCTGGGTGCGCAGGAACTCCACCGTGGCGCGCTTCTTCTGCAGCGGGTAGTCCGCGGCGCACGTGCCCTCAACCGTGATGGTCTGGGCGGTGAGCTCGAAGGGCTGCTGGGCATCGGGCGTGAGCTTGAGCGTGCCCGTGCAGACGAGCGCGTTGTAGCCGGAGAGGTGAGAGATCTCGTCGTAGTTGGCGAGTGACTCACGGTTCATGACGACCTGCAGGTCCTTGAAGCAGCTGCCGTCGTTGAGCGTGACGAAGCCGAAGTTCTTCATGTCGCGGACGGACTTGGTCCAGCCGGCGACGGTGACGGTCTGCCCGCCGAGCTCCTCGGCGCGGCGATACAGCTCGACGATCTTGGTGCGTTCCATTGCTTCTCCCTTTTGCGAGCGGCCGATGCGGGCTGCCCGCGCCCGTGGTCCGGCCGTATGAAATCCGAGAGAAGATGATAGCAGCTACGAGCGCGTTGGCACGTTTGCCCGCAGCTGCGGCAGGAGCCCGACCGCGCACCACGCGAGGCCCGCCAGGGCGATGGCACCGCCCGCGACGCCCACGAGGCCCACGCCGAGAGCGTCAACCACGTGGCCGCCAATGAAGGAGCCGCAGCCGATTCCCAGGTTGAAGATGCCCGAGAAGATCGACATGGCCACGGCGCCCGCCTCCTGGGAGGTCGTGCGTATGACCTCGGCCTGGCACGCCACGTTGAAGGCCGTCGAGGAGACGCCCCACAGGAGGCAGACGACAAACATGCAGGCTGCGCTGCCGGAGAGGGGCAGCATGAGCAGCAGCGCGACGGGGATGCCCACCACCGTGAGCGAGAGGAACAGCCCGCGCCTGCGCTCGTAGAGCCGGCTGAAGAGCTGGCTGCCAAGGAGCCCGGCGGCGCCGAACGCCATGAGCGCAAGCGTCACGAGCGAGGAGCCCATGCCCACGACCTGCCCCAGGAACGGCTCGATGTAGCTGTAGCCGGTGTAGTAGCCGGTGGCGACGAGCGCCGTGAGCAGGTAGATGCCCACGAGGGCACGATTCCTCGCAAGGCTCGGGAGCTGCGAGAGCGAGAACGCCTCGCCCGCCTCGAGCTTGGGAAAGGCCCGGGCGAGCAGGGCCATGACGAGTGCCGCGAGGGCCGCCATGAGGGCAAACGTCATGCGCCAGCCCACCGCGAGCCCCACCATGCGACCGAGTGGCATGCCGAACACCATCGCCACGCACGAGCCCGCCGCCACCGTGCCGATGGCTGCCGGGCCATGCGGCTCTCCGGCGACGCGCACGGCGAAGGGGGTTGCGACGGACCAGAACACCGCGTGCGCGCAGGCAACGATGAGGCGCGCGCCCACGAGCAGCGCGAACGTGGGCGCCACGGACGAGCAGAGCTGCCCCGTGCCGAACAGCGCCGCCACGCCCAGGATGAGGCGCCTTGGCGGCACGCGGCAGGCCGCGAGCATGAGGGGCAGGGAGAGCAGCATCACGGCCCAGGCGTAGACGGAGATCATGATGCCGCAGGTGGCCTCCGAGATGGAGAACGAGGAGGCGATGTCGGTGAGAAGGCCGATGGGCATGAACTCGGAGCTGTTGAAGATGAAGGCGGCGCATGTGAGGCCGCCGACGGCGGCGAGCGCCTCGCGCGGCATGGAGCCTGAGTGCATGGGTGGCCTTTCCGCGGCGTTTCTCGGGCCTACCGAATATAATCCCCTGCTGGTAATTGCGTTAAGAGGGGTAACGACATGGCAACAGGACTTGAGAGCAACATCCGCCTCGTGGCGACGGACCTCGATGGCACGCTGCTCATCGGCGGCAGGAATCTGCCGCGGCCGGAGGCGTTTCCCGTCATCGAGCGCGTCTGCGACGCCGGCGTGCTGTTCCTGGCCGCGAGCGGCCGGCAGTACGCGAGCCTGCGTCACCTCTTCGAGCCCGTGGCCGATCGCATCGGTTATCTGTGCGAGAACGGTGGCGAGGTCATCTGGCAGGGCGAGACGCTCGTGCGCCACATCATGCCGCGCGAGCTCGCCATGGACATCTGCCACCTCGTGGAGCAGACGCCCGGCGCCGGCTACATCCTGTCGGGCGAGCGCCACAGCTACGGTTCGTCTCGTAACATGGCGCTCATCGAGCACATGCGCAACGACAAGGGCTACGACATCCGTGCCGTCGACCGCCCCGAGGACGCCAACGAGCCCATCATCAAGGTGAGCTTCACGGTGAAGCCATCGAGAAACGAAGAGACGCGCTCCATGTTCGAGGGTTGCTTTGGCGAGCAGTGCGAGGTCGTGACGTCGGGCGCCGAGTGGGTCGACGTCATCATGCGCGGCGTGAACAAGGGCACGGCCATCCGCGAGCTCGGCGAGGTTCTCGACATCCCCGTGGCCGACATGGCCGCCTTCGGCGACGCCGAGAACGACCGCCAGATGCTCGAGTGCGTGGGCCACCCCTACCTCATGGACCCGTGCTTCGACTCCATGCTCGACCTGGCGCCACGCTGCGCGCGCGTCACCTCGGTCGAAGGCGAGCTCAAGCGCCTGCTCGGCTAGCGGCCCTCGCGCTCGAAGAAGGCGAGGGCGTTGGCGTAGCAGAGCTTCTTGGTGATGGTGGCGCCAAAGCGGTGCCCGAGAAGCTCCTGGAACGCGGGCATCTTGTCCGCGCCGTCGAGAAGCGTGGGCACGTCCGCGCCGTCCAGGTCGCCGCCGAGCGCCACGATGTCCTCGCCACCGAGGTCGAGCCAGTACTCGATGTGGGCCGCAATCTCGTCAAAGCTCACGTCGGTGGCGCGACCCTCGAACACCTCGTTCGAGAGGAACTTGTCGCAGTAGTTGAGGCCCACGACGCCGCCGCGCTCGCGAATCTCGGCGAACTGGCGGTCGGTGAGGTTGCGCTTGTGGCCGCAGACGGCGCGGGAGTTCGAGTGGCTCGCCACGAAGGGACGGCTGCTCAGACGGCAGACGTCATCGAAGCACTCGTCGTTGAGGTGGGACACGTCCAGGACGATGCGGTTGCGCTCCATCTCCGCGATGGCCTGGGCGCCCAGCTCGCTCACGTGCTCGTGCGTGTCGTGGCCGCTCGCGAGCGGGCCCGCGGAGTTCCAGCTGATGGAGGCCATGAGCAGCCCCTCGTGGGCGTAGCGCTCGACGAGCCCGAGGTCGGCAGCGAACATGCGGGCGTTCTCGATCGTGTGGATGGCGGCCACGTGGGGGTCGCTTGCGCCCTCGAGCACCTCGCGCAGCTGGGAGGCCGACGTCACGGGGGCGACGCGGCCCTCGTTGCGCGAAACCTCGCTCGCGAGATGGGCCATGACGTCCTCGTGGAAGCTCACGGCCTGCTTGGGCGAGAGGGCGTCGGGCACGTAGCAGGCGAAGCACTGCGCCCACGGCGTGGCGCCGATCTTGTCGAGCGAGATGTGGCAGTGGCTGGCCGCGAGGTTGCGGCAGGCGGCAGGGTCCTCGGCGTCACCGGGGCCGTAGAAGTCCATGCCGGTCGTGCGCTTGACGTCCTCGGGGAGAAACTGCCAGGCCAGGCGGTCTGCCGTGTCGCAGTGCATGTCGAGTACGGGATAGCTCATGGGTTCGCTCCTTGTCTCGGGGTGCCTGCGCGGCGTGCATGGGCTTGGGCTCCGATTGCGTTCTTCCGTTTTACTCCGTTGGCGCATCCTCACCAAACAGCGGCATGATGGCGCGCAGGTAGTCGCGGGCGAGGTCTGCCGGCGTGGCCGAGAAGTCGTTCCACGCCCACCAACGCACCATCCCCACGAAGCTCGTGGCGATGTGGTGCAGCAGAAACGATCGGTTCATGCGGGCGGCCGGCCCCTTGGGGCACGCCGGGACGGTCGCATCCGCGCGCCGCACGATGGCGTGGCGCAGGCAGTCCGCGAAGTGCTCCGACCCGTCGCCCACGATGAGGGCGTGCAGGCTGCCCCCGCGTTCGAGGAGGTTCTCCAGTGCGCGCTGCGTCTGCGCGAGGGGCGTGTCGGGTGCGCTCGCGCCCATGTCGAGCGCGTGGTCGCACAGGGCGCAGACCTGGGCCTCGAGCAGGTCGTCCTTGCCGTGGAACTGCGCGTAGAACGTGGCGCGTCCCACGCCGGAGCGCTCGAGGATGTCCTGGACCGTGATGCTTGCGTAGCCTCGCTCGTCGAGAAGCTCGAGGAAGGCCGTCTGGATGGCGTCGCGCGTGCGCTGGCGTCTCTTGTCCATGCCTATGCCTCGCTCGCGTCATTGGCGCCGGGGACCGCGCCGTCTGCGGCTGCCTGCGTGGCGCGGAAGACGTCCTGGAACGACGCCCCCGTGCGATCGCTTGCCTTGACGACCGAGGAGTACTCGGGGTGGGCGCGCACGCTCCCGTCCGGCATCACGACGAGCTTCGTGGCGACGTGGCCAAAGGGGGTCTCGACGCCGCCGGGCGTTCGCGGCAGTGCGTGGCGCCGCATGTCCATGGAGCGGATGCCGATGGTCGTGGTGTTTTCGAAGATGATGCGCTCGAGGGCGGGCGCGAGCTCCTCGTCGCAGACGGCCTCGAGTTGGTGGCCCGGCCGCCCCTTCTTCATCACGAGCGGCACGACGTGTGCCTCGCGCGCGCCGGCGGCCATGAGCAGCTCGATGACGCGGCCGAGCGCCTCGCCCGTGCAGTCGTCGAGGTCGCACTCGAGCTTCGTGACGATGCCCCGGTCGCCGTCGCCCGCGTCTGGGACGTCTGGGGCGATGAGGGCGGCACGCAGCACGCCCGAGCAGTTCTCGTAGGTGCGCTTGCCGGCGCCGTAGCCGCTTTTCCTGATGACGTAGCTGGCGGGAAGCGCCGTTGCCGTGCGCAGCGCGGCGACAATGGCGGCGCCCGTGGGCGTCACGAGCTCGCCTGCGACGGGTGCGGGCGCAAGCGTGATGCGGGCGGTCTCGCACAGGTTCACGACGGCGGGCACGGGCACGGGCATGATCCCATGCGCGCAGCGGATGGTGCCGTGGCCCTCTGAGAGCGAGGGCACGATGACCTGCGCGACGTCGAGGTCGTCGAGGCAGATGGCCACCGAGCAGATGTCGACGATGGAGTCGACGGCGCCTACCTCGTGAAACATCACGGTGTCGGGCGTGGCCCCGTGCGCCTTGGCCTCCGCCTCGGCGAGCTTGGCGAACACGGCGTGGGCAAGCTGCTTGGCGCGCTCGGTCATGGATGAGGCGTCGATGATGGCCGTGACGTCGGCGAGCGAGCGGTGCTCGTGGTGGTGATGGTGCTCGTGGCAGTGGCCCTCACAGCTTGCTGAGTGCTGCAAATCGGTCACATTGGGGGCCGAAACGTGGCCGTTAGTGTCTGATTTGCAACACTCGCGGTGGTCGTGGGCGTGGGCGTGGTGGTGCTCGTGATCGTGTCCGTGGACGTGGTCGTGGTCGGTCGTGCCGTAGAGCCAGGCCATGTCGTGGTCGTGGTTCTCGTGCTCGTGGTCGAGAATGACGTCGAAGTCGCAGGCGTCCAGGCCGCTCTTCTTCACGCGCGAGACGGCCACGGTGTAGCCGTGCGCCGGCAGCGTGGCGAGCGTCTCGCGCAGGCGCTGCTCGCTCGCGCCAAGGTCGAGAAGGGCCGCGACGGTCATGTCTCCGCTGATGCCGGAGCTGCAGTCGAGGTAGAGGGTAGTGCCCATGGTGCTCCTATCGCTGGGCACCCGCCGAGGTGCGCCCCGGCAGGTGGTTGATGAGGCTTGCCTGGTAGCCGGCGCCAAAGCCGTTGTCGATGTTCACGACGCTCACGCCGCTTGCGCACGAGTTGAGCATGGAGAGTAGGGCCGACAGCCCGCCGAGGTTCGCGCCGTAGCCGATGCTCGTGGGCACCGCGATGACAGGGCAGCTCACGAGCCCGCCGATGACGCTTGCGAGCGCCCCCTCCATGCCGGCGACGGCTATGACGACCTGCGCCCTCGCGAGCTGGTCGGTGTGTGCCAGCAGCCGGTGGAGCCCGGCGACGCCCACGTCCCATACGCGCTCGACGCGGTTTCCGAGGAACTCCGCCGTGAGGGCGGCCTCCTCTGCCACGGGAAGGTCGCTCGTGCCCGCGCAGGCCACGACGATGGTGCCGTTTCCGTCTGCCTTGGGCATGCCGCCCGCGATAGCGAGGCGGGCGTCGGCGCGATACTCGAGCTCGACGCCGCAGGTGAGCAGCTCGCGTGCGCGCGAGAACTTCTCGGCGGAGAGGCGCGTGACGAGCACGTGGGCCTGGCCTGCCGCCACAAGCGCGTCGACGATGCCGGCAATCTGCTCGGCCGTCTTGCCCTCGCCGTAGACGACTTCGCCCGCGCCGCACCTGGCGCCGCGCGAGAGGTCGAGCTCGGCGAAGCCGATGTTGGCCACGTCTCCCTCGGTGACAGTTGATCCCGGCACCTTCGTCACCACCGCTACGCCTTCTCTCGGGCGAGCGCGGCGGCCTCGGCCGGACTCGGGTCGATGTTGCCGTCGGTGCGCACGCGGTCTGCCGCGTCTGGGTGGGAGGCCATGAACGCGTCGACCGTCTTTCTCAGAGACTCGGGCGTGATGGCCTCGTTCTTGCCAAAATAGGCACCGTAGCAGGCGTAGCTCGGCTTGTTGGCCGTGGGCAGGCCCAGCTTGGCGGAGTTCTCGCGCACCTGGTCCTTCGTGAGGCCGGCGGCGCGCAGCGGCGAGACGATGCCCAGCTCGTGGATGGCGCGGAAGCCCGGTCGGCGGTCCTCGCGGTCGCTGGCGTTCGTGCCGTCGAGAAGCACGGTGCGGCCATCTGCGCGCATGTGCTCGAGGATGGTCCCGAACACCATGGACTTGCAATGGTAGCAGCGGTCCCACGGGTTGGCGCGCAGGTCCTCGTGGCCGTCCCAGATGTTGATGGGGATGATCTCCTGCTCGGCGCCGAGCATCTTGGCGATCGTCACGGAGTCGTCCGTGTCGCGCGTGATCTGCAGGTCGTCGAGGATGGTGTAGGCCTTGACGTCGTAGCCCTGGCGGAGCAGCTCCGCAAGCAGGTAGCACGAGTCGACGCCGCCGGAGTAGGCGAGGCCGTAGCGCACGCTCTTGTCGAGATCGAACTGCATGGCATGCCTCCTAGAAGCACGTTTCGGAACAATTCGTTCAATTTGTTCGGATACTATCGAACGATAGTACTCTTTCGTTCTATAGTTGAGCCTGGAAAGTTAAGAGACAGCATGTGCCGGGCACCGTGCGCCGAGAGAGGCGAACGGGCGCTCGGGCCGTTTGGGGGACGATATGGCACGGGGCCGCTGCATCACGAGAAGAGCGCTTCTGGCAGGCGCCGGGACGCTTGCCGCCGCCGGCGTGCTCGCGGGCTGTGGGGGCGCCAGCGAGCAACCCGCCGCCGCCACGGCCTCAACCGACGTCGACGCGAGCCGCCAGGTCACGATTGCGATGAGCACGGAGAACGAGCCGGCCGCCGGCTTCAACCCCTGCGTTGACTGGGGCTGCGGCGAGCACGTGCACGAGCCGCTCATCCAGTCCACGCTCATCGTCACCGACGAGGACATGAACTTCGTGAACGACCTTGCCACGGGCTATTCCTGCTCGGACGACAAGCTCACGTGGACGTTCGCGATCCGCGGTGACGCCGCGTTCACGGACGGCGTGCCCCTCACGGCCGCCGACGTTGCGTTCACGATCAACACGATTCGCACGGCGAGAAACGCCCAGGCAGACCTCTCGATGGTCACGGCCGCCGAGGCCACGGACGACGCGACGGTGACCATCTCGCTCGCCAAGCCCTGCAACACGCTGCTGTACACGCTGGCGAACGTGGGCATCGTGCCCGAGCACGCCTATGGCGACGACTACGGCCAGAACCCCATCGGCTCGGGCCGCTACAAGCTCGTGCAGTGGGACCGTGGCCAGCAGGTCATTCTCGAGGCGAACCCCGACTACTACGGTGACGCCCCGCAGATGCAGCGCGTCGTCATCGTGTTCATGGGCGAGGACGCCGCGCTTGCCGCGGTGCGCGCCGGGCGGGTGGACATGGCCTACACCTCGGCCACGCTCGCGGACCAGAGCATCGACGGCTACACGCTCGACTCGTATGACTCCGTGGACTCGCGCGGCATCCAGCTGCCGACCATCGCCTCGGGCTCCGAGCGCGCGGACGGCGAGGCAACCTACCCGGCCGGCAACGATGTGACGTGCAACGTGGAGGTGCGTCGCGCCATCAACCTCGCGACCGACCGCCAGGCGATCGTCGACGACGTGCTAGGCGGCCACGGCAAGGTTGCCTACAGCATCGGCGACGGCATGCCGTGGGCAAGCGACGGCATGCGCTGCGAGCACGACCCGCAGGCGGCCTGTGGGCTTCTCGAGCAGGCGGGCTGGCAGCGCGGCGATGACGGCGTCTACGCGCGCGGCGACCTTCGCTGCTCGCTTGACCTGTACTACCCTGCCGACGACTCCGTGCGCCAGGCCATGGCCAACGAGTTCGCGAGCCAGATGGCCGAGGTGGGCATCGAGGTCAAGACGCATGGCGGCAACTGGGACGACTTGTATCCCCACGAGTTCAGCGACCCCATCATGTGGGGCTGGGGCTCCAACTCGCCCGCAGACGTCTACGAGCTTAGCCACAGCCAGGGAACCATGAACTACGCCTGCTACTCGGACGCCACGGTGGACGCCTACCTCGACGAGGCGCTCGCCGCCGACGACGTCGAGGCGTCCTACCCGCTGTGGCAGCAGTCCGAGTGGGACGGCGTGGGCGGCATCGCGCCAGCGGCGGACGCCACGTGGGTGTGGCTCGCCAACGTGAGCCACCTGTACTGGAGGAGAGACGGCCTTTCCGTGGCGCGGCAGAAGCTGCAGCCGCACGGCCACGGCTGGTCCGTGCTCAACAACGTGGACCGCTGGAGCTGGCAGTAGCCGTGGCGTTCGGGAAGGACATGCGAGAGAGGCGTGGTGTGCCTCGCCTGCCTCGGCCGCTGGTGCTTCTGCTGAGGCTCGCGGCGCTGCTTCTGGCCACGAGCGTCGTGACGTTTGCGCTTGTGGGGGCCTCGCCCGTGGACCCCGTGAAGGCAAACGTGGGCCAGGCGTCCTATGCGCACATGAGTGCCGAGCAACGCGCCGGGCTCGAGCAGTACTGGGACTCCACCACGCCCATCTGGCAGCGCTACGCCCATTGGGCGGCTGGCGTGCTTCGCGGCGACCTAGGCGAGAGCCTGCGCTTCGACGCGCCCGTGACGCAGGTCGTGGGCGAGCGGTTCGCGAACTCCGCCGCGCTCATGCTCGCCGCGTGGCTGCTCGCGGGGGCGGGCGGCCTGGCACTCGGCGTTGCCATGGGGGCGCGCCGGGGTGGCGCGTTTGATCGCGTGGCCCGGGGCGCGTGCCTTCTGCTCTCGTCCACCCCGGCGTTTTGGCTGGGACTCGTGGCGCTCATGGTGTTCTCCGTGTGGCTCGGGTGGTTCCCGCTGGGATTCTCCGTTCCCGTGGGCGTTGACGCCGCGCAGGTGGGCTGGGCCGACAAGCTGCGTCACCTCGTGCTGCCCGCGCTCGTGCTTGCCGTGGCGAACATGCCGGGCGTGGCGCTTCACACGCGCGAGAAGACCGTCGACGTTCTCTCGAGCGACTACGTGCGCTTCGCGAGGAGCCGCGGGGAGGGCGGCTGGGCGCTGCTGTGCCGCCATGGGCTGCGCAACCTCGTGCTGCCCGCGCTCACGATTGAGATGGCGTCCGTCTCCGAGGTGTTCGGCGGATCGGTGCTCGTCGAGCAGGTGTTCTCGTACCCCGGTCTGGGCCAGGCCGCCGTGACGGCCGGGCTTGGTGGCGACGCGCCGCTGCTCGTGGCCATCGCGCTCGCCTCGGCACTCGTCGTGTTTGTGGGAAACGCGTGCGCTGACGTGCTGTACGGCATCGTTGACCCACGCGTGCGCGAGGGGAGGCAGGTGCGCCATGGCTGAGGGTTGGACGGTGCGGCGGGCTCCTGCCGCAGGGCGTGAGGCGGCTTCGGCTCAGGCGACGCCGGTCCTCCATGCGAGCCGCGCTGCGCGCCGGGGCAACAGGCGGCGCATGCTCGTGGGCCTCGTGGGTTGCATGGCCTTTCTCGCGCTCGTGCTCGTGGTGGGGCACGGGGTGGCCGGCGTGGCCGTGACGTGCGACTTCTCGGCAAAGAACCTCGCGCCTTGTGCGGCGCATCCCTTTGGCACCGACTGGATGGGCCGAGACATGCTGGCCCGCACGCTCGCGGGCCTCTCCACCTCGGTGTTCGTGGGGCTGCTTGCGGCGAGCTGCTCGAGTGTCATCGCGCTTGCGCTCGCGTGCGTGGCGGCGCTCGGCGGACGTGCGGCCGACGCCGTGGTCTCGTGGCTCATCGACCTGGTCATGGGCATTCCGCACATTGTGCTGCTCATCCTCGTGAGCTACGCGCTTGGGCGGGGCTTCTGGGGCGTCACGATTGGCGTGGCGCTCACCCACTGGCCGAGCCTTGCGCGCGTGCTGCGGGCAGAGATTGTGCAGCTGCGCGAGCAGCCCTTCCTGGCCGCGTCGCGTGCCGCGGGGGCGAGCCGGCGCTCGGTCGTTTTGGGCCACGTGCTGCCTGCCGTGCTCCCGCAGCTGCTCGTGGGCGCCACGCTCACGTTTCCCCACGCGATTCTGCACGAGGCGTCCATCACGTTTCTGGGCTTTGGGCTGTCTGCCGACGAGCCGGCGATCGGCGTGATCCTCTCCGAGTCCATGCAGTACCTCTCGGCGGGTTATTGGTGGCTCGCTGTGCTGCCGGGCGTGGCGCTCGTTGTCGTGGTGCTGGCGTTTTCCCACGTTGGGTCGCTTGTCAGGCGCCTCTTCTCGGCGCGGACCGTTCAGGAATAGGGGATGCGCATGGTTGAGTGTGCTGGCGGGCCGCATGCGCGCTCGCACCTAGACGGCGAGCTGCACCACCATCACTCGCATGGTGGGCACTCGCGGCACGTGGGCGGGCACCACCTGCTGTCCGTCGAGGACCTGAGCGTGGCGTTTGACCTGTACGACTCCTCGGCCCCCTACTTCAGTGCGGGGCGCGTGCGCACCCGCGTGCTGCGCGACCTGTGCCTGTCCGTGCACGTGGGCGAGGTGCTTGCCGTCGTGGGGGCAAGCGGCTCGGGCAAGACGGTGCTCGCAGACGCCCTTCTGGGCCAGTGTGAGAACAACGCCGAGGTCACAGGCTCCATCTGGTTCGATGGCGTGCGACAGGACGCGGCCTCGCTCGCGCGGCTGCGCGGGCACGGGATATCGCTCGTGCCCCAGGGTGTCACGAGCCTGGACCCGCTTATGCGCGTGGGCGAGCAGGTGAGGGGCGTGGCTCGCGGGGCCACGAGGGCGGAGCGTCGCGCTGACGCGGCGGCGCGCCTGTCTCGCCAGCGCGAGCTGTTCTGCTCGTATGGGCTGGGCGAGGAGGTCGAGCGGCTCTACCCGCACCAGCTCTCCGGCGGCATGGCTCGGCGCGTGCTGCTCATGTGCGCGCTCATGGAGGCCCCGCGGCTCATCATTGCCGACGAGCCCACGCCCGGCCTCGACCTCGACCTGGCCGTGCGTGCCCTCGACGACCTGCGGGCGTTTGCCTCCCGTGGTGGCGGTGTGCTGCTCATTACGCATGACATCGAGCTGGCGCTGCGCGCGGCAGACCGCGTGGCGGTGTTTCGCGACGGGACGGTCGTGGAGGAGACGAGCGTCGAGAGCTTCTCGTCGCCGGAGCTGCTGAGGCATCCGTTCTCGCGGGCCCTGTGGCATGCCCTGCCGGGCCACGACTTTGCGACGTTCGAGACCGTGGACGTAGACGAGGGGGAGCTCAGATGAGCCTTGAGGCGCGGGGGATTGGGTTTCGCTACCCATGTGGGCGCGAGCTGTACCAGGGGCTGAGCCTCTCCGTGGAACCGGGGGAGCGCGTGGCGCTTGTGGCCCCGTCGGGCCGTGGGAAGACGACGCTGTGCCGGATTCTGGCGGGATACCTTGAGCCGTCCTGTGGCCAGGTGACCGTGGACGGCAAGCCGCTTGTGCCCGTGAGGCGGCTGCGTGGACAGGCGGGCCCGGTGCAGCTGCTGCTCCAGCACCCCGAGCAGGCGTTTGACCCGCGCCTTCGCCTGGGCAAGAGCCTGGGCGAGGCACGCGTCACGGCAGACGCGGCGGCGCTGCGCCAGCTGTTTGGCGTGCGTGACGAGTGGCTCTCGCGCCTGCCGCATGAGCTTTCCGGCGGCGAGCTCATGCGCCTTGCCATGGTTCGCGCGCTGGCCACGGGCCCCCGCTACCTCATTGCGGACGAGGCAACCGCCATGCTCGACGCCGTGACCCAGGCCGAGCTGTGGCACGTTCTTCTCGAGCTGCAGCGGCGCGATGGGTGGGGGCTCGTGATGGTCTCGCACTCGCCGGCGCTTCTCGGCCGCGTGGCCACGAGGCGCGTGGAGCTGCGGTGACAGTTGGGAAAGGGGCTAAACTGTCGCCGTTGGCGCGGTGACAAAACGACCCCGTCCCCAGGTGTCACCGGGAGGCGGGGTCGCTGACGATTCTCAGGTGTCCGCGTGATTAGGCCGTGAGCGCGGGGTCGTTCTCGGCGGGCTCGCGGCGGGCCGTGGCCTGCTCCCAGTCACGCGTGCCCTTGAAGACATCGGTCTTGTAGGGGTTCACGCCGAGCTTCTTGGCGCGGTAGACGATGTAGCAGATCGCGGCGACGTTGGCCACGAGCGCCACGACGGAGACGGCCGTGGCCGTGGCGGGGTTGAGCGTGGAGTGCGTCACGAACACGCTGTTCTCCTGGAACGCCGGGAACACCTGGGCGAACATGCACCAGATGGCCAGCGTGTAGGCGCGGTTCTGAATCCAGCCGCCCTTGTTCCAGAAGAAGTTCGCCACCGTGGGGGCCAGCAGCAGCGCCAGGCCGCAGTACCAGGCGTGGTGCGGCAGGCAGTTGTACGTGTAGCAGAAGTTCCAGATGTCGTAGGCGATGATGTAGACCCACGTCATGTCGGGCCAGAGCATGTCGGCCTCGTCCTTGGAGGCGTAGACGCTCCACCAGCCCGTCATGCAGAAGATGTTGATGATGCCGGCGATGCCATTGAACACGTTGTTCCAGCCGGCGAGCTGCGTGGCGCCCTCGGAGGTGACCCAGGTGGTCTCGCCAAGCGCGAAGAAGTGGTAGGCGCTCTCGAAGTCCGAGCACACGGCGATCATGATGTTGATGGCCACGATGACGAACGGCCAGGCACGGAACCAGTGCGCGCGCCCGAGCTTGCCCCACTTGTACTTGATGATCATGAAGCCCACGCAGCCGGCGAGCGCCGCATAGACCTTCGCATAGTGGAACCAGCTGTTCTGGTAGACATGCGTGGGGTTGTTGAGCGCCCACTCGGCCCCCTGCGCCACGCCGATGCCAATGGCCACGCAGTAGATGGTCATCGCGACGGGCAGGGCGCCAAACATGATGAGCCCGCCAACGCGCGAGCGGCGCGCGAACTCGTTGGCCAGGATGAGGCCCACGAACACGAGGGCCCAGCCAAGCCACTGGAACGGTGCGTTTGTGCCATAGACGTCGAAGAGCATCGTTTCCTCCCTCTCTCGTGCCGCGCCCGGTCCGCGGAGGCGGGCTTACGCGGCGCATACAAAACGGGCCGTGACCACTCCCCAGGTCACGACCCGTCCATCTTATGTGAAGTTTGATGAGAGGGACACCCGCGCGTCTGCCGAGAGTGCCAAGCGAGACGCCTGACGGCTGCCGATGCTACTTCTCGAGCTCCTTGACGACCTTGCCGGAGGCCACGAAGCCCACGAGCGACAGGACGAGCGAGGCGTACACGAGCAGACTCGCCGGCTGGGCCAGCGCCGAGGGGTCGCTCATGACGCTGGAGACGATGTTGATGGCGTCAAGGGCGATGGCAAAGACGCACAGCACGCGGAAGGGACCGATCTTGCGGGGGCTGTTGGCGCCGCGGATGCCGAGCACGGCAAAGACGATGTAGATGAGGCCCTCGAAGAACAGCACCATGGTGAGGGCGAAGGCGACGCTGCGGGCCGTGTCGTCGAGCGAGCCTGCGCCGGCGAACGCGATGCCGCCAACGACGTAGTAGAGCACGGCGAGGATGAACAGGGCGAAGCTGACGAGCTTCACGGTCTTCTGGGATGAGGACATGGGCGAACCTTTCGTTTCGAATGACCTCACAACTATACCCAACTGGGCGTTTGCCTCGCGCGGGGTGCTATGCTTGCACGGTTGTTTTCTCCCGGCGGCGCGTCATGCGAGCCGCCGGATGGCACAGATTGAGAGGGACGCATGTCCAACATCGGCAAGAAGGTCAAGGTCAACTACCGCGGCACGCTCGACGACGGCACCCAGTTCGACAGCAGCTACGATCGCGGCGAGACGCTCGACTTCACCTGCGGCGCGCACCAGATGATCCCCGGCTTCGACTTTGCCGTGGCCGACATGCGGGTGGGCGAGAAGAAGACCGTCCATCTCGCCCCGAGCGAGGCCTATGGCGAGCACGACGACAACCTCGTCTTCACGATCCGTCGCGAGCAGACCCAGGGCATGGAGCGCGCGGCCGTGGGCGACCAGGTGGGCCTGCACGGCCCGGGCGGCCAGCTCGTGCCCGCCCGTATCGTTGAGGTGACGCCGAGCAAGCTCGTCGTCGATGCGAACCACGAGCTCGCCGGCAAGCCGCTCAACTTCGAGATCGAGCTCGTGGCGGTCGAGGACTAGCCCTGGCCGTCCGTGTGTGGAGCGCCTGTGCGCGGAATGTGGCGCTGGCGTGACGGATGCATGGCGGTGACGTGAAGTCGCCGTGCCGCCCGTTTGAGGGCCTTTGGGAGGGTATGAAGTCAGTACCTTCCTTCCTTTCGCTCTCCCGTGGCCCCACACGGGGGAGCATCCCCAAAAGAAAAGCCTCCCGCAGCGACTCGCGGGAGGCTTTTTTGATCTTGCTCGGCATCGCAACCTGCCATTGGGGACGGGTCCTGTTGGCAGGTCTGCCGGAACCTGCCAGTGGAACCCGTCCCCTTTGGCGGGCGGCGAGGAGCGTCTACGCGTCTTTGACGTTCATGGCGCGCATGGCGTTCAGGATGGCGATGATGGCCACGCCCACGTCGCCGAACACGGCGAGCCACATGTTCGCGATGCCCAGGGCCGCAAGCACGAGGATGAGAAGCTTCACGGCCAAGGCGAACACGATGTTCTGCCACACGATGCGCATGGTCTTGCGGGCCACGCGGATGGCGCGCGCGATGTTGGAGGGCTTGTCGTCCATGAGGACGACGTCGGCGGCCTCGATGGCGGCGTCCGAGCCCATGGCGCCCATGGCGATGCCCACGTCGGCGCGCGTGAGCACGGGCGCGTCGTTGATGCCGTCTCCCACGAACGCGAGCTTGCACTTGTCACCCTCGGAGGCGAGAAGGCGCTCGACCTGCTCGACCTTGTCGGCGGGGAGCAGCTGCGCGTGGAACTCGTCCAGGCCGAGCCTCTCGGCAACGTCGGCGGCGACCTCCTTGCGGTCTCCCGTGAGCATGACGCAGCGGCGGATTCCCACCGAGTGCAGGTCGGCGATGGTCTGGGCGGCGTCGTCCTTCACGACGTCGGCGATCACGATGTGGCCGGCGTAGGCGCCGTCGACCGTCACGTGCAAAATCGTGCCCACGACCTCGCAGCTGGGGGCGTCCACGCCCACCTTGGCCATGAGCTTCTCGTTGCCCACGAGGACGCGGTGGCCGTCGATCGTGGCCGTGACGCCGTGGCCCGCCTCGTTGCCCGACTCGCTCACGCGCTTGGGGTCGAGCGTGCCGGAGTACGCCTCGCGCACGCTCACGGCGATGGGGTGGTCCGAGAAGGCCTCGGCGTGCGCGGCGAGCTCGAGGAGGTCCTCCTCGGTGAAGCCGGACTCGGGATGGGTCGCCACGACCTTGAACTCGCCCTTCGTGAGCGTGCCGGTCTTGTCGAACACCACGGTGTCGACCTCGGAGAGCGCCTCGAGGTAGTTGGAGCCCTTCACGAGCACGCCGATCTTCGACGCGCCACCGATGCCGCCAAAGAACGACAGGGGCACGGAGATGACGAGCGCGCACGGGCACGAGACGACGAGGAACGTGAGGCCGCGCAAGATCCAGTCTGCCCAGGCGCCCGTGACGAGGCCGCCGATGAGGGCGAGCGCCACGGCGGCTCCCGTGACGGCGGGCGTGTAGACGCGGGCGAAGCGGGTGATGAAGTTCTCGGTGCGGGCCTTCTTCTCGCTCGCGTTCTCCACGAGCTCGAGGATGCGGCTCACCGTGGACTCGCCGAAGGGCTTGGTGGTGCGCACGCGCAGAAGGCCCGTCATGTTGATGCAGCCGGAGATGACGTCGTCGCCGGCGTCGACGTGGCGCGGCATGGACTCGCCAGTGAGGGCGGCAGTGTCGAGCTGGGAGCTGCCGTCGACGATCGTGCCGTCGATGGGAACGCGCTCGCCGGGCTTGATGACGATGACGGTGCCCACGGCCACCTCGTCGGGGTCGACCTGCTCGAGCTCGCCGGCGTCGTTCTCGACGTTGGCGAAGTCGGGGGCTATGTCCATCATGTCAGAGATGGACTTGCGGCTCTTGCCCACGGCGTAGGCCTGGAACAGCTCGCCTACCTGGTAGAACAGCATGACGGCCGCGCCCTCGGCCATGTGCGGGTCTGCGTTGGGGAACAAGATCATGGCAAACGCGCCGATCGTGGCGACGGCCATGAGGAAACTCTCGTCGAAGGCCTTGCCCTTGCGGATGTTGTTCCAGGCCTTCTCGAGCACGTCGTGGCCCGCGATGACGAAGGGGACGAGGAACAGGACGAAGCTCGCATAGAGCGCGCCGGGCTCGCCAAAGATGGAGGCGAGCGCCCCGAGCTCGTCTGCGGCGTAGACGACGGCGAAGATCGCCAGGGCGAGAAGGATGCGGTTGCGCTTGTGCTGCATCGACTCCTTCTTGCGGCGCTTCTTCTTGGGCTTTGCGGTGCTGCTGGCCATTGTGCGCTCCCAGTCTTTTTGACGAACGTATGAGCAACCGTTCATATATTAGCATAGAGAAAGCCCCTGCTGCCGGCGCGGGGCCAGGCGGCAGGGGAGGGGATGCTAGAGGATGATCTCGCAGTCGGGCTCGGCGTCGGCCGTGTAGTCGACGACGCTCTGCAGGACCTCGTCGAAGCGGTCGTCGTCGGCCTCGAGGGTGAGCTTCTGGGTCATGAAGTTCACCGAGACGGACGTGACGCCGTCGAGCTTGGCGAGCTCGTCCTGCAGCTCGCGGGCGCAGTTGGCGCAGTCGATCTCGTCGAGCTTGAATGCCTTCTTCATGGTCGGGCCTCCCTGGCGTTGTGTTGCCCGTTCGAACATCTGAGCAACCGTTCATATATCTGATGGCATTGATTATATGAGTGCGCGTTCATATGTCAACGAGAATCGCTGGGATGGCGCCACGGATCCGCGAGTGTAGATAATCAGACAGTTAGACGGCAAAACGAGGCCTATCTGTCTAGATATCTACACTCGCGATGGAGCGTGGGCGACGCAGACCCGCGAGCGCTGCGATGCCGACCGAGACGAAAAGAGCCGCCGACGCTTGGGCCGGCGGCTCGGACAACTCGAGCGGAGTCGAAGGGGGAGGAGTCCGCTCGTTGTCTACTCGGTGAAGTCGAAGGTGAAGGGCTGACCGGTGCCGAGGTAGTCGAGCAGGACGTGCTCCTCGGGCACGATGTGGCCCACGACGTTGGTCTTGCCGCTGTTCTTCATGTCGGCCTGGGCAATCTGCACCTCGCCGGCGTACTGGCCGTAGAGCTTGTTGTCGATGAGCACATCGCCGCGCTTGATGTCAACGGTGTTGAACGGCTCGACGACGGCGGGGTTCATGCGGCTCTCGAAGGTGCGAACCAGATAGCCGCCACCGAGGGAGTCGCCGCGAACGGAGAGGTTCATGAGGGCGCGCTCGCGCTGGTCTGCGGGCAGGCCCTCGACCGGCGTTGCCGTGAACGTGACGCGGTCGGTGTTGGCGGCGGCCACGGCGGCGAGCTCCTCGTCGGTGGCGAAGCAGTTTGAGATGAGGATGTCGGTGACGCCCTCCATCATCATGTAGTGCTTTGCCTGCACGGAGATGGGCAGGTCGCGGTGCATCTCGAGGGTGGGCAGGCCCTCCGTGACGGGCCAGGGGCCAAAGGCGCCAGGAGCGTTCGAGGAGATGAACGACTGCAGGCGCAGGCCGCGGCGCGTCCAGTTCTCGCTGCCCTGGTTGAAGAAGTCGAGCGAGACGCCCGTGTAGCGGTGCGGGTAATAGTTGTGGCAGCCCACGAGCATGTCGCGGTCCGCGCCGGCGTCGAGCAGGGCGCCCACGTGGTCGGAGGTCGTGGCGCCGTTGATGCAGATCTTGATGCCCTCGGGGTTCTTGGTGAGGGCGGCCTCCTCGAGCTCCGTCATGCCGAGGTCGAGGCGCAGGATGTCGATGTGGAGATCCTTGAAGAACGAGAGGTCGGGGCCGCCGGCGAACAGGCTCGCCTTGACGCCGAGACGACCGAAGACCATCGGGTTAACGTCCGACTCGATCTCGAAGCCGAGCTCCTTGGCACGCTCCATGTAGGGCAGGTAGCGCTCCTTGACGGCATCGGGGCCGTCCTGGACGCCGAGCAGAGCAATGAACAGCAGGTCAAAGCCTTGCGCCGCAGCGCGCTCGAGATAGGCGAAGTTCTCCTCCTGGGAGGCAAACTCGGGATAGAGCGAGATGCCAAGACGCTTCTTCTGCATGGGTACTTCCTTTCTGGAGGTGCGGACACAAGACATGCGCCCGCGCTTGGGGTGGGCGAGTGGGGTAGGGTCCACGCACTAGGCCTGCTCGGCAGCTGAGTTGGCGGCCTCCTGCTCGCAGAGCTGCTTGTCATAGAGCTTCACGAACGGCAGGTAGGTGATGAAGCCCACGACAATGCAGATTACGGGGATGAAGAGGTTCTGCCAAGCCATGCTGGTGAGGTAGTCGGCCATGAAGATCGGCAGGGAGGACATGATCATGATGTACTGCGGCTGGAAGAAGCCCACGACGTACAGCAGGTAGATGACAAGCATGCTGATGAGCGTGTTGAGAATGAACGGGATGGCGATGAGCGGGTTGTACATCACGGGCACGCCGAAGATCATGGGCTCGGAGATGTTGAAGATGGACGGTACGAGGCCAACCTTGCCGATGGCCTTGAGCTGCTCGGACTTGGCGCGGCAGCAGAGCGCGGCAAGCGGGAACATGTTGCCCGAGCCTCCGCCACACTGTGCGAGGAAGTAGAGGGCAACGGGCTGCAGGGTCATTGCGACACCGGCGGCGTGGGCGGCCGCGTTGTCTGCGTAGTACTGCATGAAAACAGGCATGAGGACAATCATGATGACGCCCGTGCCGTGGATGCCGAGGCACCAGCAGAGCAGGCCAACGAGGGCCACAATGAACATGCCGGGAACGGAGTTGAGGCCGGCGAGCGGCATGGCGAGGATGCCCATGATGACGCCGGGGAGCGCGGCGCCCATGAAGGTCTCGCACAGGGTGTTGAGGCCGGTCCAGAGCACGATGTTGATGACGAGCGGGATGACGGCGCTGAACGAGTCGGCGAGGTACTGCGGTACGGAGTCAGGCATCGTGAGGACGATGTGCTTGTCCTGGCAAAGCTTGATGATGCGCACGGCGATGAGCGAGACGATGATTGCCGTGAACATGCCCGACCCGCCCAGGTAGGTTGAGTCAAGCACGGAGGCCGTGGTGCCGTCCTGCAGCGTGACGCTCTTGATGGGAGAGCACACCATCATGAACAGCACAAGCGTGACGATGCCGTTGGCAAGCTCGCCCTTCATCTTGAGGGCCTTGGTGTACTGATATCCGAGCGCGAAGGCGATGATGAGGCTCATGACGCCAATCGTCATGTTGTAGGGCAACTGCAGCCACTGGTACAGTGCGCTGTCGGTGCCGATGAGCCCCGTGATGTTGAGGATGCTCGAGACGATGGTGAACACGGCGCCCGCCATGATGATGGAGAGCGTGGTCATCATGCCCGAGGATATGGTCGAGAGAGTTGGACTTGACTGGGACTTGGCGCCGAGAGCCTGGAGCTTCTGGATGATGGGGCTCTCGAACATGTTTTCAAGGGCCATGCTGGTCCTCCTTATGTGAGATTTAGCCAATCAGGCTGTGGATGAGCTTGAAGATGTTGGCGCAGTTGCCCATGCCGTAGTCGGCCGGTGGGATGACCGCCGTGGGCAGGCCACAGGTCTCGGCCAGCTCGTCCTTGCGGTAGCCCACCTGCGGGCCAACGAGGATGCACTCGAAGTCAGAGGCGTACTCGGGGGCCTCGGAGAAGCCGTGGGCCTCGATCGTGAGGTCGATGCCCTGCTCGGCGGCGTACTTCTCCATCTTCTTCATGAGGATCGAGGTGGACATGCCGGCGGCGCAAACAAGCAGTACTTTCATAGCAATCCCCTTTCCGATGGCCCTTTGGGCTATCGGTTGCGAGTTGTTTTTTCCGTTGTCGTCAGATGGTGCAGAGCCGCATGGCGGCTATTGGCGCGAGATGCCTACTTGCGCTCGGCAAGCTCGCGGCGCAGCTCGATGATCTCCTCGATGAGCTCCTGGGCGAGCATCGAGGTCATGAGGTGGTCCTGCGCGTGGACGAGCATCACGTCGACGGGGACGTGGTCTCCGCCAGCCTCGCGAACGAGCAGGCTCGTCTGCTTGTGATGGGCCTCGAGGCCGGCCTGCTTGGACTGCTCCATGAGCTCGTCGGCGTGCGCGAAGTCTCCCTTCTTGGCCGCCTTGAGGGCCTCGAAGGCGAGGCTGCGGGCCATTCCGGCGTCTCCGATGAGGCCAAACGAGAACGTCTCGTTGTCAAAGGCCTCGGCCTGCTTCTCCTGGGTGATTTCTGCCATGTGTGTCACCTCCCCGATGCGTGTAGCGTGCCGCGAGACTCCGCAGCGGATTCGTCAGACTCAATGGCGCCCAGAAGGGCGCAGAAGGTTTCCCATTCCTGGTGCTTGACGAGCGTGGCCATGGCGCTCGGGCTGCTCATGAGCTCGGCAAGCGTCGAGATGAGCGCCTGCACCTGTCTGCCGCCAGAGCGCGAGAAAGACATGAGGAAGACGGCGCGCACCGTGTGCCCAAGGTCGTCCCACGCAACCGGCTCGTCAAGAAGCGCAACGATTCCAAAGGTTTGCGCGCTCGTGGCCTCGACGGGATGTGGCATGGCCACGTCGTTGCCCAGCGAGGTCGCCACGACGGTCTCACGGTTGCGTACGGCCTCGCAGAACCTCTCGTCCATGCCCCTCTTCTCCCGGGCCTGCCCGAGCAGAAACTCGAGCACCTCGTCCTTTGTGGAGAGCTTGGCATGCGTGAAGAAGAGGTCTTTCGAGAAAAACGAGACGCTCTGCGCGGGTGCGTCGCAATGACCCTTTCGAAGAACGTCGCGAAGCTGCTCGGCCTCAGCCGCGTCGAGGAAGTTGTGAAGCTCGCAGATGGGTGCAGGCAGCTTCTGGTCGATGTGCACCGTCGTGAAGACGTAGTCGATCTGGCTGAAGTCGACGTTGTCGAGATGGAAGGCGTCGCACGTCTCGATGTCGCCGATCCAGTCGCTGAACTCCTTGCGGCAGCGATATTCGAGGAGGCGAGACGTTCCGGCCCCGCTCGCGCACACGACGAGCAGACGCTTCTTGGGACGGTTCGTGGCGTCGCGCTCCAGTGCCAGCGCGAAGGCGAGGGCGATGTAGCCGCGCTCGTCCTCGGAGAGGCGCGAGCCGTACTCCTTCTCGAGGATGGGGGCGGTCTCGAGCGCCATCGACCATGCGAGCGGGTACCTGGTCTTGATGCTGTCGAGCAGGGGGTTCTTGAGCTCCATGTGGTAGCGCATGCGCACGGAGAGCGGCACGATGTGGCGCGCGAGGTTCATGCGCAGCTCGAGGTCATGCCTGAAGTCGAAGCGGAACGTCCCCCAGACGTCGTTGAGCATGCTCGTGACGACGTCCCAGACGCCAGAATCGATGACGAGGTTGTCTTCGGCTGGCGCCATCTTGTTCAACGTCTGCTTGCCGGCGAGGTGAATCGCCATGTAGGCGATCTCCTCACGCGGCAGCTCGAGACCCAGGCGCTGCTTGATAAGCTCGGCAGTGCGTGAGGCGACGGCGAATGACTCGGAGTCACTGATGGAGCTGACGTGCCGCTCGTCCAGGGGAACGTAGCAACCCTCCTCTATCCGCATCATGGCTACGGCGATGTGGACGATGAGGTTCTGGTATGCAGCCGAGTTGACGGTGAAGTCGGCCTCCGCCGCCGCATCGTCTACGCACGAGGCGGCGGCATGGAGGCGTGTCTTCTCGGTTGCAGGGTCCGAGGCGGCGCCGAGCGACGAGAAGAGCTCCTCGATGGGCGCTCCCTGCGCGGAGTCGACGCCCGCCGACCCCGGCCCCTCGGAGCTTGCGACGATTCCGGCGATGCAGAGCCTCCGGTTCATCTCGCTTCCCACCACGCGAATGCCATAGTGCGGCTTGCGCTCGAGCGATAGGTCAAAGCGGCCGAGCTCGTCGTCGACCCGCTTGAGGTCTGAGGAGATGGAGGCCCGCGAGACGAACAGGATGTTCGCAAGGTCGTCGAGGGTCACCCAGTCGGTGCGGAAGAGCAGGTCCATGAGAAGGTAGCCGACGCGGCCCTCCGGAGTGGAGGGGAGGGGCGGACGCGCTGAGCCCAGCGCATGCTCCTTCCAACGGGAATAGGCGGCAGTGTCTCGGACCCTGAGCTCATAGCCACGCTCGGCCGCAACATATTCGATGGCGGCAAATCCCTGGAGCATGTTGTTGGCGCGCTGGATGTAGGAGCGTGCGGTGCGCTCCTTGATGTCGAGATGGTTCGCAATCGCCGCGAGGGTGCAACGGCTATGCGTCTCGACGTAGCCAACTACGTCCGTTATGTGCGTCTCAGCAGCCATCCGTCCCCTCCCTCTAATAACCATCCTAGGGAGAGAGCTTCCGACGTTCCATGCCGAGCGGTGTCAACCAATATCGACAAATAACTGAACATTTATAGTTGGCGTCAGGACGATTTGGCCTTCGTGGCCAATCCATTTCCAGTCGTTTGCGATGGCGCCACGGATCCGCGAGCGCCGCAAATCAGACAGTTAGCGGCCTCGAAGGGCTCGTAAGTGTCTGATTTGCAGCGCTCGGTGGAAGATGGAGGTTGCAGACCTCGGCGGCGTGGCGTTGCCGGCGCGGCCGCCGGTCGTCGCTACTCGCAGATGTGGCTGAGACCCACGTTGAGCATGGTGTAGACGTGGTCGTCGGCGAGCGAGTAGACGATGTTGCGGCCGTCTCGCTCGAACTTCACGAGGTGCGCCTGCTTGAGCGTGCGCAGCTGGTGGGAGACGGCGCTCTGCGTGGTGCCCGTCTCGTCGGCGATGTCTGCCACGCACAGCTCGCGACCCATGAGCGTGAACAGGATCTTGATGCGCGTGGTGTCCGAGAAGACCTTGAACAGGTCCGCGAGGTCATAGAGCAGCTCCTCCTCGGGGATGTTCTCGGGCGCCTCGCCCACGGGGATGTGGCAGCCGCCCGCCTCGCAGGCGTGGTCGTGGGTGTGCTCGTCTGTCTCTGCCATGCTGTGACCTCGCTAATCTTGGGTGGTATGAGGAGGGCTCGTCTGCCCCGCGTGCTAGTCGCCGATCGAGACCTGGCGATACGTGACGCCGCAGGTGTCGAGGATGCGCTTGGAGATGAGGTTGTCCTGCGTGCCCTCGTACTTGTCGCCCAGGTAGACGACCTCGCCGATGCCCGCCTGCACGAGGGTCTTGGCGCATTCGTGGCAGGGGAAGAGCGTGACGTAGACCGTGGCCCCCTGCAGGTCCTTGTTGGAGCCGCGGTAGTTGAGGATGGCGTTGGCCTCGGCGTGAATCACGTAGCTGTGCTTGTCGAGCAGAGGGTCATCCGTGGTCTCCCAGGGGAACTCGTCGTCGTTGAGCGCGGAGGGTGTGCCGTTGTAGCCCACGGACAGGATGCGGTGGTTGGCGTCTGCGATACAGGCTCCCACCTGCGTGTTTGGGTCCTTGCTGCGCATGCTCGCGGCGATGGCGACACGCATGAAGAACTCGTCCCAGCTGATAACGTCCGTGCGCTTGCCTGGCATGGCGGCTCCTCTCGGTTGACTGCTCCCCACAATGATGCATCTCACCTGCGGGTTCAAGTGACAGCGGCGACGGCGGTGACAAAGCGACCCCGTCCCCACCTGTCGCCGTGACACTTGGGGACGGGGTCAAACTGTCACCGTGATGCGGGTGGCTGGCGAAGGCGAGCGCGGATGGCGCGCTCGCCTGGGATGGCGCGAGCCACGATGGCGTGGAAGCGCGCGTTGTGCGAGGGCTCGAGAAGGTGCGCGAGCTCGTGGGCAACCACGTAGTCCAGGCACTCGGGCGGCCAGGCGGCCAGGCGTACGTTGATGCGGATGCTGCCGCGGGCGGGTGTGCACGAGCCCCACCTGCTGCTCATGGCCCGCAGCTGCCACGACGTGGCATGGGCCTCAACGAGCGGCTCCATGCGCGCGATGACCCCGGGCAGCGCCCGCTCGACCTCACGTCGCCACAGGGTGTCGAGCTCCTCTGCGCTTGGTGTGTGCCCGTCTTCCGTGCGCAGCTCGCGGCCCCACAGGGCATAGGCGGGCGAGTCGTTCTCGCGCCTGTCCTGCCGTTCCGCCTTGTTCGAGACACGCGAGAAGATCCATGCCGCGTGCGCGTCGAGGAACTGCTGCGCCCGCTCGCGTGACGTGTGCCACGGGACGCTCGCCACGACGCTGCCGTCGCCATGGACGCGCAGGTTGAGGTTTCTCACGCGCTTGCGCGTCACGCAAACGGGGACGGCGCTAGAGGCGTCGTCCCCGCATCTCACGTACAGCGTGTAGCTCTCGTTGCCCAACAGGCCCTAGCCCTACTCGAACTCGATCTCGCCCGTCTCGGCGTTCATGGACTTCACGATGGCGAGGCTCTCCACCTGGTAGCCCTCCTCGCGCAGCGTCTTGCCGCCCGGCTGGAAGCCCTTCTCGATGGCGATGCCGATGCCCTCGACGATGACGCCGGCCTCCTCGCAGATCTCAAGCAGGCCCCTGAGCGCGCAGCCCATGGCCAGGAAGTCGTCGAGGATGATGACGTGCTCGCCACGCTCGAGGAAGCGCTTGGCCACGATGACCTCGTAGGTGCGGCCCTTCGTGTAGCTCTTGATCTGCGTGCGGTACTGCTCGCCGTCGAGGTTCTTGGACTCGGTCTTGCGGGCGAACACCACCGGGACGTTGCCAAAGTGGGTGGCGGCGACGCAGGCGATGCCGATGCCGGAGGACTCGATGGTCAAGATCTTGTCGACGTGCTTGCCGGCGAACAGGCTGGCCCACTCGGCGCCCATCTTGTTGTACAGGGAGACGTCGCACTTGTGGTTGAGGAAGCTGTCCACCTTCAGGACGTTGCCCTCGCGAACGATGCCGTCCTGACGAATGCGGTCCTCGAGCTCCTTCATGCGGCGGTTCCTCCTGACGTCGTTGTGGGCGCGCGGCAACCCCGTCCGCCGCCCATGAGGTTTTCGAACCATTATGCCGCCTTTTGGGGCGAATGCGTGCGAGCTTCTTGCATCTAACGGTCTTCTTCTGGAAACGCCGCGGCAATACGCCCCGTTTATCTTTGATGCACAACCAGATGGGGCGGGGCGAACCGCGCCCGAGTCCGTCTCGACGCGCCGGGGCCGGAAGCGCCCCGTTCACGGAGAGGTACTGCGTATGACGCTTATCAAGCCGCTTGGCCCCGAGCTCGAGGAGTACGTGCGCGACGAGTCACGCACGGTGGGCGAGGCCGAGACCATCTCTTTTCCCACCAGCGAGGATGAAGTCCGAGACGTGCTGCGCGGCCTCCACGCGGCGTCCGTGCTCGTGACGGTGCAGGGCGCGCGCACCGGCCTTGCCGCCGGAGCCGTGCCCCACGGCGGGCACGTGCTCAACCTGAGCCGCATGGACAAGGTCTTGGGGCTGCGCCGCGACGAGGACGGGACGTATTGCCTGCGCGTGCAGCCGGGCGTCGTGCTGGCAAACCTGCGCAAGGCGCTCGCCAACAAGGCCGTTCCCACGGCCGGCTGGGCCGATGAGGACCTGCGCGTCCTGGACGAGATGTACGCCGGGCCCGAGCAGTTCTTCCCCACGGATCCCACCGAGACGAGCGCCTGCATCGGCGGCATGGTGGCCTGCAACGCCTCCGGCGCCCGCAGCTACGGCTATGGCCCCGTGCGTCCGCACGTGAGCGCCCTGCGCGTGGTGCTGGCAGACGGCGACATCGTGGCGCTGCGCCGTGGCCAGGTGCATGCCTGTGGTCGCACGCTGCGGCTTTCCACGGAGGGCGGCCGCGAGCTGTCCCTGGACCTGCCCACGTACGCCATGCCCGCCACCAAGAACGCGTCGGGCTACTACGTGGCAGACGACATGGATGCCCTCGACCTGTTCGTGGGAAGCGACGGCACGCTGGGCGTCGTCACCGAGGTCGAGCTCGCGCTCATGGCAGCTCCCGCCGTGGTGTGGGGCGTGAGCTGCTTCTTCGAGTCCGAGAAGGCCGCACTGGACTTCACGGTGGCCGTGCGGCCGGCGCTTGGCCACGCCGCGGCCATCGAGTACTTCGACGCCGGGGCGCTCTCGATCCTGCGCACGCAGCGCAAGAACAGCGCTGCGTTCGCGAGCCTGCCGGCCGTGGACGAGCGCTTTGCCTGCTGCGTCTACGTGGAGCTCGACTGCGCAGACGAGGATGAGGCGGTCGCCGAGCTCTTCGCCATTGGTGACGCCATGGCGGCGGCCGGTGCCAGTGAGTCGGACACGTGGGTGGCGCGCACGGACGTCGACCGCGAGTGCCAGCGCTTCTTCCGCCATGCGGTGCCCGAGAGCGTGAACATGCTCATCGACGAGCGCCGCCGCACCGACCCGGCGATCACGAAGCTCGGCAGCGACATGTCCGTGCCCGACGAGCGCCTGCATGACGTCATCGACCTCTACCGCTCCACGCTCGCCGAGGCGGGCCTAGAGAGCGCCGCGTGGGGCCACATCGGCAACAACCACCTGCACGTGAACGTCCTGCCCAGGGATAGCGCGGACTTTGCTGCGGGCAAGGAGCTGTTCTCGCGCTGGGCGGGCGAGGTCACGTGCATGGGCGGCGCGGTGTCTGCCGAGCATGGCGTGGGCAAGATCAAGCGCGGTTTTCTGGAGACCATGTACGGGCCCGAGCACATCCGCGAGATGGCGCGCCTCAAGCTCGAGCTCGATCCGGCAGGCCAGCTGGACCGCGGCAACCTGTTTGGCGAGGAGCTGCTCGACGCCATGGCGGGCCTGTCCGCGGAGCCCGGCGTGGGCGAGAAGGGCGGTGAGCGCGCATGAGGACCATCGTCTGCATGAAGGCGGTTCCCTCCACCACCGAGGTCCGCATGGACCCCAAGACCAACACGATCGTGCGCGACGGCAGGCAGTCCGTCGCCAACCCGTTCGACACGGCGGCGCTCGAGGTGGCGCTCGCCCTAAAGGACGAGCTCGCCGGGCGCGTTTCCGTGCTGTCCATGGGCATCCCGGACACGTGCCGGCTGCTCCGCGACGCCATCGCGCGTGGGGCCGACGACGCACTTCTGCTCTCCGACCGCGCGTTTGCCGGCGCGGACACCCTCGCGACGTCCTACGCGCTCTCCATGGGCCTCGACGAGCTGGGAGACGCCGACCTCGTGCTGTGCGGCAAGATGGCCGTTGACGGCGACACCGCCCAGATTGGCCCCGAGCTCGGTGGCATTCTCGGCGTCCCGTGCGTCACGAGCGTGTCCGAGGTGCTCGAGGCGAGCGACCACCGCGTTGTGGTTCGCCACGACACCGACGAGGGCTCCGAGGTGGTCGAGGTGCCGCTCCCGGCCGTGCTCACCGTGACGAAGGACGTGGCGACGCTGCGGATGCCGAGCATCGCGGGCGTGCGCGCGGCGGCCGACGCCGAGGTGCGCGTGATCGACGCGGCCAAGCTCGGGGCCGACCCCGCATGCTGCGGGCTTGCCGGCTCGCCCACGCAGGTGGTGCGCTCGTTCGTTCCCGAGCGGAGCAGCGAGGCCGTGACGATTTCGGGCACGCCGGCCGAGCAGGCCGCGGCGCTGCTTGGGCTGTTTGAGGAGGTCGCGCGATGAGCGGACTTGTTGTCGACGCCGAGAAGTGCGTGGGATGCCGTCGCTGCGAGCGCGTGTGCGCAAGTGGCGGCATCGAGGTGGTTGACCGTCGCGCCCGTGTGCTGGACGGCTGCGTGAGCTGCGGCATGTGCGTGGACGCGTGCCCGGTGGGGGCGCTCGCCATCGAGCGCGACGAGCCTGGCGCCGATACGTCGGGCTACCACGACGTCTGGGTGTTCTCGCAGGTGGGGTCCGACGGAGCCGTGCTGGGCGTGGCCCTTGAGCTCGTGGGCAAGGCGCGCGAGCTGGCGGACGCGCGCGGCTGCAGGCTCGTGGCCCTTTTGGGTGAACACTCCGATGCGGACGACGTTAACGCGCGTGCCCTCGTGGCCGCCGGTGCCGACGAAGTGCTGCGCACGTGCGACGACCGCCTGGCGCACACGGACGTCGAGTGCTTCGCCGCCTGGCTGTGCGCCCTTGCGCTTGAGCGAAAGCCCGAGGTCATCCTCTACGGCGCCACGAACTTTGGCCGCGAGCTCGCGCCGCGCGTCGCCGTGACGCTGCAGACGGGCCTCACGGCCGACTGCACGATTCTCGAGATGGACCGCGAGACGGGCCTGCTCCAGCAGACGCGCCCGGCCTTTGGCGGCAACCTCATGGCCACGATCGTGTGCCCGAACAACCGTCCCCAGATGGCCACCGTGCGCCCGGGAATCTTCCCGGCGCCTGAGCCTCGCGAGGTGGGCGAGCTTCCCGTGACCGACGTGCTGCTTGACGCGGCGGTCTACGGGCGCGTCCACGTGCTCTCTCGCGAGAAGGCAGGCGATGGCGCCTCGATCACGGACGCGGAGGCCCTCGTGGTGGTGGGTCGCGGCATCGGCGGCAAGAAGGCGCTTGCGCGCGTGGAGCGGCTGGCAGAGCTTCTCGGCCAGCGCCTGGGCTGCTCGTGCGAGATTGGCTGCACGAGGCCCATCGTGGAGGCGGGATGGCTCGACTACTCGCACCAGGTGGGCCAGACGGGCGTCTCGGTGGCGCCGCGCCTGCTCGTGAGCCTGGGCGTGTCCGGTGCCATTCAGCACCTCGCGGGCATCTCCGGCGCCGAGACCATCGTCGCCGTGAACGAGGACCCCGACGCCCCCATCTTTGGCGCCGCCAACTACAAGGTGGTGGGCGATTGCATGACCGTGGTCGACGAGCTCATCGACCGACTGGAAAGCTAGGGATTAGATCCTCCGGCTAGTATCGAGTTCCGCAAGGGCGCCGGGGATAAGGCGCGAGCGAGGCTAAGGGAGATTGCGCAGCGATATGTCCGAGCGAACGCCTTATCCCCGGCGCCATCTCCGTGAGGCCCTCAGATCGTCTTTGAGAAGTCGATTCCGTTGCTCGTGTAGGCGACTTCGAGATGAAAGCGGTCGGCCCGCGCGACGCCAATGCTTGCGAGCAGCGGCTTGCCGGTGATGTCGAGCGCACGGGTGAACACGCGAACGCCGGGGGTTCCTGCGTCCGTCTCGAGAAGGCGCGCCTCGTGGCGGTCGAGCATGATGGCCTCGATGCGCTCCTCGGTGCGCTCGGGCAGGGAGTTGGTGCTCTCCGCGATGCGCGTGTAGATGGACGTGTGGAGCAGGTCTTCCTCCTCGAGGTGGGGAAGTGCGCCCACCGGGCAGAACGCGAGCTCGTGGATGACTGCCCGGCCGTTCGCGAGCCTCAGGCGGTTGACCTCCCAGAGCGGCTCGCCCTCCTCGACCTCAAGGCTGCGTGCCGTGACGGCGGTGGCCTCGGTCCTTCTCAGCCCGAGGAACCTCGAGGTCACGTCGGCGCCGCTGCGCTTGAGGTTGCCCGACGTGCTGGCCCTGAGGTAGAGCGTGCCCAGCCCCACGCTGCGCTCGCCGGCGTTCACGAACGTGCCCTGGCCGCGCCGGCGCCGCACGTACCCCTCGTTGACGAGGTCCTTGAAGCAGCGGCGTACCGTGGCGCGGGAGAGCCCCAGCGCCTCGCACAGCTGCGTCTCGGTTGGCAGGGGCGTGGCCTTGTCCAGAGCACCGGTGGCGATGAGTTGCAGGATGCGGTGCTTGAGCTGGCGATACAGCGGCGTGGCGGAATCATGGTTAAGGGGGCTTGCGGAGAGCGTCTCGAGAACGTCCATGCTGGTCTCCTAGATGGTCTTGGCGAAGTCGATGCCGCGGGTGGTGTAGGTGACCTCGAGGTGGTAGCGGTCTGCGCGCGCAATGCCCACGCTTGCCTCGAAGGGATGGCCCTGCGTGTCGATGGAGCGTGCGATGATGCGCAGGCCTGGGGCCCCGGGCCTGGTCTCGAGCAGCTTGGCCTCATGCTTGTCGAGCGCGATCCCCTCGATCTTCTCCTCCGTGCGCTCGGGCAGTGCCATCGAGCTCTCCGCGATGCGGACGTAGATGGACGTTCCCTCGAGGTCCCCGGCCGAGAGCTCGGGCAGTGCGCTTACGGGCACGAACGCAAGCTCGTGCACGATGACCTTGCCGTCCGCGAGGCGTAGGCGGTTGATCTCCCAGAGTGGCTCGCCCTCCTCGACCTCGAGGCTACGCGCCGTGGCGCCGTTCGCCGCGACCTTGCGGAGCCCGAGGTAGCGAGAGCTTGCCGCGGCTCCCTTGCGTTCGAAGTTGCTCGAGGTACTTGCTCTCATGTACAGCCTATCGAGGCCCCCGCGGCTCTCGGGCTCCGAGACGTACGTTCCCTGGCCACGGTGGCGGTTAACGTAGCCCTCGTCCGCGAGGTCCTTGAGGCAGTGGCGGACCGTGGAGCGCGAGAGGCCAAACGCTGCGCATAGGGCGTGCTCGGTGGGCAGGGGCGTGTGCTCGTCGAGCGTGCCGGTGGCGATGAGCTGCAGGAACCGGTGCTTGAGCTGGCGGTAGAGGGGTGTTGCCGACGAATGGTCGAGCGGCTCTGCCGATATGGCGGCAAGGACGTCCATGGTGCTCCCCATCCCTTTGTATGCCTAAATGTCTGCTTTGTATCATACGGCAAGTACATTTGAGCCAAATGCGCCCATTCAGCCAACGGCCCGCCCTAATCTGACGGTGTGCAAGAGAAATGTATGAGCGAATCATACAAATCGCGAGAAGGAGCAGACATGGGTGCAAACGAGCTTTCCGAGCATGTGGACGTCATGATTTCCGAGGAGACGGCGCCGGTGGACGCCGCCGAGGTGCTGCGCGCCGCGATGGGCGAGGGATGCCGCTGCGTGCACGTGGCTTCCAGCCTTGCGCCTGCGGCCCGCACGGCTGCGCAGGGGCGCTGCCACGTTGCCGTCTCGTGCAGCCAGGTGCTCGGCTGGCCGGACAACTCGCTGCTCATGCACGCGGGCCTTATGCTGTCCGAAACGGGCGCCGACGAGCTCGACATTCCCGTTGAGCATTCCCTTCTCGGCGACGAGGCCTGGCTCGCAGGCCAGCTGCGCCGCGTGACCCAGCTCTGCCACGCCCACGGCGCCCTCGCCAACGTCGTCGTGGATGCCTCCGGCATGGCCGAGAAGGACGTCCGCCAGACTGTGCGCGCCGTCATGCGCACGAGCGTCAATGCCCTCGTCCTCGTAGACGCGAGCGCCATCCAGCTCGCCGCCGCCGTCGGCGAGGCCCGCGGCAACCTCCCCATCCAGGTCTTCAACCCCAACGAGGACCCCACCCGTCTCCTCTCCCTGGGCGCCTCCACCATCCGCATCCCGGCCATGTCTTTCAACGGCGAGAAGCTTGCTGCTTAAAAGTAGGCTCTGTTGGACCAGGATTGACATACACGTGTCCCCACGGTGCCATATCGTTAGCCCTGGAGACGCACGACGATGGGGCAGAACGAACGCCGAAGACCTGGTAATCACCTTCAAGCGGAACATGGAGGAGCTGAGCAGGGCGGAGCGCCGTCGCGCGATCGAATCCGTCGGGGACGTGATCCGCGCGGCGGCGTTCGAGGAGGCGGCCGGCTCTGCCTACGAAGTCGAATGCTGCCCGCACTGCGGGTCCGTCGCGGTCGCGAAGAAGGGCAAATCAAAGAACAGCAAGTAGCGCTACCTCTACCGTGGCCGCGGCAGGACCTCCGGCATGGGCAGCGAGCGCATCCTGGGGACGAGCAAGCTCCCGAGGGAGACCTGGATGGCCTACGCCGAGTGCTTCGTGCTCATGCTTCCCCTGCGTGAATGCGCGAGGCGCTGCCGTGTCTGCCTAAAGACCGCCTACGCCATGCGCCACCGCCTCATCGAGTGCCTTTCCGCATTTTCGCCCTCGTTAGAAGGGCTACTTATTCTATGAGATTGGTGTTTTCTGGCTTTGGGAATCCGCTGGAGCTGGAGGCGTGGTGAGACAACAGTCTGATTTTGGAGCAGTGCCGATCTGACTGGTAATCAAACGAGCCAAGGCTCGTGCTGAAGTAGCGGAAATAAAAAAGGAGACGGATAAAGAGAACGCTCGCATTTCATCACAATTGGAGGAACGCCGTCGCAAAGGTGAATCCGGCAAGGCTTGGCAGATTCTGCAGCAGTGGATCGACATGCGCCAAACCACCGAAAACGATATCATCTCAGGAATAGATAAATCGCCTGAGGCTCGTGAGGTTCGCGCCGGAATGGTGAAGACCATGAGGAAGCTGAAACAGGCCATGGAAGAAGCCCGACATGACGACAACAGCGTGTTGGGAGCGGAGCTTCGCAAGATGGATGAACTCAACGAGCGGATTAACGAAGATCGGTGACGCGGTGGCAGGAGGTTTCTCGCGGTGTTCGAGGGTTTGCGTGAGGCTCGTCGGATGAACGATCCCGCGTCCAATCCTTTGCATTGGGCGAATCGGGGTTGGTCGGACAGCAGGTTCAGCATAATTCCGGGGATGGTTCGTAAGGGTTCCGGTACGCATCCCCGCGCGGAGTTCGATCTTCCGTTGGCTTTGTTCTGGACTGCGGTATCAGGTCTGGATGCTCCTGCGCGGCGTGACCTCGGCGGTACGCTACTTAAGCCGAGAATCCCGTGGGCGGCAAGTTATTGGCCCGTCTCCTTTTGCTGGCGTGACGGATGGATTATTCTTGACGACATGAGCTCCATCAATAACGACAGCTCCTCCCGATATATGACGTACTACCGTCCCGTGCGCAAGCTTCCCAATAGGCGTGATGCCGTGTTGCATGTGCTGCGTGCCCCGTTCCCGCTGACCACTGACAAGGTTTTCACGGCGTTTTCGACGTGCTCGTTGGGCCATGTGGACGACCCGGCGTTCATGCCGCCGTACAATGGGCGCCCGTCCGAGACGATGGTGAGTCTGATGAATTCCTTCCGCATGAAACCGGGCTACATCGTGTGGGGAGGGTATCTGCACGTGTGGGTGAACATCCTGTACTGGATGCGGGAGAGCCGTGACCTGGATTTCCGTCATACGGTCGGCGCTGTCTCCGCCGTCGAGGAGCTGGAGCTGTTCCGCGCGTACAAGGCTTACTATGACCAGCTGCGTCGTGAGGTTCCGGCACCGTACGCGGGCGCGGTGACATGGCCGGACCAGTGCGACCCGCGTTTCCCGCTGCCGGGCGACCCGCGCCGCGCGAACTACATCCTCGCGTGAGGTGCGCGCGGTTCCTGCACGGCATCCGGCCAATATGACCATGTGGTGCATGTTTCGTGTCACCGAGTATCGTGGGTGGCAAGAGACTGACAGGGAAGGGTGAATGACGGTGCCAGCGGACCCCCACAATCGCGGCCGCATCAGCGAGCCCGTGGCATGGGGTTGCGCGGGCGCAAGCTGCGTGGCGCTCGCGGCGCTGGGATTCGTCTCCCTCGCATGGCCTTCGGAATCACCATTGTCGTCCGCCCGTTCTTAATCCACGGGCTTCTCCTTTCCCGGCAACCCAGTACCCGCTGATTTTGGCGCTCGTCCTCGTCGTCATCGTGGCGTTGATGGCCGTGCTATGCCGTTCCGCCGTGGTACTGGCACGTCTGACCTGGCATCACAGTGTGGATTATGCCGGATCGATGGCCTGCGTCATGGCGGCATCGCTGGCATTGGGGCCCGTGCTCGTCCGCCTGATCAGGCAGCCGTCGATGACCCGCGCGATTCCACTGGTGGTGTTCCTGTCCGCGGTGATCTGCGCGGTCAGTGCGGCATACGTGCAATATGCGTCGTCATATCGCATGACCGTTACGCTGGCGCGGTTCTGCATCGCGATCGGCATACTCGTCGCGGCGGTGTGCTCATGCGTGATCATGGGAGGGACGCCGGTGAGCGTGGTCGCGGCGCTGTGCTCCGTTGGCGGAGTGTGGTACGTGCACGCCCAAGGTTTTGGAGCAGTGCCGATCTAACTGGTAATCAAACTTTTTTATCGTAAAACAGTTACTTTTTATGGGTCCAACGTGGAGTCGCCCTACATGGACTACTGGGCCGCGCCCGCCGCATAGAGGCGGCAGAATGGTCGCACCGCGATATGCGAGGAAAGGTAACAACCATGCCGTCGAACATACCGGCCACGACGAACCTCATCGACCCGGAGGTCAAGAAGGGGGCCACGACCATCCTGGACGAGCTCGGCCTGAAACGGCAGGGCCCCGGCGAGCAACTCGTCCGGTCTTGAGCGCATCGCCCCCTTGCCGGATTCAGATTCAGCAAAGGAGCGACCATTGTGCAATCGCAAAAAGATAATGGGCGGAATGTCAATCCTGGTCTAACAGAGCCTAAAAGTAAGCTCGGCGCCCCTTCGGAGGCGAAAAGCCCCTAGAACGCAACAAGGCCACCCGCGACCCAATGAATTCGCAGGTGGCCCTCTACTTCGTAAGCCGCCCGTGGGTGGGGCGTGATGGACGCGAGGCTATGGGGGATTGCGCAGCAATCTGTCCGAGCGAACGCCATGCCCCACCCACGGGCGGACACGCATCACAGAAAAAGGCCGCCCCCGGAGCCCGGCGGATCCCGGGGGCGGCCTTACTAGCAGCTAAGGGGCTTTACGCCTCCAGCGCCTCCATCATCGAGTGGGCGGCCTTCTTGCCGGCGCCCATTGCCAGGATGACCGTGGCGGCGCCCGTCACGATGTCACCGCCGGCCCAGATGCGCGGGTCGGACGTGCGGCCGTTCTCGTCGGCCTCGATGTAGCCCCACTTGTTGAGGGCCACGTCCTCGGCGGCGAGCTTGGGGAACGGGTTGGCGTTCGTGCCAATGGCTGTGACGGCCACGTCGCACGGAATCTCGAACTCGGAGCCCTCGACGGGGTGCGGACGACGGCGGCCGCTCTCATCGGGCTCGCCAAGCTCCATGCGCTCGAGCTTGACCTTGCTCACGAAGCCGTTCTCGTCTGCCTCGAACTCGATGGGCGAGACGAGCGGGAGGATCTGGACGCCCTCCTGCTTGGCGTGGTGGAGCTCTGCCTTACGAGCGGGCATCTCCTCCTCGGTGCGGCGATAGGCCAGCGTGACGGTGTCGGCGCCAAGGCGAAGCGCGGTGCGGGCCGCGTCCATGGCGACGTTGCCACCACCGAAGACCACGACGTTCTTGCCGTGCTTGGTGGGGGTGTCGAACTCGGGGAACTTCTCGGCCTTCATGAGATTCACGCGCGTGAGGTACTCGTTGGCGCAGAAGACGCCGGGGAGGTTCTCGCCCGGGACGTTCAGGAACTTGGGCAGGCCGGCGCCCACGGCAAGGTACATCGCGTCAAAGCCCTGCTCCTCGAAGAGCTCCTTGGCGTCGGTGATGCGGCCCACGACGCTGTTGTACTCGAACTTGACGCCGAGCTTCTCCAGGCCGTCGATCTCGCGCTTGACGATCTTCTTGGGCAGACGGAACTCGGGGATGCCGTAGGTCAGCACGCCGCCGCCGGTGAAGAAGGCCTCGAAGACCGTGACCTCGTAGCCGTTGCGGGCAAGCTCGCCGGCGCAGGCGATGCCGGAGGGGCCGGAGCCCACGACGGCGACCTTCTTGCCGTTGGACGGCTTGACCTCGGGGTCATGCGCGAGCTCGGTGGCGTTATCGCCCAGGAAGCGCTCGAGCTGGCCGATGGCGATGGCGCGGTCCTTGTTGTTGAGGACGCAGTTGCCCTCGCACTGATTCTCCTGCGGGCACACGCGGCCGCAGACGGAAGGAAGCAGGCTAGACTCGCGAATGATGTCGAGGCCGCCGCCGAAGTTGCCCTCGCGGATCTTCTCGATGAAGCCCGGGATGTTGATGCTGACGGGGCAGCCCTGGACGCACTTGGGGTTCTTGCAGTCGAGGCAGCGGTTGGCCTCGGCCACGGCGTCTGCCATGGAGTAGCCACGGTCGACGGGACGGAAGTCCTGCGCGCGCTCCTCGGGAAGCTCCTCGACGTAGGGGGTGCGGGGAGCCTTCATGTTGGGCCTGTACTTACCGTTTACCTGTGGCATGCGCAGCTCTCCTCCTTGTAGGCCTCCATGGCCTGGCCCTCTTCCGTGCGATACGAACCCTGACGGGCGCGCAGGTCGTTCCAGTCGACCTGGGTGGCGTCAAAGTCCGGGCCGTCGACGCAGGCGAACTTCGTCTTGCCGCCGACCTCGACGCGGCAGCAGCCGCACATGCCAGTGCCGTCAACCATGATGGGGTTGAGGCTGGCGACGATGGGCAGGCCGTACTTCTCGGCCGTGAGGGCGGAGAACTTCATCATGGGGACGGGGCCAACGCAGAACGCGGCGTCGACGGCCTTCTCCTGGCAGAGGCGCTCGAGCGGCGCGGTCACGACGCCCTTCTCGCCCTCGGAGCCGTCGTCGGTGGTGATGTAGAGGCCCTCGAGCGGCAGCGCCTTGAACTGCTCGGTGAGGATGAGCAGGTCCTTGGTGCGGGCGCCCATGATGACCGAGACCTTCTTGCCCTGCTCGCAGAACGTGCGGGCAACGGGATAGGCGATGGCCAGGCCAACGCCGCCGCCGAGCACGACCACGCGGTCGCCCTCGAGCTCGGTGGGGTTGCCGAGCGGGCCGGTGACGTCCTGCAGCTCGTCACCCTCGTTGTAGGTCGAGAGCATCTCGGTCGTCTTGCCGATGACCATGAAGATGAACTCGATCCAGCCCTCCTCGGCGTTCCAGCCGGCGAGGGTGAACGGGACGCGCTCGCCCTGCTCGTTCGCGCGGACCATCAGGAACTGGCCGGCATGGGCCTTCTTGGCCATCTGCGGCGCCTCCACGCGGAACTCGAACACCTTCTCCGAGAACTGCGTCTTTTTGAGGATCTTGTACATGCAGATCTCCTCTCCTGTCTTGCTTCTTGCGCCTGGGCGCCAGCCATAGCCCCGTGCCAGCGTGCGTTGGCGCGTGTTTGCACACACGAAGTAATTCTATCGCGCACGTGGCGTTCGGATATCGGAATTGTGCGGACGATAATGCCTGTGAGCTGCAGGTATTTGCTCAAATGACCATATGTGGAAGGTCAACTATTAAAGGGTCGACGCGTTGAGCTGCGACGGTGTCTGGGCGCGCTGGCGAGGACGAGAAACGACCGCGGACGACGCTATGCCGTTCGCGGGCGAATACCTACCGTTTGCAGGGGCTCCGAGCGGCGGGCCCGGCGTCCTTGTCGTTGGTCAGAAACAAAATGCGCAGGTTTAGACTAACCGGGGCCCAAAAGCGGCCAATCAAGTCTAAACCTGCGCACTTTTGCCGGCCGATGCTGCGGCCGCTACCTGCTGCCGGGCTTGCCGGCGCCGTTTACGTGGTCGCGGGCGTAGATGACGCCGTGCGCGAGGCACTCCTCGGCCGCGTCTGCCGCGTCGATGGCCGCGCGGCGCACGTCCTCCATCTCGGCGCTGCGGTACTCCTTGAGCACCCAGTCTACGACGGGCATGCGTCCCGGGGGCATGCCTATACCCACGCGAATACGCGAGAAGTCCCTGCTCCCGAGCTTGTTGATGATGGACTTGAGTCCGTTGTGGCCCGCGTGGCCCCCGCCGACCTTCACGCGGACGCAGCCGGGGTCCAGGTCGAGCTCGTCATGGATGACGAGCAGCTCCTCGGGCGCCACCTTGTACTCGCGGCAGAGCTTGGAGATGGGGCCGCCGCTCGTGTTCATGTAATCCTGCGGCATGGCGAGAACGACCTCGCGCACGCCCTCCCCGCCCCGCACGCGGACGACGGCCACCTTGGCGCCGCACTGGCTCTTCCAATAGCCGGCACCCAGGCGGCTCCCGAGCTCCTCGATGGCGCGAAATCCCGCGTTGTGGCGTGTGTCCTCGTACTCCTCGCCCGGGTTTCCGAGACCCGCGACGAGGCGAATCTCACGTGGCTGTGCTGCTGGCATGAGCCGTCCCTTTCGTTATCCATGGAGAAGGCCGCGCGCTTGGGCAAGCACGCGGCCTTTTTGATCGTTCGTGGCTCCTCGACTAGAGGTTGAAGCGGCCGCCGACCATGCCGGAGACGGAGGTCTCGGTGAAGACGTGGTAGATGCACTCGGCAATCTCGTTGGCGACGGAGATCGTGTTGATCTTGCCGGTGAGGTTCTCCTCGGGCTGGGGCACGGAGTCGGTGACAACGCACTCGACGATGGGCGCGTCGTTCAGGCGCTCGACGGCCGGGCCGGAGAAGATGCCGTGGGTGGCGCACACGTGGATGTCGCCGGCGCCCATGGCCTTGAGCTCGCGGATGGCGGCGCACAGGGTGCCCGCGGTGTCGATCATGTCGTCGTTGATGATGCAGGTACGGCCCTTGATGTCACCGATGATGCCCATGACCTCGGCCTGGTTGTGGTGCGGACGGCCCTTGTGGGCGATGGCGAGGTCGCAGCCGAGCATGTCGGAGAGCTTCTTGCAGGCCTTGGCGCGGCCCACGTCGGGGGACACGACGACGGTGTTCTCCCAGTCGAAGTTCTTGTTCTTGAAGTACTCGCCAAACAGCGGGAGCGCCGTGAGGTGGTTGACGGGCACGTCGAAGAAGCCCTCGATCTGGCCCTGGTGCAGGTCGAGCGTGATGACGCGGTCGACGCCGGCCGTCTCGAGCAGGTTAGCGACGAGGCGGGCCGTGATGGGCTCTCGGGGGCCGGCCTTGCGGTCCTGGCGGGCGTAGGCGTAGTGGGGGATGACGGCGGTGACGGAGCGGGCCGATGCGCGGTGGGCGGCGTCGGCGACGATGAGGGTCTCCATCATGAGGTCGTTGACGTTCTTGCCAACGATGGACTGGACGAAGAACACGTCGCAGCCACGGACCGTCTCGTCAAAGCGGGCGTAGATCTCGCCGTTGGCGAACTGCTCGAGCACGAGGCCATCGACCTCGACGCCCAGGATCTTGGCGATGTCCGCCGCAAGCTTGGGGTTGCTCGTGCCGCTGTAGATTCTCAGTCGCTTCTTGATGGGTACGAGCTGGTCGAGGTCTTCGAACATAAGGTTGCCGCCCTTTCTGTGAACCTTTGCTGCCGTTGCGTGCTGCGGCGCCGTCTAAAGTGGGGGAGACGTGTCGCGGTTGGTCGCACGCTCATCATGGTACTTCATGAAGGTCGCCGCGAGTGCGTGCCCGCGGCGACTGGTTGCTTATTTCTGTGCGCGGAGCGCCTCGAAGTGCTTGTGCGCCCAGTCCTCGATGTTCGTCTGGCGGGCGCGGCCCACGGCGAGCGCGCCGGCCGGCACGGGCTTCGTGATGACGGAACCGGCTGCCACGAGGGCGCCGTCTCCCACCTCTGCGGGGGCCACCATCATGGTGTCGGAGCCCACGAACACGTCGTCGCCGATGATGGTCTTGTGCTTGTGGACGCCGTCATAGTTGCAGGTGATGGAACCAGCGCCGATGTTGACGCCGCTGCCCATCGTCGTGTCGCCGATGTAGGAGAGGTGCGGCACCTTGCTGCCCTCGCCGATCGTGGACTTCTTGATCTCCACGTGCGTGCCGGCCTTGGAGCCGTTGAGCATGTGCGTGCCGGGGCGCAGGTAGGCGCGCGGGCCGCAGTCCACGGCGTTCTCGAGCTTGGCGTCGATGGCGACCGTCTCGTCGATGACGCAGCCATCTCCGGCGCTCGTGTTCGTGAGGCGCGTGTTGGGGCCAAGCTGGCAGTCGGTGCCCACGTGGCACTCGCCGATGAGGTGGGTCTGGGGCCACACGACGGTGTCGCGGCCGATGGTGCAGTCCGGGCCGATCCAGGCCTGGGCGGGGTCGATGAACGTGACGCCCTGGGCCATAAGCTGCTCGTTGATGCGGTCGCGGGCGATTGCCGTGAGCTGGGCGAGCTGGGCGCGCGAGTTCACGCCGAGGCCCTCGCGGTAGTCGTCGCAGTGGAAGGCGCGCACGGCATGGCCGTGGGCCTTGAGAATCTCGAGCATGTCGGGCAGGTAGTACTCGCCCTGGGCGTTGTCGCAGCCAACCTCGCCGATGTGGGCGGCGAGCAGCGCGCCGTCGAAGGCGTAGCAGCCGGCGTTGCACTCAAGAAGCGTGGCCGCCTGCTCGGGCGTGCAGTCCTTCTGCTCGATGTTGCGCTCGATGGTGCCGTCCTGCGCGAGCACGATGCGGCCGTAGCCGAATGGGTCGGGCGGGGTGATGGTGAACGCCGTGGCGGCGGCGTTTCCGCCGGAGACGGAGGCGGCGAACGCCTGGATGGTCTGTGCCGTGACGAGCGGCAGGTCTCCGTTGAGGACGACGACGGGGCCCTCGTAGATGCCGGTGGCCTCGAGCGCGACCTTGACGGCGTGGCCGGTACCGAGGCGCTCGGCCTGCTCGACGCACTCGACCTGGGCGTCTGCGCCGGCGTAGGCGGCGTCGACGATGGCGCGGACCTCGTCGGCGTGGCTGCCCACGACGATGACGACGCGGTCGCAGCCGCCGGCGATTGCGGCGTCTGCGACCCAGCTGATCATGGGCTTGCCGAGGATCTGGTGGGAGACCTTGGCGTGGTTTGACTTCATGCGGGTGCCCTCGCCTGCGGCGAGGATGATGGCGGTGGCGTTTGCCATGGGATGCCCTCCGTTTGTGCGGGTGTGCAACGCCTCGATGATAGCGCAGGCATGTGGAGGGGGATTAAAGGGGAGGGGCGCGTTTGGGGCCTGGCGCGGGCGTCGCGGCCCGCGGCCGTCCGTCTCGACATGAAAAAAGCCAGCGCGGCGCTGGGGTACTAGGATTCGAACCTAGGTAACGGGAATCAAAATCCCGGGTCCTAACCACTGGACGATACCCCAGCGACACGCTGGCGCGCATAAGTGTAGCAGCTCGCGGCCTGGCGGGCATGACAAACGAACCCGTCCCCAATGACACGTGCTAGGCGAGAAGGTAGCGCTCGACGAAGTCTGCGAGGCCGTCCTGCTCGTTCGTGAGCGGAAGCGTGAAGTCGGCTGCCTCGCGGGCAACTGCGGTGGCGTTGCCCATGGCGATGCCGAGGCCCGCGGCGCGCAGCATCTCGACATCGTTGCCCGAGTCGCCGATGGTGCACACGTTGTCGATCGTGCAGCCCAGGCGTTCCGCTACGGTGGCAAGGCCCCCCGCCTTGCTCACGCCGGGCACGTTGTACTCGACGTTGTTGGGCCCGCAGGGGTTGGACGTGAGGTTGAGCTCGTCTCCGATGGCGACGAAGTCGTCGTCTGTCCAGGGGGCGGCGTAGCGCACGCCCACCTTCACGACGCCCCAGCGGTTGGCCTCGATGAGCGCGGGCACGTCGTAGCAGGTGAGGGGCTCCTTCCAGCGCTCGGTGCCGCGGACGCGCACGTACTCGTCTCTGCTGATGCAGTCGCCCAGGCGCGTGCCGTAGGGGTCATCGAGGCACAGGTAGATGACGACGCCGGGCTGCTTGAGCCTGCGGATGAGCTCGGCGGCCGTCCTGGGGTCGATGACGTCGTGGCGCAAGAACTCGCCGGTCGTGCGGTTGCGGATGACCGAGCCGCACGCGCAGACGGTGTAGTGGAACTCGTCCATGCCCAACACGCTCTGACAGAGGCGCTGCCAGGTGCGTCCCGTCGTGGGGACGGGTTCGATGCCGTGCTCGATGAGCGCGCGCACCGCCGCCTTCGTGCGTGGCGAGATGCTCTTGTCGTCTCTCAGCAGCGTGCCGTCCAGGTCGAAGCCGAACACCTTGACGTCCCTTGCCTTGCTCGCGACCTGCTCTGCCGTCAGTCCCATGCTCAACCGCTTTCCTCGTCATGTGTCCCCTCCATGATACGGCGCCTTTGCGCGGGCGGGCGTGAACAGGGAGACGTCCCCTGTTCGCATGGGCCGTCCGCCGAAGTGACGCTTGCACGGGACGGCGCGTCTGCTACAGTGTGGCAACTATTGACGGAGGAGACCAGATGAGCAAGAGCGTCACCAACAACGCACTGCTTCTAGGCC
Source organism: Parolsenella massiliensis (assembly GCF_900143685.1). Taxonomy (NCBI): domain Bacteria; kingdom Bacillati; phylum Actinomycetota; class Coriobacteriia; order Coriobacteriales; family Atopobiaceae; genus Parolsenella; species Parolsenella massiliensis. Next base: position 1,616,486 of record NZ_LT671675.1, on the reverse strand, counting down.
TAGTGCTACTACCTGCGGGTACGCACTAGGGCCAGTCTTTCCAGCTGTCTGTTTTGGCACCCACGCGCCCCGCGCTTTTCGCATGGTCTTCCGCGTAGGGTGTTTTCTTTCTCGGCCCAAAGGGCCCGAGCGCTCCCACGGCGGCGACCGCACCACATCCGCGCAACGCACAACGTGAAGGAGCACACCATGAGTCGCAAGATCGCCATTTTTGACACCACCCTGCGCGACGGCGAGCAGTCGCCCGGCGCCTCCATGAACACCGAGGAGAAGCTCATCATCGCGCGGCAGCTCGTGCGCATGAACGTTGACGTCATCGAGGCGGGCTTCCCCATCTCGAGCCCGGGCGACTTCAAGAGCGTGGCCGAGATCGGCAAGCTCGCGGGCGACGCCTGCACCGTCTGTGGCCTCACGCGCGCCGTCGACAAGGACATCGAGGTCGCCGCCGAGGCGCTGAAGTGCGCCAAGCGCCCGCGCATCCACACGGGCCTGGGCGTCTCGCCCTCGCACCTGCGCGACAAGCTCCACCTCACCGAGGAGCAGGCCATCGAGCGCGCCGTCCATGCCGTGAGCTACGCCCGCAACTTCGTGGACGACGTCGAGTTCTACGCCGAGGACGCCGGCCGCTCCGACCAGGACTTCCTCGTGCGCATCGTCCAGGCGGCCGTGCGCGCCGGCGCCACCGTGGTCAACATCCCCGACACGACGGGCTACAACATGCCCTGGGACTTTGGCGCGCGCATCCGCGACCTGCGCGAGCGCGTCGAGGGCATCGAGGACGTCACCATCTCGGTCCACGCGCACAACGACCTGGGCATGGCCACGGCGCTTGCGCTCGAGAGCGTGCGCAACGGCGCCACGCAGATCGAGTGCACCATCAACGGCCTGGGCGAGCGCGCCGGCAACACGTCGCTCGAGGAGGTCGTCATGGCCATCCGCATGCACGAGGACGCGCTGGACGCCCACACCGACGTCGTGACGCCCGAGCTCACGCGCGCCAGCAAGCTCGTGAGCTCCATCACGGGCATCAACGTGCAGCCCAACAAGGCCATCGTGGGCGCGAACGCCTTCGCGCACTCCTCGGGCATCCACCAGGACGGCGTGCTCAAGGCCCGCGACACCTATGAGATCATCGACCCGGCAGACGTGGGCGCCGCCGGCTCCGAGATCATCCTCTCGGCCCGCTCCGGCCACGCGGCGCTGCGCCACCGCCTGGGCGAGCTGGGCTACACGTTCGCCGATGAGGAGTTCGACGACGTCTACAACCGCTTCCTGGAGATCGCCGACCAGAAGAAGGAGGTCTTCGACGAGGACCTCGAGGCCATGGTCCAGGAGCGCCAGCGCGAGGTGAAGGCCGTCTACACCCTCGACGCCCTGCAGGTCTCCTGCGGCGACCCGCTCGTGCCCACCGCCACGGCCACCATCACCGACGAGGTGGGCGCCACGCACGTCGTGTGCTCCACGGGCACCGGCCCCGTCGACGCGGCGTACAAGGCCATCGACAAGGTCGTGGCGGTGCATGGCGACCTGTCCGAGTTCAACGTCAAGGCCATCACGCGTGGCATCGACGCCATCGGCGAGGTCACGGTGCGCATCACGGCCGAGGACGGCCGCGTCTACACCGGCCGCGGCGCCGACAACGACATCATCGTGAGCTCCGCGAAGGCCTACGTGAACGCCGTGAACCGCATGATCCAGACGAACCGCTCCAAGGAGGGCAAGTAAATGACGCGACCCATGACCATGGCCGAGAAGATCCTGGCCGCCCACGCAGGCCTGCCCGAGGTTATCCCCGGCCAGCTCGTCGAGTGCGACCTCGACCTCGTGCTCGCCAACGACATCACGGCGCCCATCGCCATCAAGACCGTGCGCGAGATCGGCGCCGGCGTGTTCGACCGCGACCGCATCTGCCTCGTGCCCGACCACTACAGCCCCAACAAGGACATCAAGAGCGCCGAGCAGACCAAGGTCACGCGCGATTTTGCCCACGAGCACCACATCACGAACTACTTCGAGCAGGGCTGCATGGGCATCGAGCACGCGCTTCTTCCCGAGCAGGGCATCGTCGTCCCCGGTGACCTCATGATCGGCGCCGACTCCCACACCTGCACCTATGGCGGCATCGGCGCCTTCTCCACGGGCGTTGGCTCCACGGACGCCGGCGTGGGCATGGCAACGGGCCGCGCCTGGTTCAAGGTGCCCGAGACGATTCGCTTCGAGATCGACGGCGAGCTGCCCGCCGGCGCCACCGCCAAGGACGTCATCCTGCACATCATTGGCATGATTGGCGTGGACGGCGCCCTGTACTGCGCCATGGAGTTCGGCGGCTCCACGATCGAGAGCCTCTCCGTGGAGGGCCGCCTCACCATCGCCAACATGGCGATCGAGGCGGGCGGCAAGGCCGGCTTGTTCGAGGTGGACGAGAAGTGCCGCGAGTGGGTCGCCAGGCGCGCCCGCCGCGAGCCGCGCGAGTTCCACCCGGATGCCGACGCCACCTACAAGCAGGTCATCCACATCGACGCGGCCGACATCGAGCCGTGCGTCTCGTGGCCGCACCTGCCGAGCAACACCCATCCCGTCACCGAGAGCCGCCACATCGAGATCGACCAGGCCGTCATCGGCTCCTGCACGAACGGCCGCATCGAGGACATGCGCGCCGTCGCCGACGTCCTGCGTGGCCGCACCGTGGCAGACGGCGTGCGCTGCATCGTGATTCCGGCCACGCAGAAGGTCTGGCTGCAGTGCGTGCACGAGGGCCTCATGGACGTGTTCGTGAACGCCCGCTGCGTGGTCTCCACGCCCACGTGCGGCCCGTGCCTGGGCGGCTACATGGGCATTCTCGCCGCCGGCGAGCGCTGCGTGAGCTCCACCAACCGCAACTTCGTGGGCCGCATGGGCGACCCGACGAGCGAGGTCTACCTCGCGAGCCCGGCCGTCTGCGCCGCGAGCGCCGTCGCCGGCCACATCGCCCTGCCCGCTGACCTGGACTAAAGGAGCTACGCACATGCAGTTCAAGGGAACCGTATTCCGCTATGGTCGCGACATCGACACCGACGTCATCATCCCGGCCCGCTACCTCAACACCTCCGACCCCGCCGAGCTCGCCAAGCACTGCCTCGAGGACCTCGACAAGACGTTCGTCTCGCGCGTGAAGCCCGGCGACATCGTCGTGGCCGATGAGAACTTCGGCTGTGGCTCCAGCCGCGAGCATGCGCCCGTGTGCATCAAGGCGGCAGGTGTTTCGTGCGTCATCGCCAAGAGCTTCGCGCGCATCTTCTATCGCAACTCGATCAACATGGGCCTGCCCATCCTCGAGTGCCCCGAGGCCATCGACGGCATCCATGACGGTGACGTCGTGAGCGTCGACGCCGACACGGGCACCATCACGAACGAGACGACCGGCGAGCAGTTCCACGCCCAGCCGTTCCCGCCGTTCATCCAGGAGATCATCAACGACGGCGGCCTCGTGGCCCGCACGAAGCGCGTGCTTGCCGCCAAGAAGGAGGCGTAGGGCATGGCCGAGAAGAGCTACAAGGTCTGCTGCCTGCCCGGTGATGGCATTGGCCCCGAGATCATCGTCGAGGGCAAGAAGGTGCTGGCTGCGGTGGGAGAACGCGCCGGCGTGTCGTTCGAGTGCACCGACGCCCTCATCGGCGGCGCCGCCATCGACGCGTGCGCAGACCCGCTGCCGCCCGAGACGCTCGATGCGGCCCGTGCGAGCGACGCGGTGTTGCTTGCGAGCGTGGGCGGCCCCAAGTGGGACTCCACCGACCCTGCCGCCCCGCGCCCCGAGCAGGGGCTGCTGCGCATCCGCAAGGAGCTGGGCCTCTACACCAACCTGCGCCCCGTCAAGATCTACGACGCGCTCGCCAGTGCCTCGACGCTGCGCCCCGAGGTCATCAAGGGCGTAGACATGGTGCTGGTCCGCGAGCTCACGGGCGGCATCTACTTTGGCAGCCACGAGCGCTTCTACGACGAGGCCGGCGCGGGCACGGGCGGCGCGGCCGGCCAGCGTGCGGTGGATGTCATGGAGTATCGCGAGTACGAGGTCGAGCGCATCGCGCGCCAGGCGTTCGAGGCCGCGCGCAAGCGTCGCGGCAAGGTGACGAGCGTGGACAAGCGCAACGTGCTCGAGACGAGCCGCATGTGGCGCGAGGTCGTGCACCGCATCCACGACGCGGAGTACGCCGACGTTGAGCTCGAGGACCTTCTCGTGGACAACACGGCCATGCAGCTCATCAACCGCCCGGCCGACTTCGACATCGTGGTGACGGAGAACATGTTCGGTGACATCCTCTCCGACGAGGCGGCCCAGATCACCGGCTCGCTTGGCATGCTTGCCTCGGCCTCGCTGGGAGACGGCGTGAGCCTGTTCGAGCCGAGCGCCGGCAGCGCCCCCGACATCGCAGGCCAGGGCATCGCCAACCCGCTTGCGCAGATCCTCTCGGTTGCCATGATGCTCACGTACGCGTTCGACATGGGCGAGCAGGCAGGCTGGATCGAGGGTGCCGTTGCCCGCGTGCTCGACGAGGGCTGGCGCACCCGCGACATCGCCGATGCCGCCACGCCCGCCGATTACGTTATCGGTACCGCCGAGATGGGCGACAAGGTCGTCGCCGCCCTGTAGTGCCATTGGGGACGGGTTCCTCTGTCATGCCATTGGGGACGGGTTCGTTTGTCACATGCGAGCGCCCGGCTGGCCGCGCTGCCAGCCGGGCGCTTTTCGTGAGCGGGGGGCGTACCCCTGTTCACGCCCGTTCGCTTACTTGACGGGGATGGTGACGTCGCCCACGGTGACGGAGGCGATGTCGGAGGGCTCGCGCAGCTGATTGAAGGTGTAGGAGCTCGAGACGCTCGTGGTGCCGTTGGCGTTCTCGCTCGAGGTGGCGCCGCCGCGCGTGGCGTCCTCGGTCGTGCCGTCCGCGAACGTGACGGTGATGGGGAGCCCGAAGATCTTCTCGAACTCGGCCGAGACCTGTGGTGACTCTTCGCCGCCCTCCCAGCCCTGGAGGTCTGCCTGGTAGGCGACCGTGTAGTCAACGGTGACGCCGATGGGGGAGACCTGGACCTTGTCGATGGTTGCGTCGTTGCCTGCGAACGTCGTCGTCTGCCCGGCGGCGAGATTGACCGTGGCGTCCTCGTAGTTGAGCTCGAACGTGAGGTCCCACGTGCCCGACGCGAGGTTCTCTCCCGACTTGACGTGCGCGCGGTACTCCTCGGGGGCGAAGCTCTCGATGTCGCTGAGGTGAACGTGGCAGGTCTGGCCGTTGAGGCTCGAGGCGCTGCCAAAGTCCACGTGGTCGAACTGCCTGACGTAGCGCAGCGTCGTGTTGGAGCTGACGTCGGGGTTGTAGATGAAGCTCGAGCCCGCGATTGAGGTTGCGCCGTCGATTGTCACGTCATCGCTCGAGAACATGAGCGCGAGGATCTTGTCGTCGGTGTTCTCGCTCACCCTTCCCATCATGAGACCGGTGACGTCGAAGGGCTGGCCGTCGTCGCGGGTGATGTCGAAGACGACGGTGCAGCCGTTGGCGTCGCCGATGACGGCCTGGGCCGTGATGGTCACGCCGTTGCTCGTGGCGGAAGCCCCGATGGGACGGCCGATCTTGTCGATGATCTCGGTCTGGGCGGGCGCCGTGCCAAAGACGTCGGCGAAGACCTGGGAGGGTGCGGGCAGGACGCCTGCGGCCACGGCAACGGTGCCGCCACCCACGGCGATTGCGAGCGCCGCGGCGACGGCCGCGATGCGGGCCCAGCCATGGTGGCGGTGATGCCTGGGCATGCGCAGGACCTGGGCGGTCTCGGCAGGCGTTGCGGGCCTCTCAGCCGAGGCCGTGGCGGTGCGGGCGCCCGTTTTGGCCTTGAGGCTCTCTACCAGGCGCTTCTTCTCGTCCTCGGAAAAGCTCAGGTTGTCCAGGGCCTCGGTGTAGCTATGCAAAGTCGAAGACATCGTCGTCTCCCTTCAGCGTTTCTCGGAGCTGGGCTCGGGCGCGCGAGAGTCGCTTTGCGATCGCGGCCTCGCTGGTGCCTGTAATCGCGGAGATGGCTCGGATGGGGTAGCCCTCGTAGTAGTGCAGGTAGATGGCAATGCGCATGTCTTGCGGCAGGGCCATGACCGCGTCGAGCACGCGCGACTGGGCGGCGTGGGCCTCGTCCTCCGTCTGTGCGGGTGGGGCGGCGGGCTCGGGCACGTCTTCGAGGGCTACCTGCTGCCGCGACGCCGCCCGCCTCAGCTGGTCCTTGCACAGGTTGATGGCCACGCGGATGACCCAGGCGCGCTCGTGATCCTTTGAGCGGAAGGGCCGCTCTTGCGCGAGCGCCTTGAGGAGGACCTCCTGGCAGATGTCCTCGGCATCCGCGCGGTTGTGCAGGTAGGTGTAGCTCACGCGAAGTATCGTGTCTGCGTAGCTCTCCACCAAGCGTTCCGGCGTGAGCGGTAACGCGGCCGTCTTCGGGCGTGCGGGGGTGACGCTGGTTCTTGCACCTTGCATGAGACCTCCCCTCAATGCCACGGCTGTATCCATTGTCGTGCTCCTCGTCTGTGTGGGCTGGCGGGACTGGCGCCGAGTCCCCTTTGTCTACAACACGGGCGAGAAGGCAAAACCTGACAAGGAATGTGGGAAAAGAGCGGTTTGCGAGGGCTTGTTTTGCTAAGTGAGCGGGCAAACGCCGGCAGCCTGAGTAGACCACCGGCGCATGCTGAGAAAACCGCAGGTAAACGGTTTGTCGTTTTTGGCTATGCCTGGCGGGAGCCAGTTTGCCCGCTCACTTAGAGCAGGCTACCGTTTCGGCGGACGTAGAGGTGCTTGGCGAGCATAACGAGCGCCGCGTAACCCGTGGCCATCGTGGCGAGAATCGGCCAGAACGTGGCCGGGAGCGCGCGGAAGTCGAGCGCGGCGCCAAGCGGGGTCGCCGGCAGCACGCAGGCAACGGCGATGCCCGTCGCGCCCAGGGCGCACAGCGGCAAGCTCGCGCGGCTGCCCACGAACGGGACCTTCTCGGTGCGAATGAGATGCACCACGAGCGTCTGCGTCCACATGCTCTCGACGAACCATCCCGCCTGGAACGTTCCCGCAAAGACCGCCTGGCCTGCGGCGTCGAGCGTGCCCCAGGCTCCGCCGGCCGCGGCCGGGCACACGATAAAGAACAGCGCCGCAAACGTGAGGATGTCGAAGACCGAGCTCAGCGGCCCAAACGCCACCATGAATCGACGCACGGAGCCCGTGTCCCAGCGTCTGGGCGTGCGCACTGACGCCTCGTCGACGTTATCCCAGGGCACCGCGGTGCACGTGAGGTCGTAGATGAGGTTGAGCAGCAGCAGCTGCACGGCCGTCATGGGCAGGAACGGCAGCAGAGCCGCGGCCACCAGCACGGAGAAGATGTTGCCGAAGTTGGAGCTCACGGTCATCTTCACGTACTTGATCATGTTGGCGTAGGTGGTACGGCCGCACTCGATGCCGTGCTCGAGCACCATGAGGTCCTTCTCGAGCAGGATGATGTCGGCGGCCTCGCGAGCCACGTCCACGGCGGAGTCAACGGAGATGCCGCAGTCGCTCTCGCGCATGGCGGCGGCGTCGTTCACGCCGTCTCCCATGTAGGCCACGGCGTGCCCCAGGCCGCGCAGCGTGCGCACGACACGTGCCTTCTGAGCTGGGGAAAGCTTGGCGAAGATGTTCGTGCGCTGCACGGCGTCGGCGAGCTCGTCATCGTTCATCGCCTCGACGTCCACGCCGGTGAGCACGTGCTCGGCGTCGATGCCGATGGCGCGGCAGACGTGGGCGGCCACGCGCGGCGAGTCTCCGGTAAGCACCTTCGTGGCCACGCCGTGGGCGGCGAGCGCGCGGATGGCTGCGGCCGAGCTCTCCTTGGGCGGGTCGAGGAAGGCGAGGTAGCCGATGAGCACCATGTCGCGCTCGTCTGCGACCGTGAGCGTCGCGGCACCAGCGGGCTCGTTCTTGCGCGCCACGCCGAGCACGCGCATGCCCTCGTCGGCCAGGGCCTCGCCTCGGCGCACGACCTGGGTGCGCAGCTCGTCGGTGAGCGGGAGCGCCTGGCCGTCTAGCTCGACCCTCGTGCAGACGGCGAGCACCTCCTCGAGTGCACCCTTCGTCACCATGCGCGTGCGGCCGGCGGCGTCTCCCACCACGACGGACAGGCGCCTGCGTTCGAAGTCGAACGGCAGCTCGTCGATGCCGTGGTAGCGCTCCGCGAGCTCCTCGGCCGTGATGGTGCTGCCGACCGTGGCGTTCACCTCGTCGGTTCCCTCGGCAAGCGCCCGCTCGACGATGGCGTTGTCGATGAGGTTCTTCACGCCCGTGGAGAAGTAGCTGTTGAGGAACGCGTAGCGCAGCACGCGCGCGTCCTCGCGGCCGTTGACGTCGAGGTGGCGCTCGAGCACGATGCGGTCCTCGGTGAGCGTGCCGGTCTTGTCGGTGCACAGGACGTCGACGGCGCCGAGGTCCTGGATGGCGTCGAGCCGCTTGACGATGACGTGGCGATGGGAGAGGTCGACGGCGCCCTTGCCCAGGCAGGTGGTGACGAGCATGGGCAGCATCTCCGGGGTGAGCCCCACGGCGACGGACAGCGAGAAGAGCAGCGCGGAGACCCAGTCACCCTTCGTGGCGCCCGAGACGACGAACACCACGGGCAGCATGGCGAGCATGAGGCGCACGAGCAGGTGGCTCGTGGACTTGATGCCTGCGTCGAACGAGGTCTCGCGCTTGCGGCCGGCGAGCGTGCCGGTGGCCTCGCCGAACATCGTGCGCGCGCCGGTTGCCACGACGATGCCGCGTGCGTTTCCCGAGATGACGGTGGAGCCCATGAACGCGAGGCTTTCGAGGTCGGTGAGGGCGGGGGCGCTGGCGGTGGCCGTGGTGCTGGCGTCTGCGGCCAGGCTCGCGCGCTTCTCGACGGGCTCGGACTCGCCGGTGAGCGAGGCCTGGCTCACGAAGAGGTCGCGGGCGGAGAAAATGCGCAGGTCGGCAGGGACGACGTCGCCCGAGGAGAGGTGCACGACGTCGCCGACGACGATCTCGTCGATGGGTGTCTCGTTGCCGCCATCGCCGTCTCGCTCGACCTCGGCGGTGGACTCGACCATCTCGGCCAGCGCCTCGGCGGCCACGGTGCTCTTCTCGTCCTGAATGAAGCGGAGCACGCCTGAGACGAGCACCATCGTGCCAATGATGAGCGGGGTGGAAAGGTCTCGGTCGGCGCCGGTGGCGAAGATCCAGTCCGTGAGGACCGAGACCGCCGCGATGAATACGAGGATGTAGGTGAAGGGGTCCGCGAACGCGGCGAGCAGGCGAAGCGGCAGCGGGCGCTTGGTGGCCTGGGCCACGGCGTTTGCGCCATAGAACTCACGGGCGGCGTCGACCTGCTCGGAGGCGAGGCCCTCCTCGGAGCTGCTGAGCTCGGCGAAGAGCTCGGGCATCGCGGCAGTTGCGGCGTGGCGCAGCCACTGCTGTTGGCCGGCCGCCTGGTTGCCCCTCCTTGCGGGGCTCTGGCTGTTCTTGTCCACGCGGACGAAGAGGTTGCGCATCGTCATGGCGCACCTCGCAATCCCGGGATACGAGAAGGGCCCCGGCTAGACGCCTGGGCCCTGGAGGCACATCATGTGCGACCGCGCGACGGCCTGCGGCTACGCGCGACGAGCGACCGCCATCCCGAGGGCGGTCGCCTCCTCCACGGACTGTGGGACCTGGGTTCTGCGACTGTGACTGTGACTGGAACCTTCGGACATGGGGCACCTCCTCGGTGTCTGGGCACGTGGCCGTCTCGATGACATGGGCATGATAGCAAAGCGGGACGAGTCTGTCTGTAAGGAAATTGCAAGGGCCAATCGCTGAGTGGTTTATGGCGCTCTCGTTCATGCTGCCTTCACAACCATGCTGTAATCGACGCGGCTCGTACCTGCGACTTTGTTCGTTCTCATGCGAAAAAACAGCTGTCAGGTTTTGTCAGGTTCCTGTTGGGTGCCGATGGACCGCGCACTCTTGAAGGGCGCACGCATCCCCTAGCATTGACTCGCTGTCTGGCGAAAGGGGAGGGACCAACATGCCACCCGTCCTCGCGGGCACCTCTGCGTTTCGCTTTTATCGCGTCCCGCCTCAGGTGCTTGGGCTGCTGCCACCCATCTCCCAGGCGCGCGACGTCCATCGCGAGGCGCTCTATTCCCATCCTCTCGTGCGCGGCGTGCTTGGATTGCCCCTGTCTTGTCTGGCTCGGAGTCGTGCGGCCAGATCGAGTTCCAGGGGTATTGATTGGCAGCTTGTCCAAGGCGATCTGCCCTTTGGCTCGATTGTTGAGAGCGACCTCGGCCTCCGGGTGGCGAATCCGGGGCTTACCTTGCTCACGATGGGGAGAAAGCTGACGGTTACAAAGCTTGCGCTTGCGGCATATGAGATGACAGGCTACTTCTCCGTGTTTGAGCCGCCCGCTCATATCGAGCGCATGCTTGCGGATTGCCGAGCGGATATCGCGGCCCGCGTGCCTTGCCCGTGGCGACGGGTGATTGATTCCGTCGGAAGGCCAACGAATCTGTGGCAGAGGAAGCCGCTTGTCGAGATTGGCGAGTTGCTTGAGTTCTCCAAGGTCGCCTCTGGAATCCGTGGCGCAAAGAAGCTCGAAAGGGCGCTTTCCATGGTCAACGGGGTTGTCGCGTCACCGCTAGAGGTCCAAGTGAGTGCTCTGCTGACGTTTCCCAAGGCCGTTGGCGGCTGCGGACTTGTAGGGTTCGAGAACAACAGACGAATCGAGCTGAGCTCTTCATCACGGGCGATGGCGGCTCAAGATGTTTGTTATGTCGACCTGTTTCATGAGGGCGTCGAGGGAGGAAGACCTCTTTCGATTGAATGCCAAGGCATGGCTGCGCATGCCTCGAACGAGTCGGTCCTCTCTGACGCAGATAGACTGGCCGCACTTCAGCGAATGGGCCATGACGTTCTGTTCCTGACGAGTAGGCAGCTCAGAGATGCCAATCAGCGCGAGGAGATGCTTCGATTTATCGCCGAGCGTGTGGGCCAGAGGTGCCCGGTTCCAGACGCTCGTACCATTCGGGCTCAAAACGCCCTATTCGCCGAGCTCTTTTCGAATTGGACGACGCTATTCGATAGCTAGTGACGGCTTATTGCGGGACTCGTGTGCTAAGTGAGCGGGCAAAACGCGCCTGCGTGAGTAGGGTGAAAAACGGCAGCTCGTCTAGCAGGACTTTTTCGAGCAAAAAATCGGGGACTACTCAGAGAGTTGGGTTTTGCCCGCTCACTTAGCGAATTGAATGTGTCTCGTGGCACTCTCGAGGCACGAAAAAGGCCGGTGGCCCGTTTTGTGGGCCACCGGCCTTGGCGTTTCAAGCGGGTCTGCGAGCGGCTAGGCCTCTTCGAGCTCCTTGGCGTCCTGGCGCTTGCGAATCTTGGGCAGGATGAAACCCAGTGCCACGAGCACGAGCGGCGTCACGACGTTGAGCACCATCGTGAACGGATCGGTCGAGTACATGCCCAGCACGCAGCAGGCCAGCGTCACGAGGAAGCACCAGCCGCCAAGCACCATGCCGAGCGTCTTGCCCTTGACGAACTTGTACTCGGCGTCGAGCGCGCCGTCCTTCTTGAGCATGAAGTAGGCCACGAACACCCACAGGTAGCGCAGCGGCATGCACACGGAGTTGAGCTTGTTGAGCTGCGTGAGCACCGCGGCCGCGCCAGGCACGACGATCTGGGCGAGGATGATGGAGCCGCACAGCACGACCACCATCTTGATGCCGTTGATGTAGGCACCCTTGTCGTTCTGCTTGAGCAGGCCCTTGGGCACGAACTGGCGCGCGTTCTCGTCGCCGAGCAGCATGCGCAGCGGCGCGTCAATGGAGACGACGAGCGTCGAGAACTGGCCGATGGCGTTGCATGCGGCGTAGATGATCATGAGCAGGTTGCCCACGCCGTAGTAGTTGCCAAGCCTCTGGAACGCCCAGTACGCGCCGTTGGCAACGTAGGAGTTGAAGTTGGCGTTCACCTCGGCCGGGTCGAACATCATGCCCATGGCCACCGTGCCGAGAAGGGCGCACACGAGCACCATGGCCACGGTGAAGATGATGGCCTTGGGGAACTGACGCGCGGGGTTTCCGGCCGTCTTGTTGACGTAGGGGCTGATCTTCTCGATGCCACCCACGGCGAAGACGAGGATGGACAGGTTCGTGACGTAGGTCCAGTCGAACGTGGGGACGAGCTTGTCGGGCGACAGGTCGACGGACAGGTAGCCGCCGGCGGGGTTGATGGCGGGCGCCGCGAACATCATGAGGATGAACAGCAGGCTCATGACGAACATGCTGGAGCCGGCGATGGTCGCGAGCTTCTTGAGCGGGTTGAGGCCACGGCTGGCGACCCAGCAGAACAGCAGGAACACGCCAAGCGTGGCGAGCTGGATGCCAAGCGTGGGAAGCGAGTCGTACACCTCGTGGTTCTGGAACACCATCCAGCTCAGGGCCTTGAGGCCGCCGGAGCCCTTCGAGGCGATGTAGGAGACGTGCACAGCCCAGTACGTCCAGCCCGCAAAGAACGCGAGCTTGGCCGTGGACGTGCCCTTGATCCAGGACGTGACGCCGCCGCCCTCGTTCTTGAAGGCGCTGCCGAGCTCGCCCACCATCAGGGCATACGGGATGAAGTACAGCACGAACATGAGCAGCCAGGAGAAGATGACCTGGGTGCCGTTGAAGTACATGAAGCCGTTCGCGACGTTGCCGAAGCTCCACAGGGTCGAGAACGCCATGAAGCTCAGGACATACCACTTGATCTTGCTACCGTTGTCTTTTTGCATAAACACCTCTTTCAGCATGGAAATAAGAGTTATAGCAGATTGCGTTTCGATTATGTAAACACGCTGCGTCAAACGGCGTAAATGCGGGACTGGGCGGCCATCTCTCCATTTTGGTATTGGATATACGCCAAGAATTCCCCAAGCCTTGTCTCAACAGTCTCTTAATATTTGCACGCTAGAATAGCCGCGTTGCAGACCGCAGAAGACGGGGGAGACATGAACATCACAGACAACATCGCCTACGTGGGCGTGAACGACCATGACATCGACCTGTTCGAGGGCCAGTACGACGTGCGCAAGAACGGCATGTCGTACAACTCCTACGTTGTGTTCGGCGCCGAGAAGGTCGCCGTCACCGACACGGTCGACGCCCACTTCGTGGACGAGTGGCTCGGCAAGCTCGACGGCGCGCTCGCCGGCCGCACACCCGACTACCTCGTGGTCCACCACATGGAGCCCGACCACTCGGCCGGCATCGCCACCTTCATGGAACGCTATCCCCAGGTGACCGTCGTGGCGTCTGCCATGGCGTTCAAGATGATGGCCGCCTACTTTGGCACGGACTTCGCCGACCGCAGGGTCATCGTGAAGGAGGGCTCCACGCTTGACCTGGGCGGTCGCACGCTCACGTTCGTGGGCGCGCCCAACGTGCACTGGCCCGAGGTCATGTTCTCCTACGTTCCCGAGGACAAGGTGCTGTTCTCCGCGGACGGCTTCGGCAAGTTCGGCGCGTTGGACGTCGAGGACCCGGAGGGTTGGGCCTGCGAGGCGCGCCGCTACTACTTTGGCATCGTGGGCAAGTTCGGCAAGAACGTGCAGGCTGTGCTAAGTAAGGCCGCGGGCCTGGACATCGAGCACATCTGCCCGCTGCATGGTCCCGTGCTGTCCGAGAACCTCGGCTACTACCTGGACCTCTACAACACCTGGTCGAGCTACGAGCCCGAGGACAAGGGCGTGACCATCGCCTACTCCTCCGTCTACGGCAACACGAAGGCTGCGGCCCTGGAGCTTGCCTCGGCGCTCGAGAAGCGTGGCCAGACCGTCGCCACGTTCGACCTCGCCCGCGACGACATGGCCGAGGCCGTGGATTCGGCGTTCGAGTACGACCGCCTTGTGCTCGCGAGCATCACCTACGCAGGTGGCATCTTCCCGCACATGAGCACGTTCATCCACACGCTCGCCGAGCACGCCTACCAGAAGCGCACGGTGGCGCTCGTCGAGTCTGGCACCTGGGCTCCCATGGCCGCGAAGGTCATGCGCGCGCAGGTGGAGCAGATGAGCGACATCACGCTTGCCGAGAACGTCGTGACGGTGCGCGGCGCCGTTGACGATTCGGTGCGCACCCAGATCGAGGCCCTGGCAGACGAGCTTGTCCGTGTAGAGTAGGGCGACAGACAGGGACGAGAATCCCGCGCCTGCGCAGACGCCGCCATGGGCGTTCGCGCAGGCGCCTTTTCATGCGCGGCGCCGCCCATGCGCCGTCGACCTCGAGGAGGGAAGAACGTGAGCGCAAAGACCGCCTCGACCGCCGCCGACCTCTCAAGGCCCATGCGACTTCTGTGCGTGGGGCTGCTCGTGCTGCTGGGCTTCTCGCTTGGCTGCTCGGAGTTCATCGTCATCGGCATCGAGGGAAACATCGCCGACGCCTTCTCAGTGTCGCTCGCGCAGGCCGGCGAGCTCATCAGCTCGTTTGCGATCACGTATGCCGTCCTCACGCCCGTGCTGGCGATCGCGACGGGGCGCTTCCGGCGCTTCCAGCTGCTCGTGGCCTACGCCGCCGTGTTCTGCGCGGCGAACCTCGTGCAGGCCATGGCGCCCACGTTTGCCGTGCTTCTGCTCTCGCGCGTGCTCATCGGGGCGGTCTCGGGGGCGTTTCTGGCCGTGGGCGTCACCTACATCCCCGAGCTCCTGGGGCCCGAGCGCATGTCCATGGGCATCTCGGTGGTCTACGCGGCGTTCTCCGTAGCCATGGTCATCGCGACGTCTGCCGGCAAGATGGTGGCCGAGCTGCTCACGTGGCGCATCGCCATGTGGGCGTCGCTCGTGCTCGCGGTGGTGACGTGCGCCCTGCTCGTGGCGCTGCTGCCGCGCGAGGGAGCCACGGACGAGCCGGCGACGATGGCCGAGCAGGCCGGGCTTCTCGCCGAGCCGCAGATTATCACGGGCATCCTGATCTTCGTGTTTGGCGTGGGCAGCGTGTACGTGTTCTACGGCTACGTGACGCCCTACCTCGAGCAGGTGCTTGGCCTGTCTCCCATGGGTGCGTCGGCCGCGCTCATGGGTTATGGCGTCGTGTGCTTCTTCTCGAACCTGCTGTCTGGTTGGGTGGACGCGCGCTTTGGGATGAGGGCGCTCATCGTGACGTTCCCCGTCCTGGCCGCGCTGCTGTTTGGCCTGTGGGCGCTGGGCCCCGCCATGCCCGCCGCGCTTGTGGTGGTCATGGGGATCGCGCTGCTCATGTACGTGGCGAGCGTGCCGTGTATCTCGGCGTTCATGGAGACGGCGCGTCGCAGCCACCCCAAGGCGCTCACGCTTGCGAGCTCGCTGGAGCCCATGTCGTTCAACATCGGCATCGCGTTTGGCACGGCGGCGGGCGGCGCCGTGGTGAGTGGCCCGGGTATCGCGAGCGTGGGCCTCGTGGGCGGGGCGTTCGCGCTCGTGGCCCTGGCGCTCGTCATCGTGACGCTGCGACTGCTCAAGCGCCGCCGCTAGGGCGCGCGGCAGCCTGCCCCATTTGTTTGATACTTCCGGCCCAGATGGCTTGGCGTGGTCCCGCTGTCCGGGCCGGCTGCTATGCTTCTTGCGGAAAGCCAATCGCAAGGGGGGGGGAGCCACGTGATACAGGCCGCATTCTTTGACATCGACGGCACGCTTCTGAGCAACAGGACGGACCACGTCATACCGCAGAGCACCAAGGACGCGCTCGTCGAGCTGCGCCGCCGCGGCGTGAAGTGCTGCATTTGCTCGGGCCGGCCCAAGGCGCAGCTCCCGTGGTGCATCCGTGACGGGTTCCCCGGCTTCGAGGGAGGCTTCGACGCCTACGTGGTCCTCACGGGCTCGCTGTGCTACGACGCCCAGGGCGTCTACGCAGACACCCCCATCGACCACGAGACTGCTGAGCGCTTCGCGGGCCTGGTCGACGAGGGACTGTTCGACTGCCTCACGCTCGACTCCGAGGGCGCCTTCGCGAACCGCGACTCCGAGAAGGTCCACGAGCTCACGCGCATGGTTGCCTACGACTATCCCATTCAGGACATCCACGAGATGCTCAAGCGCCCCATCTACCAGTTCTGCGCCTTCCTGCCGCCCGAGAGGCAGCACATCGTGGAGGACGTCATGACCGACTGCATCGTGACGCGCTGGTGCGACCTGTTCTGCGATATCGTCCCCGCCAACAGCAGCAAGCCGGCGGGCGTTCAGGCGACGCTCGACCACTTTGGCATCCCGGACGCCGGGACGATCGCGTTCGGCGACGGCGGCAACGACGCCACGATGCTTCAGTACTGCACGGTGGGCGTGGCCATGGGCAACGGCGGCGCGGAGGCAAAGGCGGCCGCGGACTACGTGACCGATGACATCGACCAAGGCGGCATCGTCAAGGCGCTGCGCCACTTTGGCCTCATCGACTGACGGGACAAGGGACGGGATGCCGGAAGCGGCTTTACTTGCCCTATTCGAGAAGGGAAGTTCCATGAGCGAGTTTGACGTGCTGGCCGCAAAGGCCGAGAAGGACTTTGACCTGGGCGAGTTCGCGCGCACCGTGCGCACGTGCCGCAGCTACCGCCGCTTCGACGAGGGAGACCCCATCCCCGAGGCCCTGCTCATCGAGCTCGTGAACCTGGCGCGCGCCGTGGGCAGCGGGGCCAACCGCATGCCACTGCGCTATCGCATCGTGAGCGCAGCCGCCGAGCGTGATGCCGTGTTCTCCCAGCTCAAGTGGGCGGGTGCCCTGCCCGAGTGGGACGGTCCCGAGGCGGGCGAGCGCCCGACGGGCTACATCGTGGTGTGTGACGCGGGCCATGGCGCCACGACGCAGGTGGACGAGGGCATCGCCGCCCAGACGATCGTGCTCGCGGCAACCCAGGCGGGCTATGGTGGCTGCATGCTGCACGCGTTCAACAAGGCCGGCGTGACGCAGGCGCTGGGCCTCGAGGCCGCCGGCGTGGCGCCGCTCATGGTCATCGCGCTCGGGCGCCCCGCTGAGGACGTCCGCCTCGAGCCACTCTCTTCCTCGCCGGACGGCTCCACGAACTACTGGCGAGACGAGGCGAGCGTGCACCACGTGCCCAAGCGCTCGCTCGCAGACGTCCTCGTGTAGGGCGTCCCAAAGGGGACGTAGCCCTTTGGGACGTCTCCGGCGCCTGGCGTTCGCCTAGCCGAGCGACTCCAGCCCGAGCAGCGCCGCGCCGATGGCCCCGCACAGCTGCGAGTCCTCGTGCGTGGCAACCGGGGCGCCAAGGACGTCCTCCAGCGCGCGCACGACACCCACGTTCTGGGCCACGCCGCCCGTCATGAGGTAGGGAGGCTCGGCCTTCACGCGCTTGGCGAGCGAGGCGGTCTTTCCGGCGACGCTCATGTCGAGGCCGTGGACGATGTCGGCGATGGGGGTGTCGTCCGCGACGAGCGAGACCACCTCGCTCTCCGCAAACACGGTGCACATGCTCGAGATCTTCACGTCATGCTTCCAGTCCAGGCCCACGCGGCAGAACTCCGCAAGCGACAGCTCCATGGCACGTGCCGTTGCCTCGAGGAAGCGGCCGGTGCCGGCGGCGCACTTGTCGTTCATGACGAAGTTCGTGACGCCGCCCGCCTCGTCGAGGTGAATCACCTTTGAGTCTTGGCCACCGATGTCGATGATGGTGTGCGCCTCGGGCGCGAGGAAGTGCGCGCCACGCGCGTGGCACGTGATCTCGGTGATCGCCGAGTCCACCCCCTCGATGGCGTTGCGACCGTACCCCGTGGCGACGTGCAGCGTGAGCTCGTCGTTGGTGAGGCCGGCCTGGCCGAGAACCTCGTCGATCGCCCTCTGTGCGCCCGCCGAGGCCTTGGCACCCGTGGGAACGATGGCGCTCGCCACGATGGCGCCGCTGCCGTCCACGATGACGGCGTCCGTCGACGTGGAGCCCGAGTCGACGCCCAGCACGTAGACGGGGCCGTCCACGCGAGCGCGCTCGGCGTCGCCCGTCTCGGCCATGCCGTGGAGCGTCTCGTCGAAGGCCTTGAGGCGCGTCCTGAGCTGGCCCGCGCTCTGGCGCGTGCCGTCCGTCTCGATCTTGAGCATGGGAACCTCGCTTGCTCGCGTGGCCTCGAGATACTCGAAGCCGTAGTAGTCGCAGAACTTCATGGTGTGGTAGATGACGCCTTGCTGGCCCCTGGCGCCCACGAGCGCCTTGCGGGCCGCCACGTCGTCCATGCGCATACAGGGCAGCTGGCCCAGGAGCGCCTCCGCGTACCAGTCGAGGAAGCGGTCGAGGTCGCTGGCCTCGTCGCCGGCGTCACCGCATGCGTGGCAGTCTGGGCGCGGTGCCCTCGCAAGTGTGGACGGCGGGCTCGCTACCTGGCGAAAGCCCGTGCACGTGCCGTTCTCCACGTGCAGCGACAGCTCGCCTCGGCACGTGTCGGCGAGCGAGAGCGGCGCATGGGCGCCCAAAAGCGTCACGCGCTCGTCCGTGCGCGGCACGGGTGGCGCAAAGCTCGCGAGCGCGGCGTCGAGGCTAAACTCGTGGCCGCTCCAAGCGGCGAACGCCTCGGCAAGTCGCTTGAGCTCGCCGCGAAACCTCCGCACCTCGCGCGGGCCCCGTAGGTGCGGCAGGTCGAGCAGCCACAGGAACTTGACGCACCCCTCGCGCTTGACGATGTCGTAGACGCGGCGCATGACGTCGCAGCAGCTCGTGAGCACGAGTGCGTGGACGCTCGGGTCAAGGGCGTGGGCGAGCAGCGACTTGCCGTAGCCGCAGAGGTTGGGGTGCGCCAGCTCGTCGGCGTGGTCGAACGACTCCGCCTCGTACGTGCAGGGCCAGCAGCCCGCGCCAAAGCCGGCGAGCAGCTCGACGGGGACGTACTTGCACGGGTAGTGGACGACGAGGTCCTCCTCGGCGTCTCTGGTGGTCGGTGCCATCTAGCGTGCCTCCTCTCGGCGCGTCTCGAGCATCTCGAGGAAGGCGCCCATGCGGGTCGATGCCTGTCCCTCGGCGTTGTTCGAGCGCTGCACGCAGTCTCCGTCGAGCACGAGCGTGGGGATGCCGGCGTCCTCGAGCTCTCGCTTTGCGAGCTGCGAGATGCCCATGGTCTCCTTGCACCCCCAGTGGCAGAAGCACACGACGCCGTCTGCCCCCGCGACCTGCGCGATGCGGCGCACGCGCTCGACGCGCCGCTCGCCGGGGCCGTTGAACACGTTCTTGATGAGCCGCTCGGCCATGGCCTCCCACGGCTCGTCGGCCGCGTGCGCCCAGGGCGCCACGCTCGGGTCTTGGCGCCACACGCCGTCCTCCAGGCTCCATCCCTCAAGGCTTACCTGGTCAAAGCACATGTCGCTCACGATGATCTGGGCGCGCTGGTTGTAGTCCACGAGCTGCTGCAGGGATGTCGAGAAGAACGGGGCCGTGTGCATCCATGCAAGCGACAGCCCCTGGTAGCCCTCGGCGCGGGCGAGGTCGTCGAACTGCTGACGCGCCATGGCGAGCGTGTCCTGCGTGCCGAGCGCGATGTGAGCGGCGAGCGCCTGCTGCATCTCGAGACCCATGTCGTTGTGAAGGAAGCGCCCGCGCCTCAGCGGCAGGCCGCGGACGAGCGCGTCGAGCGTCTCCTGGGAGCGGGCCACGTGGGTGCGCAGCCTCTCCTCGTCGAGCGTGCGGCCGCAGGCCTGCTCGAGCTGGCCTGCGAGCTCGCGGAGCTGGTCTGCCACGTAGGCACAGGCGTCCTCGCTGTACTCGTAGGGGACGTCCACGTAGAAGTGCGGGCTTCCAAGCTTGTTGGCGAGCCACTTGAACGTGATGTTGTTGGCGTCGCACGCCACGGAGCAGTTCGCGATGAAGCGCGGCGGATCGAGCGAGCCTGCCATGGCACTGCCGATGAGGACCTTGTGAAACGAGCAGTACGTCTCGGGAACGCCGGCCTGCTCGGCCACGCGGACGAAGCCCTCCTCGGCCCAGGCGCCCGTCGTGAACTCCGCGAGCGCCTCGGCGATGAGGGGGCGCAGGCCAAGCGCGAGGAAGAGCTCGTTTGGCATGAACATGCTCGTGAGCACGGCGTCGTTTGGCCGGTCGAGTGCGCCCGTGACGCTCTCGAGCGCGATGCGGGCGCTCATCTGGCCGCTGCGGAGCTGTCGGGACTCCGGCAGGTGGCGCGTCTGGAAGCGCTTTGCCGCAAACCCCGTGTGCAGAAGCGCCGCGGCGCGCCTAGGATGCTCGTCGACCATGCCCGTGACCAGCTTGCCAAGGCGATCGACGACCTGCGTCCCCATGCTGGGCCTGTCTGCCATGCCATGCCTCCCCGTAAAGTAACAGCTTTACATAATATCGCCCCGCCTCCCGTGGTCAATTGGAGGCGGGGCGATGGGGTGGGCACGT
Organism: Parolsenella massiliensis; assembly: GCF_900143685.1. Classification (NCBI taxonomy): domain Bacteria; kingdom Bacillati; phylum Actinomycetota; class Coriobacteriia; order Coriobacteriales; family Atopobiaceae; genus Parolsenella; species Parolsenella massiliensis. The sequence continues at coordinate 1,596,117 of NZ_LT671675.1, read as the reverse complement.
GAGCCGGGGTGGCGATCGCCTGTGCCCCAAGGCGTCACGGACCCAAAGGGCTTTGACGCTTGGGCCTGGGCAAGCCGGGCGCCGGCGCTACTTCTGGCTGGCGATGAGCTCGCAGACGTCGAGGTCGAGCTTGCTGGCCTCGATCTGCTCGCGGCCGCCGAACACGCACATGCCGCGGAACTGCCCAAGCCTGGCGAGCGGCTTGGCGAGGGCGCGGACGTCGCCCACCGTGGTCTCGAGCATCTCGCGGCGGATGCGCTGGCGCCACTCGGGCGTGCGCCCAGAGAGGCGGGCTGCGTCGAGCCTGCGCCCGAGCGAGCGGGGCTTCACGGGCGCGTCCATGCCGGAGACGCCCGCGACGATGAATCCGTCGAGCTCGGCGGGCGTGGGGTCCCAGGCGGCGATCCACTCGGCCGCGCGCTCGAAGCGCTCGACGGTGGGGTCGACGGCCGGGTCGCGGTAGGAGTAGAACTGCAGCAGCGAGTCGGCCGTGCAGCGGAAGCCGCAGCCGTAGGCGCCGCCCAGCACGCGGACCTCGTTCCAGAGGTAGTCGTAGCTGAGCGCCTGCGACGCCACGCGCCAGGCGCCGTTGAGCGAGGTGCCTGCGGGGACGCCCGCCATGCCCTCGCCCACGTAGCAGACGTTCGAGGGCACGACGAACGCCTCGGCGCGCGCGTGCGGCTTGGGCACGACGAGCTCGCCGGCTCCCTGCGCGGCGTTCGACAGCCCAAGGTCTGCGGCGGCGCCCCAGAACGCGTCGAGGTCCGCCTCGTCTCCCGTGAAGCTCATCTCGCAGTTTCCGCGCGAGAAGATCCGGCGGCGCAGGTCCTCGAGCTTGGCCACGAGGGCGTCCGCACGCGCGTCGAAGTTGGCGAGCAGATCGCACAGGAAGCGGTAGAAGTCCACACCGCCCAGCTGTTCGGACACCACGGAACTTGCGAGGAACTGCGAGCTCACGCGCGAGAGCGCCGCCGCGTGGCCGCCCTCGACGAAGGCCTGCTCCATCCCGACGCGCCGCTGCTCGAGGATGTCGCGGATCCTCTGCGTGTCAGCGAGCCTCGTGGAGCCCCACACCTCGGCGGGCAGCTCGGCGAGCCAGCGGGCGTTCTCGGACAGGGCGCTTGCGCCCACGACGAACTTGGGGCGGGCGCTTTCCGGGTCGTCGTCGGTGCTGTAGACCTCCGTGAAGAACGACAGGCCGCCGAGCTTGGCCTCGCAGATGGTGTCGAGGTCATAGGCGCTGTGCTTCTCGGTGTCGAGCTTGCCGAGGAGGTTGGCGAGCACGCTGACGTAGGGAAGCTCCTCGAAGCTGACGCCGCCCAGGTCGAAGTACCAGTATGCGTAGCCAATGCGGTGCGCATCGATGAGGTGGTGATAGCACGGCACGAGCGCCTCGACCTTGCGGGTCTTGGGGTCCTGCGGCCCCTCGCCGATGTCTGAGAGCGACAGGTGCGGAAGCGTGGCGAGCGCCTCGGGCGTGTCGGGCGCGGCCTGCTCGGCGTGCAGGGCCTCGGCCTCGGCGGCGATGGCGGCCAGCTCCTCGTCCGTGAGCGTGGCGCGCTTCTCGGCCAGGCGGCGCGTCTCGGCCGACTCCTCGCTCGTGGCGGTGGGCACCACCTCCACGCAGCAGCGGTGGTCGTTGTGGCAGACGGCCTCGTCAAGCAGGCGCTCGAACCCGCCGGCGGCCACCTCCTCGCGGATGTGGGCGAGCGCGTCCTCGTAGCGCAGGTAGCTCGTGGCGTCATCGTCGCTGTACAGCCAGCCGCTCATGGCCTGGATGGCAAGGCCCACGCCGTCCGGGTAGCCAAAGTCGCCCTCGCGCAGGTTGAACTCAGCCTGGGCGATGGAGGCCTCGAGGTTGTCCTGGCCAAGGCCCTGCTCCACGAGGCGCGCGCACGTGTCCTCCACGAGCTTCTCGAACTGCTTGGCCACGCCGGGCTTGGCACCCTTGAGCTCGAAGATGAGGCACGGCTGCAGGATGCCGTCGTACAGGTAGCCCAGCACGTCGCTGCTCAGGCCGCTCTCGAGCACCGCGCGCTTGAGCGGCGCCTCGTTGGAGCCCACGAGCGCGTCGACGAGGATGTCTGCCGCCAGTACGCGCTCGCGCTCGCCGGCCTTGGCGAAGACGTAGGCCACGCCCGCGCAGGCGTTGTCGGGCGTGGTCTGCATGGGGACGCTCAAGAGGTCGCACGTGCGGGGCGGGCAATAGGGCAGCTCGTTGGGCGCGCCGGCCGTGCTCGGGCGCGCGGCGTCAAAGCGCGTGCCGAGAAAGGCGAGCTTCTCCTCGATGTCGAGGTCTCCGTACAGGATGGTGTAGGAGTTCGCCAGCTGGTAGTGGCGCTCGTGCGTGCGCAGGAACTCCTCGTAGGTGAGCGTGGGGATGGCCTCGGGGTCTCCGCCCGAGACGAAGCCGTAGGGCGTCTGCCCGAACAGCGAGCGCATCATGCCGTTGATGAGGATCTCCTCGGGCGTGGACAGGGCGCCCTTCATCTCGTTGTAGACGACGCCGTTGAGCGTGAGGGGCGCGTCTGGCTGCGAGGCGGCTACCTCGTAGTGCCAGCCCTCCTGCTCGAAGATCCGCCGGCGGCGATAGATCGCCGGGTGCAGCACAGCGTCGAGGTAGATGTCCATGAGGTTCTCGAGGTCGCGGTCGTTCGTGGAGGCCACGGGGTACATCGTCTTGTCCGGGAACGTGAGGGCGTTGAGAAACGTCTGCATGGAGCTCTTGAGCAGGTGGACGAACGGCTCCTTGACGGGGAAGCGGTCCGAGCCGCACAGCACGGAGTGCTCGAGAATGTGGAAGACGCCCGTGTCGTTCGTGGGCGGGGTCTTGAACGAGATGGCGAACGCCTTGTTGTTGTCGGCACAGGCGAGCCACATGACGCGGGCGCCCGTGGCGTTATGGCGAAGGACGTAGGCGCAGCCGGAGAGCTCGGGCAGGGGCTCGGCGCGCTCCACGGTGAAGCCCGCGTGGGTGGTCCCGGCTGCGAGTGCCGGGTTGGGGGTGGCGAAGTCTTGGCTCATGGTGCTACCTTTCTCATTGTTTGCAAGAGACTGTAGCACGCGCCGCGGACGATATTTGCCCCGCGCGCGTGGTGGTGCCTGGGCGCGCCGAATGTACTTCCGAGCCAGGCGGCCGGACGGATTGGATGGCCCAATGGCTAAGGCGAGCAAGACGACGCGTGGCGTGGTGGCCACGCTCATAGGCGGCACGTGCTGGGGGTTCTCGGGCACGTGCGCCAAGTTCCTCATGGATGGCTATGGGGTGGACCCCGTGTGGATCGTGTGCGTGCGGCAGTTCTTTGCCTCGTGGCTGTTCCTGGCGGCGGCCTTTGCGTCGCCCGTGGACCGCAAGCAGCCCGCAGGGCTTGTGCGCGAGGCCTGCCACAACTGGAGGACGCTTGCGCTCGTGGCCGTGACGGCCGCGTGCATGATGGTGAACTCGGTGTGCTACATCGTGACCGTGAAGGTCACAAACTCCGCGACGGCGACGGTGCTGCAGACGCTCGCGCTCGTCGTGCTCATGGTCTACAGCTGCATGCGCAAGCGGCGTGGCCCCAGGCATCGCGAGCTCGCGGGCCTTTTCCTAGCGCTTGGCGGCACCTACCTCATCGCGACGGGAGGAGACCCCACGCACCTCGCCATGCCGGCCGAGGGCCTCGCGTGGGGCCTGGCGACGTGCGCCACCTACGCGCTGTACAGCGCCGTGCCCGAGGGGCTGCTCAAGCGGTGGGGGAGCCCGGCCGTGAACGGCATCACGATGCTTGCCTCGGGAACGGTGCTGCTCGTGGCGACGCGTCCGTGGGAGAGCGTCCCGGCGCTCGACGCCGCCGGCGTGGCGGGCGTCGTGGCGATCGTGGTCGTGGGCACGTTTCTGGCGTATGCGCTCTACATGCAGGGCGTCAAGGACCTGGGACCGCTGCGCGCGAGCATGCTCGGCACCTCCGAGCCCATCGCCGCCACCGTGTTCTCGATGCTGTGGCTGGGCACGTCGTTTGCACCCACGGACCTCGCCGGCTTTGCCATGATCATCGCGATGGTCTACCTCACGGCATAGAAAACGAGCCCAAAGGCGCCGGGGGCCTTTGGGCTCGCGTGAGTGACTGTCTCGTTCGAGCGGCTGTCTACAGGAAGCGGTACTGGACGGCGCGCACGCCCCACTCGCCGGCGCTCGAGCAGCCGAACGCCTTCCAGCAGCCGCCGGCCAGGTCGAGCACGCGACCGTAGGCGGCGAATCCTCCCACGTCGTTCACGACGGCCGTGATCGTCTTGCCGTTGTAGCGAATCTGGACGGAGCGGCCAAGCAGGTAGCGCTGGCTCAGCGGGACGGCGACGGACATGGAGTCGTCCGTGAGCTCGTCTCCCGAGGCCGTGGCGTTTCCGCCCGTGTTGTTGTCGATGGAGTAGGCCGAGGCCATGCCGATCATCCACTCGCCGTCGCTCTTGACCTCGGAGCCGTCCGTGGCGCTGGGGTTGCTCGGGGTGCTTGCGCTCGGCGTGCTCGGCGAGGAGCTCGAGCTGCTTGAGTCTGGCGTGGAGGAGGCGTCCGTCTGCGCCTTGGCCTGCGCGTCTGCCTCTGCCTGCGCCTTTGCGGCGGCCTCCGCGGCCTGCTGTGCGGCGATCTGGGCGTTGAGCTCGTCGAGGGCGGTCTGGGCCTCGGTCATGGAGGTCTGTGCCTGCTGCTGTCGGGCGCTTGCCTCCTCCTTGGCGGCCTGCAGCGTCTGCTGGGCGGCGGACAGCTCGCCCTCCATCTTGTTGAGCTCGACCAGCGCGTCGGTGTTGGAGCGCTGGACGGCGTTGAGGTACTGGTACGTCGTGAAGAAGTCGGCGAAGCTGTCCGAGGAGAGCAGAAGGCTCACGAGTCCGGGCGTGCCCTGCTGCATCTTGTACAGCGAGCTCAGGGACTGCTCGGCGCGCTCGCGCTGCTCGGGGAGCTTCGCCGTGACCTCGTCGATCTTCTCCTGCGACTCGTCGATCTTGGCCTGGAGCTCGCCCACCTTCGCGGTGGCGTCGCTGTAGGCCTGCGTTGCCGCGTCGACCCTGCTCTGGAGCTCGTCTGCCGTCACGGCGTAGGCGCTGGCGGGCGCGAGTGCGGAGGAGCACAGGAGTGCCGTTGCGAGGCCCGCCACGATGACGGTGCGGGCCTTGGCGTGGGCGTTGCGAAGTCTCATCCGGTTCCTGTCGTTGGTCTGAGGACCGCGCGTGCCTGCGACCCCTTCTAGCCTGGGGCCTGGGCCCCGTCCGAGACGGGCACTTGACCCCTCTTCGGTAGGCATACGACGAGAATTTTATCGCGCGTTGGCCCCTCTACACACATTTACCAGGTTCGGGCATGCCGTCTAGCTCGAGAAAGAAGGGAGGACGCCCTGGCGGGGCGCCCTCCCGGCTGGTTGTGTGCCCATGTCTTGCGAGCGTTCGCCCGCGCGGCTCCGCTACTTGACGACGAGGATGTCGCACGCGGTGTTGCGCAGCAAAAACGTCGAGATGGACCCGAGCAGGGCGTACTTGATGCTCGAGAGGCCGCGCGCGCCGCACAGCACGAGGTCGGGCTTGATGACGTCGAGCATCTCCTCCTTGAGCGTCTCGCGGATGCGGCCGGTCTTGACCTGGACCTCGACCTTGGGGATGTCCGGGTTCTGCTCGGCCTTGGCGAGAAGGTCTGCGATGGAGTCGCGGAACGCCTTGTCGAGGCCGGGGATGAGGTCGGTGGGGTAGGAGCCGGACGTCTCGAGAATCGTGGAGTCGATGACGTGGCCGATGTAGAGCTCGGCGTTGTTGTTCGCCGCCACGACGATGGCGCGCTCAAGCACCTTGTCCTGCTGCTCCGTGCCGTCCAGGGAGACGAAGACCCTCTTGTAGCCCATGTCGTTGAGAGTTGCCATGATGAACCCCTTCTCTGTGTGACCGGTGCCCCGGGCCCGGTCCGCTCGGGCGTCTCTTGGTGGTGGTATACCCAGTCCCGAAATTTGCGGGCGCGGCGCCGCCGTCCGGCGTCATGTGTCGGTGGGCGGTGTGTGAAGGTCCGTCTCTGCCGCTATGTCCGCGTCATAATGGGGCGCTGCAGACAAGGGGTGCCTCCGCCCCGCGGCAGAAAGGCTCGCATGAACATCATCGACCTCATCAAGTCGGCGTTCCTCGGTCTCGTCGAGGGCATTACCGAGTGGCTGCCCATCTCCTCGACGGGCCACATGATTCTCGTGGACGAGTTCGTGAAGATGGACGTGTCCGCCGAGTTCTGGAACATGTTCCTCGTCGTCATCCAGCTTGGCGCCATCCTGTCGGTGTGCGTGCTGTACTTCCACCAGCTCAACCCCTTCAGCCCGAGCAAGGGCCGCGAGGGCCGTCGCGCCACGTGGAACCTGTGGGGCAAGATCGTGCTGGGCTGCATCCCCGCCGCCGCGATCGGCATCCCGCTCAGCGACTTCATGGACGAGCACTTCTACAACTCCTACGTGGTGGCCGGCGCCCTCATCGTCTACGGCATCGCGTTCATCGCCATCGAGAATTGGCGTGCCCGCAAGCGCTCCGAGCTGGCCGTCGAGCGCCCGCGCGGCGCCCACTTCGCGCCTGACGCGGCCGGGCAGGCCGAGCAGGACGCGGACTTTGGCGCCATCTCGAGCATCGAGGACATCAGCTACAAGACGGCCTTTGGCATCGGCTGCTTCCAGGTGCTGTCGCTCGTGCCGGGCACGTCTCGCTCGGGCTCCACGATCATCGGCGGCCTTCTGCTTGGCTGCACGCGCGCCGTGGCGGCCGAGTTCACGTTCTACCTCGCCATCCCCGTCATGTTTGGTGCCAGCCTGCTCAAGGTCGTGAAGTTCCTGCTCAAGGGCGCCGCGATGGGGGCAAACGAGTGGGGCATCATGGCTGTGGGGCTCGTCGTGGCCTTCGCGGTGTCGCTCGCCGCCATCCGCTGGCTCACGGGCTTCGTGCGAAGGCACGACTTCAAGGTCTTCGGCTGGTATCGCATCGTCCTGGGCGTCGTCGTGCTCGCGTACTTCCTCGTCGTGGCGCCTGCACTGGGCCTGGCGTAGGTCCCGCCGCCTCGACGCGTAGCCGAGGCGCCACGGGGGAATTGCTGTCCCCTCTATTGGTCTACACTGGGCCTTGACGGCAGCGATGCCGCCCTGACGATGCAACCCAAGGAGGACGACCATGTTCTGTCCCAACTGCGGAAACCAGATTCCAGACGGCTCGAAGTTCTGCCCCAAGTGCGGCTCCCAGCTCGGCCAGGCCCCGGCCCCTGCCGCGGTGCCCGCGACGCAGCCCGTGGCCTCGCCCTATGTCGCGCCGGTGAAGGCCACGCCCGGCACCGACGTCCTCAAGATCGGCCGCATCGTGGCCGCCGCCGTGGCGATCATCGCGTTCTTCCTGCCGATTGTCTCGTTTGGCGCGTTTGGCATCAGCGCGTCGATGAGCCCGATGCAGATGGCCGCGGGCACCCAGGTCATGGGCTTTGACATGGACGGCCAGGGCGAGAACTTCCTGTTCCTCGCCATCGGCGTGCTCGCGCTTGTCTTGGCGCTGCTGCCCGGTCGTGCGGGCGCCATTGGCGGCATCGTGTCCGGCGTGCTCACGATCGGCTTTCTGCTGCTGTGGCAGAACCAGGCCATAGGAGACGCCGGCTCGTACGCCACGCTCGAGATTGGCTTCTACCTCTACCTCCTCGCGGGCCTCGCGCTCGCGGCGCTGGGCATCGCCTCGCTCGCGAAGAAGTAGGACTGGTCACAGACTTTGTGCCGGGCGCGCGCCGGCCCCCTTGCGGGGCGTCGGCGTGCGCCCCTTTTCTGTTCGCCACGGTGGCGCGGACTTCTTGTCCGGGATGGCGGCTAGACTGGTAGGGCTCAGATTTGGGGCTCGGCCTTTGGGCCCCGCATTGGTGACGAGGGGCGGCCGGGCCGCCGCGGACACGGGAGACGCGCGCATGACGCAGGGAACGAACAGAAGGACCGCCGCAGACCTCACGCTGCCCATATTCGCCACGCAGGGGGTGGCGCCTGGCGCCACGTCCGCACCGTCCGTGTCCGCGCGTCCCGCCTACGTGCCGCCCGTGGCCACGATCGACCTCTCGGGCCTCAACCCCGCCCAGCGCGAGGCGGCCGAGTGCACGCACGGCCCGCTGCTCGTGCTCGCCGGCGCCGGCTCGGGCAAGACGCGCGTGCTCACGTACCGCATCGCCCACATGATCGCCGACGAGGGCGTTCGTCCCTGGCAGGTGCTCGCCATCACGTTCACGAACAAGGCCGCGGCCGAGATGCGCGAGCGTCTGGGCGCCCTCTTGCCCGGCGGCACGCGCGGCATGTGGGTGTGCACCTTCCACGCCATGTGCGTGCGCATCCTGCGCGAGGACGCGGACAAGCTGGGATTCCGCCCCAACTTCACCATCTATGACGATGACGACTCCAAGCGCCTCGTGAAGTCGATCATGAGCGACCTGGGCATCGAGCCCAAGCAGTTCCCCATCAACGGCATCCGCTCGCGCATCTCGAGCGCCAAGAACGCGCTCGTCTTGCCGGACGAGTTCGAGGGCCTCGCGAACACCCCACCTCTCACGGCCGCCGCTCGCGTCTACCGCGAGCTGCAGGTGCGCCTCGAGCGCGCGAACGCCATGGACTTCGACGACCTGCTCATCAACGCCCACAAGCTGCTGCGGGACCACCCCGACGTGCTCGAGAAGTACCAGCGCCGCTTCGTCCAGATCAGCGTGGACGAGTACCAGGACACGAACCACGTCCAGTACGAGATCACGAACATGCTCGCCGCCGCGCGCCGCAACCTCATGGTCGTGGGCGACGACGACCAGTCGATCTACAGCTGGCGAGGCGCGGACATCCAGAACATCCTCGACTTCGAGAAGGACTACCCCGATGCCAAGGTCGTGAAGCTCGAGGAGAACTACCGCTCCACGGGCCACATCCTGAACGCCGCGAACGCCGTGGTGGCCAATAACAGCCGCCGCAAGGCCAAGCGCCTGTACACCAGCCGCGGAGACGGCGAGCTCGTCCAGGCCTACCAGGCAAGCGACGAGCGAGACGAGGGCCGCTGGATCGGTGCCCAGATCGAGAAGATCCACGAGACGGGCACGAGCTATGACGACATGGCCGTCTTCTACCGCACGAACGCGCAGAGCCGCATCCTCGAGGACATGCTGCTGCGCGCCGGCGTCCCCTACAAGATCGTGGGTGGCACGCGCTTCTTCGACCGCGCGGAGATTCGCGATGTCATGGCCTACCTCAAGCTCGTCGTGAACCCGTCGGATGACGTGAGCGCCCTGCGTGTCGTGAACACGCCCCGCCGCGGCATTGGCTCCACGAGCGTGGCGAAGATCCAGAGCTACGCGCTCACGCACGGCATACCATTTCTGGCCGCGTGCCAGGCATGCGTGGCCGAGGAGGGCCTGCTCACGGCCAAGGTGAGAAACGCCCTGGGCCAGTTCACGAGCGTCATCGAGCGTGCCCGCGCAAAGAGCGGCGAGCTTGCGCGCGTCGTCGAGTCCATCGTGGACGACGCCGGCCTCATCGCTGCCCTCGAGGCCGAGCACGCCGTCGAGGCGGACGGTCGCATCGAGAACATCCGAGAGTTCCTCGGCGTGGCCCAGGAGTTCGACGAGACGCACGACGACGTGGCCGAGACGCTCGAGAGCCTGGCGCAGCTGCGCGAGGCCGGGGCGCTTGACGCCGCGCCGGGCGAGGTGGGCCTGCCGGTCGGGCCCGCGCAGCCCGTCGACGAGGGCGTCACCGTGGCCGCCGAGAAGCTCCCCGCGTTCATGGAGTGGCTCGCCCTGCGCAGTGACCTGGACGCGCTCGCGGGCTCCACGAGCGCCGTGACGATGATGACGGTGCACTCGGCGAAGGGCCTGGAGTTCCCCGTCGTGTTCGTCGCCGGCATGGAGGAGGGAATCTTCCCCCATCAGGGTCATGAGGACGACCCGACCGGTGTGGAGGAGGAGCGCCGCCTGGCCTACGTCGCCATCACGCGAGCCGAGCGCCAGCTGTTCCTCACCTACGCCGCGACGCGCCGTACGTACGGCACCACGACGGCAAACCCGCCGAGCCGCTTCCTGCGCGAGATTCCCGACGAGGACATCCAGCTCGTGGGCGTGGGCTCGGAGGGCTTCTCGGGCGTTGGCTGGGAGAAGCGCGGAGACCGCAGGGGCACGTATGGCAGCGGCACGCAGGCGTATGGCGGCGCCGTCTTTGGCTCGGCCACGCGCTCTGCCGGCGGCAACGCCCAGGAGCGCTTTGGCGGCGTGACGTTTCGCGCGGGTGCGTCTGGGTCGGGCCGCGGCTCGAGCGTGCCGTCTGGCCAGGGCCTACCGCTGTCCGCGCTTGCCGGCCGCGGCGTCTCGGGGCCGCGTACGTTTGGCTCCGCCCCCGCCGTGGGCGAAGGCCGCGTGATTGGCTCGGGCCACGTGCGCACGCGCGAGGCGGACCCGTTTGCGAGCAACCCCGCCGGCGGTATCCGTCGCGACGCCGCGAAGGCCCAGGAGGGCTTCGCGAAGGGCGACCACGTCTCGCACAAGACGTTCGGTCCGGGCGTGGTGCTGTCTGCCACGGGAGACGTCATCGAGGTCAAGTTCACGCGCACGGGCAAGGTCAAGAAGCTCATGAAGGGCTTTGCCCCCATCGTGAAAGTCGAGGGGTAGCGCCGTGGACGACGTTCTCATCCTTGGGCTCACGCTGCCAGACTTTGCGCGCAGGGTCGCGTTTCTCGCGATCGCGCTGCTGTTGGCGGCGCTGGCCTCGCATGCGCTCGCCCGCGCCCTGCGCCGTGCCCTCGACGCCACGGACGTTCCCAGCGCGAGCATCTTCGTGAACATCGGCCGCGGCCTGGTGTGGGCCCTTGCGGTCCTCTCGGTGCTGCAGCCGGTGTTTGGCATCGAGCCCACGGCGTTCGTCACGGCGCTGGGCGTCACGTCCCTGGCGCTGTCGCTTGGCCTGCAGGACACCATCTCCAACCTCATCGGCGGCCTCAGCCTCATGGTGGGGCGCGTCGTGAAGCCGGGCGACCTCGTGGACGTGGCGGGCTTCGTGGGCGAGGTCACCGACGTCAGCTGGCGTGCCACCACCGTGCGCAACCGCCTGGGAGACGAGCAGGTCATTCCCAACTCCGTGCTCAACAAGACGGCGCTCGAGCACCTCACCCTGGAGACGGAGTCCCTGTGCGAGGTGAGCCTTGTGGCTGCGCATGGCGCGGACCTGGCTGTGGTGGAGGGAGAGATCCTGGACGCTGCGCGCGAGATACGCGAGTTGCTCAACCCTGACATCCCACCCCGCGTGTTCTTCTCGGGCACGGATGTGTATGGGGTGCAGTGCTCGGTGAGCCTGCGCCTGGCGCCGGGAGCGCTTCCCGCCTTTACGCGCAACGCGCTCGTGAGGCGCCTTGCGGGCCGCCCCTGGCTTGCCCGCGTGTAGGTCCTTGGCGTTCGGCTGCGTATGGCCGGCCACCCCTGGTCGGGTGCGGGGCCCTTGCGCGCGGCCATGGATGACGTGGTCTGCGATACTGTGGCCAGCTGACACACGCTGGCGAAGGGACGTGCGATGAGGACCCTGCTGATCAACGCGAGCCCGCGCGGCTCCCGTAGCAACTCGCTCAAGCTGGCCGAGGCGTTCGTGCGCGGCCTGGGCGAGGTTGAGCTCGAGCGCGTGGACCTGTGCGACCTGCGCATCGAGCCATGTCGCGGCTGCTTCGCCTGCTGGAAGGCCACGCCGGGTACCTGCTGCATCCGTGATGACATGGCGCGCGTCATCGAGCTCGAGCGCGCCGCCGACCTCGTGGTGCTGAGCTTTCCGCTCTACTACTTCAACGTGCCCGGTCCGCTCAAGACCATGATCGACCGTCAGCTTCCCACGAGCCTGCCCTTCATGGCAGACGACTCCGCTGCCGCGGGTAGCGGCGCCCATCCGCTGCGCTACCCCGAGATGGCACGCACGCGCTATGTGGCCATCTCCACCTGCGGCTTCTACACTGCCGAGAACAACTACGACGCCGTGGCTCGCGCACTTGACCACTGGCCGGGTGCCGGCGTCTGGGACGCCATCTTCTGCGGCCAGGGCGAGCTGTTCTCCGTTCCCGAGCTCTCCTCGCGCGCCGATGCCTATCTCGCCCTTGTGGAACGGGCCGGCGCCGAGTATGCCGCGGGCGGCATCTCCGCCGACACGAGGGAGAAGCTTCGCGAGCCACTCTTCGCGCGCGAGACGTTCGAGCGCATGGCGGACGCGAGCTGGGGCGTGGACGAGAACGGCGAACGCGAGGACGAGGCCGTCTCCCTCACGCGGCAGATGGCAGCCCTCTATGATCCCTCGACCTGGGATGGGCATGATCGCGTGCTCGAGATGCGCTATCGCGACCGGGGTGTCCGCTGTCAGGTCGTGCTCGGCCGCGAGGGGAGCCGTGTGCTCACCGAGGGGTTCGTTGAGCCCACGACCATCGTTGACACGCCCTGGGACGTGTGGCGCGCCATCGCGCGCGGCGAGATACGCGGCGACGAGGCCCTTGGCAGGCGGCTCTATGCGGTTGAGGGAGACTTCGGCCTCATGATGAGCTGGGATAGCGTGTTCGGCGCGGCAGGGACGGGAGGCGCGGATGCGGCCGATGCGCCAGTGGGCGAAGCTGCGCCCGCACCTGGGTCCGGCGCTGGCCTCAGGCCGCCCTCGATGGTGACGATGCTCGTTGCCTGGATCGTGCTGTGGGTGGCCGTGGGCGTGGACGCAGCCGTGGGCCCTGTCGTGTCTCTTGCCGTGTGCGCGCTGCTGCCGCTTGCGATGGCGCGCCACGAGCTGTGTCTCTATGACCGAATCTCGCTGGGCGTGGTGGGGGCGCTCTCGGTGGCCATGGTCGTGTCGGGCGCCACCGGCCTGCTCTATGTTGCGAGCTATGCGGCCTTTGGCCTGCTGTGGTTGGGATCTGTGCCCACGCGCGAGCCATTGTGCGCGGCCTACGTCAAGTACGGTTACGGTGGCGAAGACGCCCTCGCGAATCCCATCTTCATGCGGACGAACCGCATCCTGGCCTCGGCATGGGGCGTGCTGTACCTGCTCATCGCGTTGTGGACGGCGCTGCTTGGCAACGCGTTCGCAGGATGGGTGCTTCCCGTTGCCAACAATGTGGCCACGGCGCTCATGGGCGCGCTCACCGTCTGGTTTGAGCACCGCTATCCGGCGTGGGTTGCCTCGGGCAAGGGCCTGTGCGCGCTGTTTTGGGGCTAGGGCGCGGCTGGCGCGCCGATTGGGGCGGAGCCTGTGTCCGTTGCTTGCGCTACCATGTGTTTTATTGCATCAAGCTCGCTTAGGAGGAACTCATGGGTTTTCTCGACAGTCTTCAGTCATCGGTCAACCGTGGCGTTGCCGCCACGAACCGCGCAACCTCGACGATGAAGCTCAAGGCCCAGATGAGCGAGGCGCTCAAGCGTCGCCAGGCGCTCGCCGCCCAGCTTGGCGCCAGCCTGTATGAGGTCACGAAGGACGACGCCACCCTGCGCGCCGGTCGCGAGGCCCTCTATGACGGCATCGCCGCGTGTGACGCGGAGCGCGCCGGCTACCAGGCAGAGATCGAGCGCATCGAGGCCGAGTCTGCCGCCGCGACGGCCGCCAACTCCTACTACGTTTGTCCCTTCTGTGGCTCCCACGTCATGACGACCGACCTGTTCTGCAGCGGCTGTGGCAAGTCGATGGCAGACATCACGGCCGCCCTCTCGGCCCAGCAGCAGGCTGCTGCCGCTCCTGCCCCCGTTGCCGGCGGGGCCACGTGCCCGCAGTGCGGCGCTCCCGTCAACGCGGGCGACGCCTTCTGCATGAGTTGCGGGTATAACCTCGCTGCGGCTGCGGCCCCCGAGCCCGTCGTGGCGCCCGCGCCTGCGGTTGCTCCCGAGCCCGTGGCCGAGGAGATTGTCGAGCCGGTCGTTGCTCCCGCTTTTGAGCCCGAGCCCGAGCCTGCCGCGGCCCCTGAGTCCGCCGTGGCCCCTGAGCCTGTCGCGGAGCCGGAGCCTGCCCCCGAGCCCGAGCCCGTTGCCGAGCCCGTTGCCGCGCCGGCTTCCGAGCCCGCCGCGAACGTGTGCCCCAACTGCGGCACGCCCTACGAGCCTGGTGACGCCTTCTGCATGGGCTGCGGCACCCGTCTCTCGTAGCTCTTCTCGCATGGCGCAAAAAGAGGGCCGCCCGTCTGTCGCGTGACAGGCGGGCGGCTTTTCGTGCCAATGCGATTGGTTAGCTACTTGCCGTCGGTGAACGTGAGGTCAAACGTGTCGCCGTCGAATGCGACGTCATACGAGCCGTTGGAGCCGTCTGCGGTGAGCGGCTTCTTCCAGCCGGAGCTGGCCGGGTCGTAGGAGGGGGAGGTGGGGTCGGCCACGTCGACGTCGCTGTGGCTCTTGCCCCACTCGCTGCCAAACTCGTAGTAGCCCGTGCCGTCCTCGTCGAGCTCAAGCGTGGTGCTGCGAACGTAGAGCGGGCAGTCATCGTCTGCGGTGTCGGTTGCGGTGACGAGCATGGTCCAGCGGCCGTAGGGCTTGGCGGCGCTTGCCTGCTTGGGCACCATGACGGTCAGCGTCTTGTCGGTGACGCTGCTGGCAGAGAAGCTGCTGCCGCCCCAGCTGCCCCAGCTCACGTCGCCCACCTTGTAGACGGTCTGGTCGTCCTGCTCGGTCGTGCTCTTGATGGTGCCGGTGACAACGTCGTCCTGGTCATAGATCGTCATGGTCTTGCCGTCGGTCTTGATGCCGAACTCGTGGTTATAGGAGGCCGAGACGCCGTCGAGCGTCATGGAACCGGTCCACGGGCCGCGGTTGAGCACGGGCATCACGACGAACGCCACCACGGCGAGGATGGCGAAGACGGCCACGACGGCGCCGATGATGATGGGCGCCTTGCTCTTCTTTGCGGGGACCGGCTGCTGGCAGACGGGCTGCGGGCTTGCGCCGTAGGGCTGCTGGTAGGACGACTGCGGCATGCCCTGCGGAGCGGCGGGTGCGCCGGCGGGCGGCACGGGGGCGGCCTGAGGAACGGTGGCCTGAGGGGGCACGGGTGCTCCCGGCTGCGGGGGGGGCTCTTTTTCAACACTGACGCCGCCGGGCAAAAGAGGGGGGGGGGTACTCGGGGTCGCGCGGCCCTTGCAGAAAACAAAACGCGACGAGATTCTCGAGGGGAGGATGAGGGGGCACGGGTGCTCCCGGCTGCGGGGCGGGCTGGGGGCTTGCGAGCTCGGCGCCGCAGTTTATGCAGAACTTGGCTCCATCGGCATTCTTCGTGCCGCACTTCCTACAAAACATGGCTCCTCCTTGGTCATGCCGTCGCTGCGCTTCAGCTGATGCTAAGGATACGGCATTGACTCCTGTGCCGTTGCGCAACACTCGCAGCTCCTGGGCAATCCCGCCGTCTCGCATGGCCGCGCACCATCGTGCGGGTTACGATGTCTGGGCAATCAATCGAGACGGGAGGGGAGGCGCCGTGGCGAAGGTCACGCTCAAGGACATCGCGCGTGAGGTGGGCCTCTCCGTGACGTCGGTCTCGCTCGTGCTCAACGACCGCCCCTGCAAGGTCTCGGAGGCGAGTCGCCGCAAGATCTTGGAGGCCGCGCGGCGCAAGGGCTACGTCCCCAACCAGATCGCGCGCAGCCTCGTCATGCAGCACACGAACACCATCGGCCTCATCATCCCCAACATCGAGAGCCGCTTCTTTGCCTCGCTGGCAAAGAACATCGAGCTCAAGTGCCGTGAGCGCGGTTATGCACTCATCATCACCAACTCCGATGACAGCCCCGAGAACGACGCCAAGCTCGTTCGCCTGCTCATCAACCGCGGCGTCGACGGCCTGCTCATCGTTGTCTCCGACGAGTTCGCCACCGACGAGCAGCTCCTCGCCGACCTCTCGCACCTGCCCACGCCCTTCGTCATGGTCGACCGCTTCATCGAGGGGCTGTTCTGCGACAAGGTGCGCTTCAACAACGAGCTGGGCGGCTACCTCGCCACGCGCCACCTGCTTGACCAGGGCCACGAGAGGATCGCCTGCATCGTGAACCCGCGCTCGAACACCGGCCGCGAGCGTCTCGACGGCTACGTGCGCGCGCTGGGCGAGCGGGGCATCCCCGTGCGCGCCGACTACGTCTTGGGCAGCGACTACTACATCGCGAGTGCCTACGAGGCGGCCGCGCGCCTGCTACAGACCGACGCCACGGCGGTCTTTGCGAGCTCGGACAACATCGCGCTTGGCCTGCTGAAGCGCCTCTACGCCCATGACCTGCGCGTTCCCAGGGACTATTCGGTAGTGAGCTACGACAACTCGGCCGCGGACGTGCTGTTCGAGCCGGCGCTCACCTCCATCGAGCAGAACGTGCCCGAGCTCTCCCAGGCGGCGCTCGACCTGCTGTTCAGGCGCATCGCGGAGTCCGAGACCGGCGAGCTCGGCGGCCCCGATGAGATCGTGCTCGACCCCAAGCTCGTGCTCAAGCACAGCGTGAGGCGCCTGGGATAGCCTTCGACGCGCCGTGCCATCGAACCTGCCACGAAGGTAATCCGCGGGTAAGTTTCATCCCCTTGTTTCGGTTACGTTTCGTTACGAAGCGCTACCGTTCGCGGCTCAATAGCTACCGTTCGCGGAGTTAAACGCTTAGGCAAATTGTAAGCAAATTGCGTTCACGACTAGGTAAAACGATTTACCTCCCTATACTCCGTCCCGGTCAGTCAAAAAGGGCGCGAACCAACCCCCAAGACCGGTTCGCGCTTACATGCCCGCAAGGGCATAACGACGCACGGCTGAGATGCCGTGCAGGAAGAGGAGAGGCACATGGCACATCCCGTCATCGGCACCCCCTGGCAGAAGCTTGACGGCCCCGTTTCCGAGCAGGAGCTCGAGGGCGTCGAGAAGTACTGGCGCGCGGCGAACTACCTGTCCGTCGGCCAGATCTACCTGCGCTCCAACCCCCTCATGCGCTCCGACTGGACCGATGAGAAGACCGGCGAGACCCGCGACTTCGGCCGTCCCGACGTCAAGCACCGTCTCGTTGGCCACTGGGGCACCACGCCCGGCGTGAACTTCCTGTTCGGCCACGTGAACCGCCTCATCGCCGACCACCAGCAGAACGCCGTGTTCCTCATGGGCCCTGGTCACGGTGGCCCGGCCGGCACCGCGCAGTCCCTGCTCGACGGCACCTACTATGACATCCGTCCGGACATCACCAACGACGAGGCTGGCCTGCAGAAGTTCTTCCGTCAGTTCTCCTACCCCGGCGGCATCCCCTCTCACTACGCCCCCGAGACCCCCGGCTCCATCCACGAGGGCGGCGAGCTTGGCTACACGCTGTCCCACGCCTACGGCGCCGTCATGGACAACCCCAGCCTTCTCGCTGTCGCCGTCGTGGGCGACGGTGAGTCCGAGACGGGCCCGCTCGCCACGTCCTGGCAGTCCAACAAGCTCGTGAACCCCAAGACCGACGGCATCGTGCTGCCGATCCTGCACCTCAACGGCTACAAGATCGCCAACCCCACGATCCTGTCCCGCATCTCCGACGACGAGCTCACCGAGTTCTTCGAGGGCATGGGCTATGACCCGCACTTCTTCGTTGCCGGCTTCGACAACGAGTCCCACGCCTCCATCCACGCCCGCTTCGCCGCGCTGCTCGAGGAGGTCTTCGACGACATCTGCGACATCAAGGCCGCTGCCGAGGCTGGCGACGAGACCCGCCCGGTCTACCCGATGATCGTCTTCCGCACCCCCAAGGGCTGGACGTGCCCCAAGCACATCGACGGCAAGAAGACCGAGGGCTCCTGGCGTGCCCACCAGGTGCCGCTGGCGTCTGCCAAGGACACCCACGAGCACTTCCGCGTGCTCCGCGGCTGGCTGAAGTCCTACAAGCCCGAGGAGCTCTTCGACGAGAAGGGTGCCATCCGTCCGGAGGTCACCGCCTTCATGCCCGAGGGCGACCTGCGCATCGGCGCCAACCCCAACGCCAACGGTGGTCTCGTGCGTGAGGACCTGGTCCTGCCCGACATCCACGCCCACGAGGTCCCCGTGGCCGAGAAGGGCCACGGCTGGGGCGCCACCGAGGCCGCTCGCGTCTTCGGTGCCTACACCGCCGACGTTCTCGCCAACAACATGGAGAACTTCCGCATCTTTGGCCCGGACGAGACCGCTTCCAACCGTCTCCAGGACGCCTACAAGTACACCCAGAAGCAGTGGGAGGGCGGCTTCTACGCCGACGCTGACAACGACGAGCTCCTCGCCCCGCAGGGCAAGGTCGTCGAGCAGCTCTCCGAGCACCAGTGCGAGGGCTTCCTCGAGGCCTACGTGCTCACCGGCCGTCACGGCGTGTGGAGCTCCTACGAGTCCTTCATCCACGTCGTCGACTCGATGATCAACCAGCACTGCAAGTGGCTCGAGGCCACCGTCCGCGAGATCCCTTGGCGCAAGCCCATCGCCGGCCTCAACATCCTGCTGTCCAGCCACGTCTGGCGCCAGGACCACAACGGCTTCTCCCACCAGGACCCGGGCTTCGTGGACCTGCTGCTCAACAAGGCCAACGACACGCACGTCGTCAACGCCTACTACCCCTGCGACGCCAACATGGCGCTCGCCGTGGCCGAGAAGTGCTACCAGTCCACGAACTGCGTGAACGCCATCTTCTGTGGCAAGCAGCCCGCCCCGACGTTCCTCACGGTCGACGAGGCCAAGGCCGAGCTGGCCGAGGGCGTCGCCGAGTGGAAGTGGGCCAGCAGCGCCGAGTCCCTCGAGGATGCCGACATCGTGCTCGGCACCTGCGGTGACGTGCCTGCGCTCGAGGCCCTCGCTGCCCTCGACATGCTCAAGGGCGAGGGCGTCAAGGCCAAGTTCGTCAACGTCGTTGACCTGCTGAAGATCCAGAACGCCTCCGAGAACGACCAGGCCATCTCCGACGAGCGCTTCGCCGAGCTCTTCGGCAACGGCGAGAAGCCGGTCCTCTTCGCCTTCCATGCCTACGCCGGCACCATCCGTCGTCTCGTGTGGGACCGTCCGGGCCACGACTCCTGGAACGTCCACGGCTACGAGGAGAAGGGCTCCACGACCACGCCGTTCGACATGCTGCGCCTCAACAACATGGACCGCTGGGCCCTTGCTGCCGACGCCCTTCGCATGGTCGACGCCGAGAAGTTCGCCGCCAAGATCGAGGAGTGGGAGAACTTCCGCGAGGAGGCCTTCCAGTTCGCCGTCGACGAAGGCTACGACCACCCCGCCTTCACCAGCTGGGTCTGGCCCGACGCCGCTGCCGCCTCTGAGGGCGAGCTCTCCGCTACCCAGATGACCGCCGGCGACAACGAGTAAGACTCGCCTGTCGCGAGCGTGACTCGCTAGCGTTTTCCCGGGGACGCCGCACCGCCAAGGAGGCGGCGTTCCCAACCCATAAGGCAACACGCCCGTAGGCTCAGGGGGGAGTCTGCGGGCGCGTCCTTTTTTGGTGGCTTTACGTGGCAAACTTATGCGGGGTCAGCCCAGAAATATGCCTTATCAGAATCTGGGGTTCCATTTCTGGTGAAATGAACGTAGATGAGGTAATACTCTCCGCCGTTCATTCTTGTGTAAGTCCAGCTAACTCTACCAATGTTGGATGGGCACCTTGTCATTGTGATTCCGTTGATTCCCGAGATTGTCCCATTGCTGTCGTTATACGTGTACCTTACTTTTAGTTTGATTCCACAACTGAAACCAACGGTTTCCTCCAGCTGTAAGAAGCTTCGTCGTGCCTCATGAGATGTGGCTTCGATCACTTCTGATTGGGCGTAGGTGCTGGCGAGTGCGGGAGTGATGCTGCCAGCAAGCAGCGTTGTGGTTGCCAAGCTTGCGACAAGCACTTTCTTGAGGGCTTTCATTCGTTCTCCCATTCTCTAAAAGGCTGGGGAGCAAAATGCGACAAGGCCTTGTCTAGCTCTGAAATTAATGTAATATGATAAGTAGCTAATGTCAAACATTATTTTGAGGAGGATAAGATGGCAGTTTCTTCCGTTGAACAAGACAGGGCAATCGTGACAAGGGCGTCGAAGTTCTGCATTGTTGTCATGAGCCTCATTACGTTGGTTGTACTTGCTTATGCAATCGGTGACATCTCCGGCATGCTTTGCGACTGGGATATGAAGACGGCTAGGGTGCCGCTCGCATATAAGGCATTTATGAGCACATATAGGCTTGCGATCTTTGTCCTGTTCGACGTGTTCTATTTGGCCTGTGGAAAAGGGAGCCGTTCACCCTTTGGTCGTGCGCAGATTGTGCTGCTTGCCGTTAATGGGCTGCTAATTGCCTTGTATGGATTCATCGGCGAGTTTGGATCTGAATGGGTCAACAGCCTTCCGAAGCTGATGTATATGGTTGATCCTGTTTCGACTCAGTTTAGCTACCCAGGAGCATGGCTCCTTTACGTTGGATTTGGTGCCTTTCTCGTTTGTCTTGCGGTTATGTTCCACTATGCTAACGAGCTCTACCAAGACTCAGATAGCATCATTTAGTCGACTGAATTCAGGGTTGACAAGACCTCCACATGGCTGGCTGTTAAACTCCTGATATCAAGCTATCCATGTATTTGGAGATCCATGCCCATCACCATTCATCTCGATCGAATGCTGGTCGAACGCAAGATAAGCTCAAATGAGCTCGCCGATAAGGTGGGCATCTCACCCGTCAACCTGTCTCGCATCAAAACGGGAAAGGTCAGGGGAATCAGGTTCTCTACGCTCGAGGCTCTATGCAAGGAGCTTGACTGCAAACCTGGGGATTTACTTGACTACGAGCCAGGTGGGACCAAAAGTCTCTGACGCTTTTGGGAACTTGCGGCCGGCCGGCGTTTTGCTCGGGCGCGGCTGGTATGGTCTGAGGTCCTACCCTTCGTTGACGGGAATCCCATGCCGCACGGTCTGCACATACGCCTGCCCAAGAACTTCGTGCTCGAGGAGCGCCTTGAGCGCTATGCCGCTTCCATCGAGCCCAACCCCTATGCGTGGCGTGACACGTGGGCCTGGGCGTGTGCCCCGGTGGGCTCGCCGGCGTTTCGCGAGGTTCGCCTCGACCTGGGCTGCGGGCGTGGGTCGTTCACCGTTGAGATGGCGCGCCGCGAGCCAGACGTGCTGTTCATTGGCATGGACTCCGAGCCCATCTGCATCGCCTACGCGGCTCAGGCGGGCTGCGAGAGCGGCCTTCCCAACGTGGTGTTCGTGCCGGGCACGGGCATGCGCATCAAGGAGATGTTTGCACCTGGCGAGCTTGCGTGCATCTACGTCAACTTCCCCACGCCGTTCCCGCGCAAGAAGGAGTCGCACAAGCGCCTCGTGAACTTCGAGCGGCTCATGGACTACCGAGACGTGCTGGCGCTGGACGGTGCCGTGCGCCTGCGCACGGACAGCCAGCCGCTGTTCGACTTCGCCCTCACGCAGCTGCCCATCGCGGGCTATGAGCTTGCGTGGAGCAGCCGCGATGCCCGGGCTGACCGTCCCGACGAGCCCACGAGCGAGTATGAGGTGAAGCTGGGGGCCAAGGGAGCCCGCGTGTGCGCCTACGAGGCCGTGCCCGGCCCTGCGCCCGCAAATCCCGTCCAGACGGCCGAGATGAGCCTGGCGGCCTACATCCCGCAGGACCTCTCGAACTTTGACGGCTACGCGCCCCACGGCATGGAGGCCACGATTCAGAACCTGCGCAACCGCGCCGCCAAGAAGGACGGAGACTGGGCAGACGGCATCACGCTGTAGCCGGTGACAAACGACCCCGTCCCCGTTTATCACACTGTCTTTACAGGTGTCTTGTCAGCTGACATGACACGTGCCATACTGTCCCCCAGTATTCTCGGAAGAGAGGGGCCAGATTGGCCAGCATCAATGCATCTAGCGGCGCAAACGCCGAGGACCTGGCCCAGCTTGTGGCCGACGGCGTGGGCTCGTGCACAACAGCTGCCGAGCGCGCCGCGCTCATTCCCGCCGAGCTCTCCGGCGCTATCGAGCGTCTCAAGGAGCAGCGAGACGCCGTGATTCTCGCGCATTATTACGTGGCCCCCGAGGTCCAGGCGGTTGCGGACTACGTGGGAGACTCCTTCTACCTTGCCAAGCTCGCAAAGTCGCTGCCGCAGCAGGCCATCGTCCTGTGCGGCGTCGAGTTCATGGGCGAGAGCGCGAAGCTCCTCAACCCCAACAAGCACGTGCTGCTGCCGGAGCCTGCCGCGGACTGCCCCATGGCCCACATGGTCAAGCGCGAGACGGTCGACGCCGCGCGCGAGCAGTACGGCGACGACCTGGCCGTCGTGTGCTACGTGAACTCAACGGTTGAGATCAAGAGCTGGAGCGACGTGTGCGTCACGAGCTCCAACGCCGTGAAGATCGTCTCCGAGCTGCCGCAGCACCACGTGCTGTTCATCCCCGACCAGAACCTTGGCCGCTACGTGGCCGAGCAGGTCCCGGGCAAGCACGTCATCCTCAACAACGGCTACTGCCCCCGCCACCACGTCATCACGGCCGACCAGGTGGAGGCCGCGACGCTTGCGCACCCCGACGCGCTTGTCCTCGCGCACCCCGAGTGCAAGGCCGAGGTGCTCGCCGAGGCCGACTACATAGGCTCCACCGCCGGCATCATCAAGTATGCCGAGGAGAGCGACGCCTCCGAGTTCATCATCGTGACGGTTGCCGGCGTGCTGTACGAGCTCGAGCGCCGCACGGCGGGCTCGGGCAAGCGGTTCTACTTCCCGGCCACGCGCCCCACCTGCGTGAACATGGACATGATCAGCCTTCGCAAGCTCGTGGCGTGCCTGGCGAGCGGCTCGGGCGAGGTCAAGATCGGCGTGGGCCCAGAGGCCGCGGAGCGCGCCAAGCTCACGCTCGACCGCATGCTGGAGTACGCCGCCAAGTAGGGACCGCAGGGGCGTGGGCCGCTTGGGCCCCGTCGCCGTGCTGATGAGGAGATGGGCCACATGGCCGAGAACAAGCACGAGGACATGAGCTGCGACGTCGTGATCGTGGGGTGTGGCGTGGCCGGGCTGTACGCGGCGCTCAACCTGCCCACGAGCACGGACGTCGTCATGCTCTCGAAGGGAAACGTCGACGAGTGCGACTCGATGCTTGCCCAGGGCGGCATCTGCGTGCTGCCTGAGGCCGAGGACTACGAGGCGTTCTTTGCCGACACGCTGCGCGCCGGCCACTACGAGAACCGCCGCGAGAGCGTCGACATCATGATTCGCTCGAGCCGCTCGGTCATCAACGACCTCATCGCGCTGGGCGTGGACTTCGAGCGCCGCGAGGACGGATCGCTGGACTTCACGCGCGAGGGCGCGCACAGCCGCCCGCGCATCGCCTTCCACGCCGACATCACCGGGCGCGAGATCACGGAGAAGCTCCTGGCTGCCGTGCGTCGCCTGCCCAACGTGCGCATCCTCGAGCACGTCGCCATGACCGACATCCTCACCGAGCGCGTCGACGGCGCCGTGCGCTGCATGGGCGTGCGCGCAACCGACGTGAGCGAGCAGGACTCCGTGACGCCTGCCGACGAGCTCTCCTCGGCCGCGTCGTTTGCGATCCGGGCGGCGTCCACGCTGTGGGCCACGGGTGGCATCGGCGGCATGTACGACCACTCCACCAACTTCCCGCAGCTCACGGGCGATGCCTGCTACATCGCCACGAAGCACGGCGTCACGTGTGAGCACCTCGACTACGTGCAGATCCACCCCACGGGGCTGTTCTCGCCCCAGCCGGGCCGGACGTTCCTCATCTCTGAGAGCTGCCGCGGGGAGGGCGCCGTGCTGCTCAACCGCGACTGCCGCCGCTTCACCGACGAGCTGCAGCCGCGTGACGTCGTGGCCGCGGCCATTCGCGAGCAGATGCGCAAGGACGACATGCCCCACGAGTGGCTGAGCTTTGCCCCCGTCGAGCGCGAGGTCGTCGTGAACCACTTTGCCAACATTCGCGAGCGCTGCCTCGAGGACGGCCGCGACATCGTGTGCGAGCCCATTCCCGTGGTGCCCACGCAGCACTACTTCATGGGTGGCGTCTGGGTGGACCGCGACTCGGCCACGAGCATGCCGGGGCTGTTTGCCTCGGGCGAGACATGCTGCAACGGCGTGCACGGCAAGAACCGCCTTGCCAGCAACAGCCTGCTGGAGTCGCTTGTGTTCGCGAGGCGCGCTGCGCGGCGCATGGCGGGCGGCGACTCGCTGCTGGTGGAGGTGGCGGGCTCGCCTGTACTTGACGGGTTGCACCGCGTGGTGGGAGACGGCTCACTTGCTATCGACGCGCTGTGCAAGAATGACGGCACGTGCGCAGGCGACGCCCCCGCCTTTGGCGAGGCGCCCGTCGACATCGACACGATTGCGCTTGATGCGGCTGTGGCCGCGGGGGAGGCATAGGGTATGGACGCCATCGCCATGAGGCTCGTCGCCGACGACATCATCACCGGCGCGCTTCGCGAGGACATCACGTTCGAGGACGTGAGCACGGCCTCCGTGTGCCCTGCGGCGCGTCCTGCCGAGGTACAGCTCATCGCCAAGGCGGACGGCGTCATCGCCGGCCTCGACGTGTTCGCGAGGACGTTTGCGCTGCTCGACCCCGAGACGCGCGTCGAGGCCACCGTGGCCGACGGCGACGCCGTGACGGCCGGCCAGCGCCTCGCCATCGTGTACGGCGACGCGCGCGTGCTGCTGTCCGGCGAGCGTGTGGCACTCAACTTCCTGCAGCGCATGAGTGGTATTGCCACCTACACGCACGAGATGGCCGCCGCGCTCGAGGGCACGGGCACCGTGCTCGTGGACACCCGCAAGACCACGCCGGGCCTGCGCGTGTTCGAGAAAGCCGCCGTGGAGATCGGCGGCGGGCGCAACCACCGCTACAACCTCTCGACGGCCGTCATGCTCAAGGACAACCACATCGACGCGGCGGGCGGCGTGGCCAAGGCCATCGCCATGGCGCGGGCCCACGCGTCGTTCACCTGCACCGTCGAGGTCGAGTGCGAGAACCTCGACATGGTGCGCGAGGCCGTCGAGGCGGGCGCCGACATCATCATGCTCGACAACATGGACCACGACGCCATGCGCGAGGCCATTGCGCTCATCGACGGACGTGCCAAGACGGAGGCCTCGGGCAACGTGGACGCAGGCAACATCCGCGGCCTCGCCGACCTGGGCGTGGACTACATCTCGTCGGGCGCCCTCACGCACTCGGCGCCCATCCTCGACCTTTCTCTCAAGCACCTGCGGATGCTTGACGCCGAGGGGTCTCGATGAAGGGCAGCGAGCGCAGGGACGCCATCATCCGTGAGCTCAGGGGTGCGGGCGGGCCCGTCTCGGGCAGCTCGCTCGCCAAGGCCGTGGGTGTGAGCAGGCAGGTCGTGGTCCAGGACATCGCACTTCTGCGTGCGGACGGCCATGACGTCGTGGCGACGAGCCGCGGCTACGTGTTGCTCGACGGGCGCGGCAAGTCCCAGGTGCCTACGCGCCTCGTGAAGGTGTGCCATGGCGTCGACGACCTCGCCGACGAGCTCACGACGATCGTGGACCTGGGCGGCGCGGTGCTCAACGTCATGGTGAACCACCGCGTGTACGGAAAAATCACGGGCGACCTCGACATCCGCAACCGTCGTGACGTCGAGCGCTACCTCGAGAACATCCGCAGCGGAAAGAGCTTCCCGCTGCTCACGGTCACGAGCGGCTATCACTTCCATCGCATCGCCGCCGAGAGCGAGGAGCAGCTCGACGAGATCGAGGCGGCCCTGCGCGAGAAGGGCTTCCTGGCCGAGGTCATGCCCTACGAGGATGATTTGCAGTAGACGACGAGATCGTGTCAACCTTATGGCAGTTTTTGCCTTCGAGAGTGCGGTGAACAGCCCCCGGCGCGGGCCGGAATAGATAAATATAAGCGCAAGGGGCCAGAATCGACAGGATTCTGGCCCCTTGATCTGTAATTCGGTGGCTTTAGACTGCTCGCATCGCACTCTCGAGGGTCATTTCTGCCACAAAGGCGGATTTGAACTCTCGGGTGGCCTCGAAAACGTTACGCCAGCGCGGCGCCGAGGGCCTTGCAGGCGGCAAGCGCGTCGTCGTCGGGCTCGAGGTTGGCGATGACCGTGTCGACGACCTCGGCGCCGTCGCCCTCGGTGCGCTCGCGCCAGGAGTCCATCCAGTCGCCGGTTCCCCAGTCGTAGCTACCGAACAGGCCGACCTTCTTGCCGGAGAGCGCACCTTCGGCGGCCTCGAACATGGGCTCGAACTCGTCCTCCTCGAGCGACTCGTCGCCCATGGCCGGGCAGCCAAACGCAATCGCGTCATAGCCCGCGACGGCGTCGGCGGCAAAGTCGGCGGCCTGGACCTCGTCGACCTCGGCGCCGGCCGCACGCGCGCCCTCGGCCACGGCGCCGGCCATGGTCTCGGTGTTGCCCGTTCCGCTCCAGTACACGACTGCGATCTTGCTCATGGTTCGTCCTTTCGTATGCCAACCCGCCTGCCGGGTGTGGTTCCTTGTGTGGCCGCTACGCCGCAATGCGCATGCCCGCCAGCTCCGCGAGCGAGGCCCCGCGGCCAAGCATCGCCTCGCAATCCCTCGTGCAGCGCTTGTACCTCGCGAAGCACGCCTCGGCGCTCTCCCGGTTGGAGTAGACCTTCCAGCAGCCGCAGCACAGGTAGTCGCGCCCCTCGTGCTCGATGAAGGCCATGACGTCGTCGTAGGGGTAGCCGAGGAAGAGCCCCACCTCGTGGGGGAAGCCCTCGTCGGGGCCATGCCGCTGGCAGCTCTCGAGCCTGCGGCCCAGTCGCGCGAGCGCCGCCTCGAGCCAGCCGGCTCCACACGTCTCGTAGCCCCAGGCGCCAAGCGTCGCGGCGGCACGCGGTGCGGAGAGCCCGCGCGCGAGCAGCTGTGGTTGATACACGAGCACGAGCGCGCCGCAGCCCCTTCGGGCAAGCACGCGAACGTGGACGCTCGTGCCCGCAAGCTGTCGGTTCGCTCGCGCAACGAGCGCGTCGAGCCTTGCGACCCGCAGTTCCGTGGCCGGTGAGGGCGAGAAGTCGCCGGGAACGTTGAACAGGCACGCGGGTTTGATTCCCACGAGCGTGGGCGAGCAGTGCCTGACGATGGCGTGTTCGAGCCCGTCCCTGTCCAGCGTCATGCGTGCTCCCTCGTGATAGTCAGCCACGGTTAACTTACGATGCCAAGGGTAGCCATAAAGTTAGCCATGGTCAACTGTGTGCTTGAAATCTGGCGGTGCGCTACCATCGGGGGACGTGCAAGCCAGCAAATCCGGAGGGTCCGCTTGAGCCAGGCCAAGAGCGCAGACAGCACCGGCGGCCCCACGCCCGCCGCGGAGGGCCTCCGCTTTGGCCTCACGGCGCGCCACCGCGGACCCAAGGTCGCGGCCTTCGTCACGTTCCTGGCCGTTCTCGCCATGGTGGCGGGGCTCTACAGCGTCGTCACGTGGCGCCTCACGATGGAGCGCCGCGGGGTGGGGGCGGTCGACGCGCCATCGACGCTCGAGCGCATCGACGACACCACGAACCGCACGGGGCGCTTCTCGGCAACCGTTGACTACACGAGCATGGCCGCCCCCGCAGACCAGAAGGTCTCGACCGAAGTCCTGTGGGACGACAACTGGTTCTTCGCTGATCCGGACGCCTACAACCACGAGCTCGCGACCACCTGCTCGGTGCTCGCCGCCATCGCCAACTCCGAGAGCAACTACTACCAGGCCGGCACGGGCGCGCCCGCCTACATGGAGGAGGCGCTGGCCCAGCTGGGCTTCACCGACATCTCCACGGCGTCGTACCGTTATCGCTCCGAGATCGTCGACGAGGTCGTGAACTTCCTCACGAACACCAACGACGTCACGGCCTACTCAATCGCCACCAAGCGCGTGACCTCGAGCGAGACGGGCGCCACCAAGACCCTCATGCTCGTGAGCATCCGTGGCAGCTACGGCTCGGAGTGGATCAGCGACGCCAACTTTGGCGACGCCGTGGACATAGACTCCGCCGAGCTGGACCACGAGGGCTTCAGCGTGGCGGCCGAGGAGGTCATCGAGCAGATCTCCCGAGGTGTGGCGGCCTACGTCGAGAAGGGCGGCTCCACCGACGACCTCGCCATCCTGTTCTGTGGCCACTCGCGCGGTGGCGCGGCCGCAAACATCGCCGCCGCCTACGCCGACGAGATGGCGAACGGCCCGCACGTGCTTGCGCCGCTGTCCTCCATCTACTGCTATGCGTTCGCCGTGCCGCGCACCACGACCGCCCCGGGTGCCACGGGCGCCCCGTACGACAACATCTTCAACGTGCTCAACCCCTCCGACCTCGTGCCACGCCTGCCCCTTTCCACATGGGGCTATGCGCGCTACGGCCGTGACGTGCGGCTGCCGGCGTACGGCAGCGCAGCGTTCGAGGCGAGCTACGACGAGATGCGCCGCCGATTCCTGGCAAACGTGGGCGTGGAGAGCCCGTATGACCCCGCGGACGTCACGACGGTCACGGACGTCGAGAACGGCCTGGCCGAGAAGGTCCCCACGCAGGCGGACTTTCTCTCCGTTGGCGGGGTCACGGCGCTTGCTGAGGCGCTCGTGCAGAAGATGGATGTGGGACGCGTGCTGTGCGGCCACTATCCCAACACCTACATCGCCTGGATGCAGTCGGTGAGCGCCGCCGCGCTCTCGATGTGACGGCGGTGTGCCATTGGGGACGGGTTCCCCTGGCACCGGAAGTGAGCCGCGTGCCAACGGGACCCGTCCCCAATGGCACGCTAGCGCCAGGCGCTGGGCGAGACGCCCATAGCGCGCCTGAACGCCTGGGCAAACGCCGCCTGCTGGGGGTATCCCAGGTGCTCGGCCACCACGCCGGCCGGCATGCCGCCAGCGAGCAGGTCGCACGCGCGCTCCATGCGCCGCCTGCGCACGTAGGCGCCCACGGACTCGCCCGCCTCGGCCTTGAACGTGGCGCACAGGCGCGAGCGGCTCGTGTACAGGCGCTCCGCGAGCTCCTCCACGCCGATGCCGCGCCCCTCGTCGAGCGCCCGCTCGATGATGGCGGTCGCCTGCTCGGCGAGCCGCACGCCGCGTCTCGAGCCGGCCTGGCGGCTCGCCTGTCCTTCCGCCGCGTGCGTGCGCGCGAGCTCGGCCACCATCGTCTCGACGACGCCACGCATGTAGACGTGGGCGGCCGTCTGCCTCGCGCGTCGCTCGCCGATGCGCCGAAGCGCCGCCGAAATGGCAAGCCTCGCCTCCTCGTCCCACTGGGCGGAGAAGGCCTCGAACAGCCCCGAGAACTCGCCGGCGTAGCTGCGCTCGAGTTCCTCGAAGTAGCTGGGCAGAAACAGCACGGAGCGCGAGTGGTACATGGACCCCGCCACGAGAGGGGAGAGCTCCTCGCCGCACGTGTCCTGAATGAAGCTGCACACGCAGCTCTCCGGCCAGGGACCGCGCGCCGGCGTGAGGTTCGCCGGGCGGATGCCGGCCTCGGGCATGCAAGCGAGCGTGGGCGCGCTCACCTCGGTCACGCAGGCGTAGGGCACGGGCGTGAACTCGGACAGCTGCATGTCGTGGCGCGGCGTGATGAAGTGCTCCATGACCAGGCACGAGTCCGAGAGGGGCATGATCCAGGCGCGCCCGGCGGCCTTCTCGTTGTCCACGTCGCCGGTGAAGACGGCGCCGCGTGAGTGCAGCGTGAGACCAAACTGCTCGAACTGCGGGGCGTAGAGCTGCGTTATGTCGATGCCGGGTGACGCCATGCCGCTCGTTTCGTCCAGGACTCTTTCCGGTTCGTCCAAGGCTCTAGTAAGCCAAGGCTAACCCTTCTGCTCTCATGATAAGTTCGCAGTGGCTAACTTATCAACCTCGAGAAGAAGGGGGAACGGATGTCCCACAACAAGGGCGAGAAGAAGCGCTCGGACGTGGCGCAGATCCTCGACTTCGCCGGCGACCGCCGCGGCCTCACGTACCTGGGCTGTGCGCTCTCGGCCGTCTCGCAGCTGCTGGGCTTTGGGCCCTACGTGTGCATCTGGCTCGCCGCGCGCGACCTCATCGCCGTGGCGCCCAACTGGAGCGTGGCCACGAGCATCGCGGCGTACGGGTGGTGGGCCGTGGGCCTGGCGGTGGCGAGCATCGCCGTGTACTTCCTTGCGCTCATGTGCACGCACCTGTCGGCGTTTCGCTGCGCGTCCAACATGCGCAAGCAGGTGACCGAGCAACTCATGAGCCTGCCGCTCGGCTACTTTGACACGCACGCCACCGGCGAGCTCCGCCGCATCGTGGACGGCTGCGCCGCCTCCACCGAGACGCTCCTTGCCCACATGCTGCCCGACGTCGCGGGCTCCGTCGCCATGGTGGCCGGCATGCTCGTGCTGCTCTTTGTGTTCGACTGGCGCCTGGGTGCGGCGTGCATGGTGGCCGTGGTGGTGTCGCTTGCCTCGCTCATGGCCATGATGAGCGGCAAGGGCATGGAGTTCATGAAGCAGTATATGGGCGCGCTCATGAGCATGAACAAGACGGGCACCGAGTACGTGCGTGGCATTCCCGTGGTCAAGGTGTTCCAGCAGACGGTCCACTCATTCAAGGCCTTCCACGACTCCATCACCGAGTACGCGCGCATGGCCCAGGAGTATGCCGGCACGTTCTGCCGCGTGCCACAGGTCGTGAACCTCACGGCGCTCAACGGCCTTGTGGCGTTCCTACTGCCCGTGGCGCTGCTGCTTGCGCCGGGCGAGGCTGACTTCTCGCGCTTCGTCACGAACTTCGCGTTCTACGCGATCTTCTCGGCCGTGATCCCCACGGCCATGTCCAAGCTCATGTTCGTCTCCGAGGCCTCGCAGATGGCGGGCGACTCCATGGGCCGCGTCCGCGGCGTGCTCAAGGCCAAGCCGCTGCCCGTGGCGGCGAGCCCCAGGCACCCTGCCGGCAACGACGTGCGCTTCGAGGACGTGACGTTCACCTACGAGGGCGCCGAGGTCCCGGCCGTGGAGCACGTGAGCTTCTCGGTGCCCGCCGGCTCCACGCTGGCGCTCGTTGGCCCCTCCGGCGGCGGCAAGTCCACGTGCGCGAGCCTCGTGCCGCGCTTCTGGGACGTTGACGCGGGCCGGGTGCTCGTGGGCGGCGTGGACGTGCGCGACATGGACCCGCGCGAGCTCATGGACCAGGTGGCCTTCGTGTTCCAGACGAACAGGCTGTTCTCGGCCACGCTGGCAGACAACGTGCGTGCCGCGCGTCCGAGCGCCACGGACGAGCAGGTGCTCGCGGCTCTGTCCGCCGCCCAGTGCGACGACATCGTGGCCAAGCTGCCCCAGGGCATCGACACCATGCTCGGCGCCGGCGGCGCCTACCTCTCCGGCGGCGAGGTACAGCGCGTGGCCCTGGCCCGTGCCATCCTCAAGGACGCGCCCATCGTGGTGCTCGACGAGGCCACGGCCTTCGCCGACCCCGAAAACGAGGCCCTCATCCAGCGTGCGTTCGCACGCCTGGCGGCTGGCCGTACCGTCATCATGATTGCCCACAGGCTCTCGGCCGTCGTGGGCGCCGACAACATCGTCGTGCTCGACCACGGTCATGTGGCCGAGACGGGCGCACACGCCGAGCTGCTTGCCGCCGGCGGCCTGTACGCCCGCATGTGGGCCGACTACGAGCAAGCCGCAAGCTGGAAGATCTCTGCCGAGGGGCGGCCGGCGCAGCCGGTTTGCGAGGGCCTAGCCCAGGAAGGAGGCGAGGCCTAGATGTTCGCCTCGTTCAAGGAGAAGTACTTTCTGTCCGACAAGGGCATGGTCGGTGTGCGCCGCGGCGTCTTCTGGACCGCGCTCACCAACGTCATCGTGACGTCGGGCATGGCGTTTCTGTTCTGGGGCGTGGGCGGCTTCGTGGCGCACCTGGCCAAGGGCGCGCGCCTTCCCGACGCTGTGCCGCTGATCGCGGGGCTCGTCGCGTTTCTCGCGCTGCTGTTCGTCTCGAACTGGCAGCAGTACTACTACACGTACTGCATCTACTACGAGGAGTGCGGCAACCAGCGCATCGAGATCGCCGAGCGCCTGCGCAAGCTGCCGCTGTCCTTCTTTGGCCGCCGCGACCTGGCCGACCTCACCGAGACGATCCTGGGC
This sequence comes from Parolsenella massiliensis, assembly GCF_900143685.1. Taxonomy (NCBI): domain Bacteria; kingdom Bacillati; phylum Actinomycetota; class Coriobacteriia; order Coriobacteriales; family Atopobiaceae; genus Parolsenella; species Parolsenella massiliensis. Next base: position 1,564,085 of record NZ_LT671675.1, on the reverse strand, counting down.
GACGTGCAGACCATGGAGCACGCCTACAGCCACGTTCTGGCCGAGCTGTGGGGCGCCGTGATCTCCACGGGCATCGTGTTTTTGGGGTCGCTCTTCTTCTGCTGGCAGCTGTCGCTTGCGGCGTTTTGGAGCGTGCCCGTGGCGTTTGCGCTGCTCTTTGCCACGCGCGGCCCCATGGCGCCGGTGTTTGACGGCGTGCGAGCCGCCAAGGTGTGCGTGACCGAGCGCATCCAGGAGACGCTCGACTGCGTGCGCGAGATTCGCGCCACCAACCAGCAGGAGCACTACCTGGCGGGCCTTGCCGCCACCATTGACGCCGAGGAGGCCCAGACCACGAAGGGCGAGCTCACGAACGGGCTGCTCGTGAACTCCGCGTTCGTGGTGCTTCGCCTGGGCATGGCAACGACGCTCATCGTGGGCGCGAACCTGGTGCTTGCGGGCCAGATCGATTTCATGGTGATGTTTGCCTACCTGCTCATGGTGAGCCGCATCTATGCGCCGTTCGACCAGGCGCTCATGCTCGTGAGCGAGCTGTTCGCGGCCGAGGCCTCTGCCAAGCGCATGCGCTCCATCATGGAGGAGCCGGTCGCCACGGGCGCGGCGGAGTTTGCGTCGGCAGGCCACGACGTGGTGTTCGATCACGTGGCCTTTGGCTATGGCGCGGGCGAGGACGGCCGCGCCGGCGAGCAGGTGCTGCGTGACGTGAGCTTCACGGCGCGCGAGGGCCAGGTCACGGCGCTCGTGGGGCCGTCTGGCTCGGGCAAGTCCACGTGCGCCAGACTCGCGGCCCGCTTCTGGGACGCCACGGCCGGCCGCGTGAGCGTGGGCGGCGTGGACGTCTCGGGCGTGGACCCCGAGGTGCTGCTGCGTGACTATGCGGTGGTGTTCCAGGACGTCTTGCTGTTCGACGACACGGTGATGGGCAACATCCGCCTGGGCAGGCGCGATGCCACGGACGAGGAGGTGCTGGCCGCCGCACGTGCCGCCAACTGCGACGAGTTCGTGAGCCGCATGCCGGACGGCTACCAGACGATGATTGGCGAGAACGGCTCCAAGCTCTCCGGCGGCGAGCGCCAGCGCATCTCGATCGCTCGAGCGCTGCTCAAGGACGCGCCGATCGTGCTGCTCGACGAGGCCACGGCGAGCCTGGACGTGGAGAACGAGACGAAGGTGCAGCAGGCGCTCTCCCGCCTGCTCGCGGGCAAGACGGTCATCGTGATCGCGCACCGCATGCGCACGGTGGAGAACGCCGACAAGGTCGTGGTGCTGCGGGATGGCTGCGTGGCCGAGCAGGGCACGCCCGCCGAGCTGCTCGCCGCCGGCGGCGAGTTCGCGCACATGGTGGCCCTGCAGCGCGAGGGCGACGCCTGGTCGCTGTAGCTTCGTGGCGCGTTACGGCCCCGGCGCCGCGCCACCGGTGCCGGGGCCGTTTTGTCACCTGACGCTGGCGTGCGATTCGAACTATCTGGACGTTTTCGGTGCCGATTTGCGTCCGGATTGTTCGAATCGTTCCGCTGACACGGACGGGACGACAAAGTGAGCGGGCAAAATGGGGTCTCTCGAGTAGACGCGTGTCGCTCGCTGGGGAAATGCCTGGTAGATGGGTTGCCGTTTTTCGGTCTACTCGTGGGTTCGCGTTTTGCCCGCTCACTTACGCGTGTGCCGGGGTGGCGACCCCAAAAGGTGAGCAGACAAAATGCGTTCGCCCGAGTAGCCGGCGAAAGCCCGCAGCTAAAACGCCTGGTAGACGGGTTGGCCGATCTTGGTCTACTCGGAAGGTCCTCGTTTTGCCTGCTCACCTTTTGCCATTGTTGCCCTGCGCCCTTGCCGTCCGAGCTCAAGCGTATGCTTGAGACGCGCAAGAACGGCCGCGAGGGGAGGCGAGCGTCATGAGCGGGTATGTGCGGGTTGTGCTGGCGGGCGCCGTGACGTTTCCGGCCGCTGCGCTCGTGCTGCTCGTCCCGTACATGATCTACGAGTACCGCCGCTACGGTGCAATTCCCGCGTGGAAGAGCTTCGTGGCGTTCTCGCTTTTGCTGTACGCCCTGTGCGCGTACTACCTGGTCATCCTGCCGCTCCCCGAGAGCCGCGACGCGTTCGTGGCCTACGCCGCCACACCCCAGCTTAAGCCGTTCTCGTTCGTGGGCGACTTTGCGCAGGCGGCCCAGACGTGCGGCCTTTCGCTCGCGAGCCCCGCTACCTGGCGTGCGTTTCTCTCCACGCCCGACGTCTACATGACGCTGTTCAACGTGCTGCTCACGTTCCCCGTGGGGTTCTATGCCCGCTACCTGTACGGAGCGCGCTGGTGGCAGGCGATGCTCGCAGGCTTTCTCACCTCGCTGTTCTTTGAACTCACGCAGCTAAGCGGCCTGTATGGCATCTACACGCACCCCTACCGGCTCTTCGACGTGGACGACCTCATCGTCAACACCACGGGCGCGCTTGTGGGCTATGTCTGCACGCTGCCCGCGTGCCGTCTGCTGCCGAGCATTGATGACGTCAACGCTCGCGCCCGCGAGCGCGGCCGCTCCTATCCCAGCGTTACGCGCCGAGCCCTGGCGCTGGGCATCGACCTTGTGGCTTGCGCTGTCCTCACGTGGGCGATGCGCCGCGTGGCCGTGGCCTGTGGCGTTGCCCTGGGCGCCGACGTCCTTCTCGGCACCAAGACGCTCGCCATGACGCTCGCGCTCGTCGTCTGCCCGTTGCTGGCCTGCGGCGCCACCCCGGGGCAGCGGCTGCTGCGCATGCGCGTCGTGCGCGAGGACGGCGCCGATGCCCCGCGAGCCCGCGTGCTCGCGCGCCAGACCATGCTGTGGTGGGGCCTGTACCTGCTGCCTTGCTGGATCTTGCGTCTGTTCCCTGGCGGCTCGGTGGACGGCATCCGCATCGCGAGCCTGCAGGCCATCGTCTGGGGCATCTGGGCCGCGTGGGCCGTCTCGCTCCTTGTGCGCATCGTTGCGTGCGGGCTGCGCCGCCACTCGCTCGTTCTGCTCAACGCCTGGGCGAGCGGCACGCGCCTCATGACGCTGCCGCAGATCGAGGCCCTGCGCGCGGAATGAGGCCGGCTGCGCCATGTCGCCAGCTCGCGAGAATGAGATTTGGGACAAATGGCCTGACAAAACGCGGGAAGATGGGGCCGAGAATGTCTCAAATCTCATTCTCGGCGACACCGGCGGGCAGGAAGCCGGACAATAGGGCCTGGCTCTATTGTCCGGGCGTCACGAGACGGAAACCCTGCTGCGCTACAATGGCACGCTATCCATTGGAGACGTGCGGTGCCGCCCGCGGCGCCGCGGATTGCGAGGAGCACATGAGCGACGAGACCAAGTCCACCGATCGTGCCATCATCTCCGTCCTGGGTGCCGACCGCTCCGGCATCGTTGCTGCGGTCGCGAGCCTTCTTGCCGAGCGTGACGTCAACATCCTCGACATCTCGCAGACGATTCTGCAGGGCATGTTCACGATGACGATGCTCGTCGACCTCGCCGGCGCCGACTTCTCGGCCATCCACGACGGCTTCGATGCGCTCTCCAAGCAGCTTGGCGTTCAGATCACGATCCAGCGCGAGGACGTCTTCAAGTTCATGTACCGCCTCTAGGGCCGCAGCATGGCAATCCTCAACTCTCACCTGACGCCGCGCAGTGCCCGCGAGCGCGTGGCGCGCCGCATCCTCAGCTCGCAGGACACCTCGGCGCTGCTCTCCAAGACCGACGTCACGCCCATGCCGTCTGACGAGGCCGCGCTGGGCCGCCCGGCCGTGAGCGATGGCCTCTACGAGGGCTTTTCGCGCGTCGACCGCATGCCCGAGGAGCTCTACCGCGAGTACGACGTCAAGCGCGGTCTGCGCAACGCGGACGGCTCGGGCGTGCTCGTGGGCCTCACGAAGATCTCTGACGTCCACGGCTACAACAAGGTGGACGGCGCGGTGGTCCCCGACGAGGGCGACCTCGTGATCCGTGGCTACCACCTTGACGACCTCGTGGGCCAGACGCACGCCGCCGGCCGCTTTGGCTACGAGGAGATGGCCTACCTGCTCATCTCCGGCCGCCTGCCCAACGCCGGCGAGCTCGCGGACTTCAACGCTCGCATCGACTCGCGGCGCGAGCTGCCCACGGGCTACCTGAGCCTGTTCCCGCGCACCACGGAGTCGAGCTCGATTATGAACGTGCTCGCCCGCTCGACGCTTCTGCTCTACGCCTTCGACGAGAACCCCGACGACACGGGCGCCCAGCACGAGGTTGACGTGGCGCTGTCTTTGCTCGCGCGCCTGCCACGCATCGCCGCCATCGCCCACGAGGCGTCCGTCTCGGCGCGTGACGGCGAGGAGCTGCTCGTGCCGCCCGTGCGCCAGGGCTACTCCATGGCCGAGACAGTCCTGGACGTGCTGCGCGGCGCCGAGGGCTTCACGCGCGAGGAGGCCATGATGCTCGACGTCATGCTCATGCTCCACGCCGAGCATGGCGGCGGCAACAACTCGACGTTTACGTGCCGCGTGCTGTCGAGCTCGGGCACGGACGCCTACTCCACCTACGCCGCGGCGATGGGCTCGCTCAAGGGTCCCAAGCACGGCGGCGCCAACGCCAAGGTGGGCGCCATGATCGAGGACGTCGCCAGCCACGTGAGCCGCTGGGACAGCGACGACGAACTCGCGAGCTACCTCGAGCAGATCGCCGCGGGAAAGGCGTTTGACCACACGGGCCTCGTCTTCGGCATGGGCCACGCGGTCTACACCAAGAGCGACCCGCGCGCCCGCCTCGTCAAGCACTACGCGAGAAAGCTCGCCGCGCTCAAGGGGTGCGAGGACAAGCTGGCGCTCATCGAGGGCATCGAGCGCCTGAGCCCCGACATCGTGCGCGCGGCTCGTGGCACGAGCAAGCCCATCTGCGCCAACATTGACCTGTACACGGGGTTCGTCTACTCCATGCTGGGGATTCCGACCGACCTCTACACGCCGATCTTCGCCATGTCGCGCCTCGCCGGCTGGACGGCGCACCGCATGGAGGAGCTCTACGGCTGCGGCCGCATCATCCGCCCTGCGTACAACTCGGTCATCGAGCTGCACGAGTACAAGCCGCTCGAGCGCCGCTAGCGTTGCTCGAAGGGTGTCCCAAAGGGCTACGTCCCCTTTGGGCCCGCGAGAAAAGAAGCCGCCCGGCAGCCTGCGATTGGCTGCCGGACGGCTTTGCGTTAGGCATGTTGCGAGACGGACTAGTTGTCGGAGTCTTCCTCGTCGTCATCGTCTTCATCGTCGAGCACGATGGGGTGGAACACGGCCGTGTCGCCGCCGATGATGCTGTCCTCGACGTAGCGGGCCTCGTCGTCGTGGGCCTTGCGGACCGCGGCGTCGAACAGGTCGACGTCCTCGTCCTCATCGGAGTTGATGAGCTTGCCGCCCTCCTCGAGCACGGCCTCGCTGCCGCTCTGCTGGCTCAGGTACTCGTCGTTGGCCTTCTCGAGCGCCTTGTTCGCGCGCTTCACGGCGTCTGGCAGCTCGACGTACTTGAGGACGTGCTGGCGCTTCGTGCGGGCGAACAGCGGTACGTACTCGAACAGGACCGAGGAGTTCTCCAGGCCGTACCAGTGCGATGGCGAGCCGCAGAACCTGCGGATGATGTACTTGGCCATGATGACGTTGCGGTCAACCGTGGAGATGTCGGCGGAGCTGGAGGGTACCTTGCGGATGAGGCAGAAGCGGAAGTCGCCCACGGAGCTCTTCTTCTTGTAGATCGAGTACTTGTGGTGCTGCGGGGCGATCATGTTGTCCTCGACCAGCTTCTCGACGATCTGGTAGAGGTACTCGTTCACGCGCTGGTTCACGCGGAAGCCCAGACGGATCTGCACCTTGAACAGAAAGTCCGTGCCAAACGTGTTGATCGTGAACTCGTGGGTGTTGGGCTCATCGGTGACCTGGATGTTCAGGAAGAAGTAGGCGCGGGCGCGCTTAGGGCGCTTGTCCAGGATCGAGTAGAGGATGTCGCGGTCGAGGTGGTCGGGCGAGGAGTCGTTCGTGAGGAACACCAGGTTGTCGGCGAGGTAGGGGATCTCGTCGTCGGCGCGCAGCTCGGCGAGCTGGCCGATGTACTCGCCCACGGGCAGGTAGACGCTCTGCGTGCGCTCGATGGCCGTGCCACGGCGCCAGACGTACATCACGGCGAAGATGAGCGCCGCCAGGATTACGGTGACGTAGCCGCCGTGCATGAACTTCGTGAGGCTCGAGAAGAAGAACGCCGCCTCGATCGCCACGAAGAACACGATGAACGGAACGGCCACCACGGGCTTCTTGCGGATGCGCGAGAGGTACGTGAACAGCAGCAGCGTGGTCATGAGCATCGTGACGGTGATGGCCAGGCCGTAGGCCGCCTCCATGTGCGAGGAGGTCTGGAAGAACAGCACCACGCCGATGCAGCTCACCCACATGATGTTGTTGACGAGCGGGATGTAGATCTGGCCCTTCGTCTCGGACGGGTAGGCGATGCGCATGTGCGGCATGAGGTTGAGGCGAATGGCCTCGGAGATGATGGAGTAGGAGCCCGTGATGAGCGCCTGCGAGGCGATGATGGCGGCAAACGTGGAGAGCACCACGGCAAAGACGCGCACGCCCTCGGGCAGCATCTGGAAGAACGGGTTGAGCTCGGGCATGGCCGCGAGTGTGGCGTTGCCGTTGTTCGCGAGGATCCAGGCGCCCTGGCCCAGGTAGTTGAGGATGAGGCACGCCTTCACGAACGGCCAGGAGGCGTAGATGTTGGACTTGCCCACGTGTCCCATGTCCGAGTAGAGCGCCTCGGCGCCGGTGGTGCAGAGGAACACGTTGCCCAGCACCATGAGGCCGGCGCGGTTGAGGTTGCCGTCGAACAGGAAGGTGATGCCGCGCAGCGGGTTGAGCGCACGGAAGACGTTGAGGTCTGCGCCCACGTTCACGAGGCCGACGATGCCCAGGTAGAGGAACCACACGGTCATGACGGGGCCGAACGCCTTGCCGATGGTGGAGGTGCCGGCGCGTTGCATGGAGAACAGGACGCACAGGATTGTGATGGTGATGAGCACCACGATGCCCTGGTTGTCGCCGATGATGGCGTGGAAGAAGTCGATGGTGCGCAGGCCCTCGATGGCCGTGGTGACCGTGACGGCCGGCGTGAGGATGCCGTCGGCGAGCAGCGCCGCGCCGCCCACCATGGCAGGTATGATGAGCCAGCGGCCGCAGCGCTTGACCAGGCTGTAGAGCGCGAAGATGCCGCCCTCGTTGTGGTTGTCGGCCTTCATGGCCACGAGGACGTACTTGACCGTGGTGATGAGGGTCATGGTCCAGATGATGAGCGACAGCGCGCCGATGACGACGTCTTGGCTCATCGTGGTGAGGCCGCCGTTGCCGCTCATGATGGCCTTGAGTGTGTACATCGGGCTCGTGCCGATGTCTCCGTAGACCACGCCGAGCGTGACGAGGATCATTGCGGCCGACAGCGGAATGCCGCCCTTGGAGGAGCGCTTCTTGGAAGCGGGCTTCTCCGCCGATAGGGAAACTCCCATGTTCGTGTCTCTCCTTGAGACGGGGGCTTGCGCCCCGTGCCTGTGTATCCGGGACTCTCACCCGGGACTGCCCGTCTAGCGGTGCGTTTGCTCCATATTGAACGACTTGGCAACCGCATGCAAAGGCTGCTTGGGCCTAGCTTAAAGCCAGGCCCAAGCAGCCTAAGGTAGCACTGTTTGGCTAGGAATGTGTGGAGATGCGGGCCCGATTTTTGTCGGGTGCGTCCCTGCTGCTAGCGGCGGTTGTCGTTGCCGCTGCGAGAGCCGCCGGGGCGTCCGGTGCCGCGGCCGCTTCCGTGGCCGTGACTGTTGGCGTGGCCGTGACTGTTGCCGGGGCCGCGGCCGTCGCCGAACTGCGACGGGCGCGGGCCGTTGCCCTGAAGGCGCGGGCGGGCGGCGCTGCCCGCGTGCTGCGAGGGCCTGGGGCCGTTGCCCATGAGCGGGCGCATGGGGCCCTGCGAGCGCACGGTGTGCGGGCGCGGGCCGTCCGGGCGCGCGTCGTCGTAGCGCGGGCGGTCGTTGCGGGGGGCGGAGCCGTAGGGGCGGCCGGTGCGGTCATTGCGTCCGCTGCGCGAGCCGTGACCGCCGCGAGAGCCGTAGCCACCGCGGCCGCCGCGATCGTCTCGGGAGCCGGAACCGTAGCGGGAGCGCTCGTCTCGAGATCCGTAGCCGCCGCGACGCTCGCCCGTGCGGGCGGGGCTGTTCTGCGGCGTGCCCTCGGCGCGGGCCGGGGCGGCGGGCGCGGCGCTGGCCTCGGGCCTGGGCGTGCGCTTCACGAGGTAGACGTGGTGGATCTTGGCGTTTCGCTTGAAGTCCTCGGGGATGGTGCCCTCCGTGACGTCGTGGATCTCCACGCCGGCGCGGGCGAGCTTCTCGACGTCGGGCTCGAAGCCGCGCAGGTTGCACGAGAACAGGCAGACGCCGTTGGCCGTGAGCAGGCGCGAGATGCCAATGAGCAACTCGGCGTGGTCGCGCTGCACGTCGAAGACGTCGTGTCCCATGCGCTTGGAGTTCGAGAACGTGGGAGGATCGCAGAAGACGAGGTCCCAGCGGTTGTAGGTGTGGCGCTGCTCCGTGACCCAGCGCACGACGTCGGCCTGCACGAACTCGTGCTCGCGGCCCGTGAAGCCGTTGCGCTCCATGTTGCGCTCGGCCCAGTCGAGGTAGGTGCGGGAGAGGTCCACCGTCGTCGTGTTCTTGGCGCCGCCGTCCGCCGCGTAGCACGTGGCCGTACCTGTGTAGGCGAACAGGTTGAGGAAGCGCTTGGAGCCCTGCGTCTCCTTGGCCATCTCGCGCACGCGGGCGCGCACGTCTCGGTGGTCGAGGAACAGGCCCGTGTCGAGGCGCTCGGCGAGGTTGACCTCGAACGTGAGGCCGCCCTCGTCCACGAGGTGCGCGCCGGGGGCGAGCGCGAGCCTGTCGCGGCGGCTGCGGCGCTCCTCGGCCTTGCCCTCGTTGGCGTACTGCGAGCCTCCCTTGGCACGGCGGCGCACGCGCAGGGTGACGTTGCCGGCGTCCACGCCCATGACGCGCGGGGCGATGGCGAGCACGTCGAGCAGGCGGCGGTGCGCGAGCTCGTGATTGATGTCCTTGGGCGCGGCGTACTCCTGCACGACGAGCCATCGGGCATGGGCGTCTGCGCCGCGGGACTGCTCGCTTGCCTCGTACAGGTCGATGGCGACGGCGTAGTCGGGCAGGTCGGCGTCGTAGACGCGGTAGCAGCTGACGTCCTCGCGGCGGGCCCACTTGGCGCGGAGCTTGGCGACCTTGGCGAGGCGGGCGGCGAACTGGTCTGACTGGGGAACGAGCACGGGGACCTTCGTGCCGTCCTTGAGCGTGACGGTGGCACGGGCGGCCGCGGGGGCGGGTGCCTCGGTGTCGTCGCCGGCGAGCGCGCGGCCGGCTTCGTAGGAGGTGATGGTTGCCGCGTCCCTGCCGAGGAAGGTCTCGAGGGAGTCCGTGAGCGCAAGCGAGAGCGCGGCGCCGAGCGTGGGTCCCTGCGAGAGCGTGACGATGCCGGCACCCGCGGGCAGTGCGTCCGCGACGGTGGTCGCGAGCGCGATGGCCTCGACCTCGCGGGCGGGTTCGTCAGGCTCGAGCCACGAGAGGTCGATGGTGGCGAGCGTGCGGTCCGCCTCGGCGTCGGAGAGCGCGTTGGCGACGCCGTCGGCGCCGCTCAGGTGCGTGACCTTGGCGTCGATGCCGCTCGCGCGCAGCGCGGCGTTGGCGGCCGATGCCGAGCCGCGGCGCGGGTCGACGGCGATAAGAGAGAGCTCGCCGGCCTTCTCGGCACCGCGGGCGGCGCGCTCGCCTGCCTCGTCAAGCAGGGTGTCCCACGCCTGGGCGTCGTGGCCGAGCCAGCCGGTGAAGCCCCAGCGGCTGCGCAGCAGGCCGGGCGCACGGTCCAGGGCGATGCCGGCGGCCTCGGAGACGAGCGTGCCGGAGCCCGAGAAGGCCGCGACGAGCGTGGGCGAGCCGTGGCGGACGGCGCGGTGCCAGGCGCCGGCGGCGAGCATGGCCGCGGCGTAGTCGGGGCGCATGCCGCCCAGGCCGTCGTTCTCGGCGCGCCTCGTGGTGCCGCGGCGGAATAGGGGATCTCCGGACAGGTCGATGCCGCAGGTGAGGCGGTTGTTGCGCACGCGCACCACAACCGTGACGTCGGGGTTTCTCACCTCGACGCTGGGACGGGCTCCGAGCTTTGCCTGCAGGCGGTCGCAGATGGCGTCCTTGGCGCGCAGGGCGATGAACTGGGTATTTCTGAGCTCGTCGTTCATGCCGTGGGCGTCCACGGCGAACGTCGAGGTGAGCGCGACGTGGTTCTCCCACGGCAGCTCGTAGAGGCTCTCGTAGAGCTCGTCGGCGTTCGCGGCGCCGGCGTGCGCGATCACCAGGACGATGCGCGAGGCGATGCGGCTCCACAGGCAGGCGCGATAGGCCGCCTCGAGGCTGCCCGAGAAGGCCACCTGGCCGTGAAGGCTGCGCACCCCCTCGGCCCCCAGGCTGCGAAGCTCGCCGGCCAGCAGCTGCTCGAATCCCTTGGGGCAGGTCGCGAAGAACTCGCGAGCCTGGCCCTGCGTCTGCGTGTCGCCCATGTCAATCACCTCTCGGGTCACCATTTGCCCGTGCGTGGCGCGGCTCCGGGGCCGGGCCCCGTCGTATTCCCGCGCCTATGAATATGCTGCGTTCCAGCCTAGCGTAGCTGCTCGTTTGGCCGCGTTGCCCCTGATGCGTTCGCATAAAAAACGCGCCATGCCGACAGTGGCATGGCGCGTGGGCCCCAGATGAAGGAGAGGAGGGCGGGGCTGGCATTGGCGCGGGGACGCCGCGGGTGACTTACAGGTCCATGGACAGGTAGCGCTCGCCCGTGTCGGGAAGGATGGCGACGACGGTCTTGCCGGCGAACTCGGGGCGGGAGGCCACGGCGAGCGCGGCGAACGCGGCGGCGCCGGAGGAGATGCCCACGAGCACGCCCGCCTCGGCGGCGAGCTTGGCGCGCGTGGCGATGGCGTCGGCGCTGGCGACGGGCAGGACCTCGTCCACGACCTCGCGCTTGAAGTTGTCGGGGACGAAGCCGGCGCCGATGCCCTGGATCTTGTGACCGCCTGGCTTGCCGCCGGAGAGCACCGGGCTCTCGGCCGGCTCGACGGCGACGGCGCGGACGCTGGGCTTGTGCTCCTTCAGGAACTTGGACGTGCCGGAGATGGTGCCGCCCGTGCCCACGCCGGCGACGATGGCGTCGACCGTGCCCTCGGTGTCGGCCCAGACTTCGGGGCCGGTGGTCTCGTAGTGGGCGCGCGGGTTGGCGGGGTTGGTGAACTGGCCGGCGACGATGCTGTTGGGCGTGGACTCGTGCAGCTCGTTGGCCTTGGCGATGGCGCCCTTCATGCCCTCGGAGCCGGGGGTGAGCACGATCTGCGCGCCATAGGAGGCGGCGAGCTTGCGGCGCTCGATGCTCATGGTCTCGGGCATGGTGAGAATCATCTTGTAGCCGCGGGCGGCGGTGAGCATGGCAAGGCCGACGCCGGTGTTGCCGCTCGTGGGCTCGATGACGGTGCCGCCGGGCTGGAGCTCGCCGGACGCCTCGGCGGCGTCGAGCATGTAGCGGGCGACGCGGTCCTTCACGGAGCCGCCGGGGTTCGTGGCCTCGTACTTGCCCAGGACGCGGGCGCCGGTGGCGCGGACGTCTTCGGGCAGCAGGCCGGAGAGGTCGATGAGGGGGGTGGAGCCGATAAGGGCCTCGACGTGGTTGGCGACGTGCATGGGATGCCTCCTTGTTGTGGCGGGGCGCGGACGCCCCTGGCTGGCGGACGGGTTCGTTGCGCCTTTGCGCATGCCGTCCATGGTGCGTGCCGTGGTGGCGGCTGGCCGCCTCCCGGCTCGTTGGCGATAGTATGCCACTTGTAAACCAACTAAACCAGTAGGAATTTATGAATTAGTTGTTTCGGCTGTTTTGGCGGGCCGGAAGGGCCCGTGAGGGTCGGCCGGACGGTATCGCTGGGGAATCTTGCAAAAATGGCCAGAGGTTTGTGCGATGGCGAACGACCGTGGCTCGAGCACGAGTGGGCTTTCGCGTGCGTTTCCGAACGATTCTTCTGAATCGTTCGGAAACGAGTCTCTGCTCGCAGCGACGGGGGAGATCGATGAGTCTCGTACGGCCTCGCTCGGTGTCTTGAGCGCACAAACCTCTGGTGGTTTTTGCAAGATTCGCGCCTCAGATGTCCGGTCTCTGGGAATCGGACGCGAAAGATGGCAGAAATACCCTTCGAGTGTGCGATGAGGTGACGATCAGCGCCTTCGATTCCGGTTGGCCGTTTCGTGTTTCCGAACGAATTTATGAATTCGTTCGGAAACACTGCCATGCATGTGCGCTTTGAGCGGCGGGCCCGATTCCGGTGGGTCATCTGGCGGGCGTCCACCGCACTCTCGAAGGGTATTTCTGCCAATTCATGCCGCCTGAAGTCTCCCGGGCGGCTCGAATGCAACTTATATGTTGCGTACTGTGACATGACTGTTGCAATAAGGGGAGTCTCCCTCAATTTTCTTGCGTCCGGGCCCTACCTTTAAGTCTCTTTTAAGGGAGAAATGGGGCAGCGATGGCGGCACAGCGTGGAGGAAATCGACGGGGGCGTCCCGTGAGCCTGGCAAGGCAGCTCGCGAACGACTTCATGGAGTCGAGCCCGGCACCTGCGCCCAAGCGTCTCGCGCTCGATGCCGACGTCGCGCTCATGCCGGACGACCCGTTTAGGCTCAAGCTGCTCATCTCCGATCTGCAGTTCGAGAACGACCTGCTCAGGGGCATCATCGCCCACGGCGGTGGCGCCTCGCTGATTCTCGAGGAGTACTAGTCCCTACCTCGCCTCGAGCGTCCCGATGAGCGCAAGGTGGTCCGTGCCCGACACCTGGGCGCACTCCAGCGAGCTCACGACGATGCCCGAGCCGCTCGAGTACACGATGTGGTCGATCTCCACGAGCGGCGGAATGGCACCGTTTGCCGGGTAGGTCATGTGGAGCCCCTCGCCCGACGACTCGCCGGCGTCGCAGAACGTCTTGCCAAGGAGCTCGCGGAAGCGCGCATGGTCCCACGTCGAGTTGAAGTCGCCCATGATGAGGTAGGCGTGCCCATAGTCCGAGAGCGACCCGATGACAGAGAGCCCCTCGTCCCACAGGTCCTGCGCACCGCGCACAGGGGAGTTGGGGTGCACGCTCACGATTCGCACCGTGGTGCCTCCCACCTGGATGTTCGCGGCGGGCATGGCGCTCGTATCGATGGGCAGCAGGTTCCTGGAGACGTTGTCCTGCGCGGCCGCCGTCCAGATGCCGTTTCGCCCGCCATTGCTGATGGCGGAGGCGCCCTCGGAGACAACATGGTAGGGGAGCAGCTCGTCGATGCCGGCGCGCTCGAGGTCCTTGACCATTCCGTCCGTGAGCTCCTGAAGGCACAGGACCTCGACGTGCTTCTCGCGCACGATCGACACGATCTGCGCGGCGCTTGCCTGGCCGTTGTAGGTGTTGAGCGTCATGACGCGCGCGTAGGAGTCGGCTGTGGTGGCGCTCGCGGCCGTGGCCACCTGGGCCTCGGCGGAGACGCGCTGCCTGCCAACGAGGTAGCCGGCGTGCCAGTACCCGTTCAGGGCAAGGGCGAGCACGCAGGCGAGCGCAAGCACGCGTCTGCGCCATAGCACGGCGAGTGCGAGGCAGGTGGCACTGGGTACGAGGGCAAGCGGGACGAACGACACGAGCTCGGGCACCGCGGGGCCGTTCGCGAGCGAGCTCGGGAGCATTCGTATCGCGAGAAGTGCCATGACGCCGGCCATCACGAGCCACAGGAGCGTGGAGAGGCAGCCGTGACGCGCCCTTCCACGCCTGCGCGGGGCGGGCACCTGCGGCGGGGCGGCAGGTGCCTGGACGGGGGTGGCGACATAGCGTCCATCCCGGCCGCCCTGCGCGCGGGTGCGGCCCGCGGCCTGGGGTCGCGGCCTTCTGCGCAGCGGCGCAGGGGCGGTACCTCGCGGTATGTAGGGGTTCTGCTGCGGCGGGGAGGGCACGGGCTCGCGACGCCCCGCGGGCTGCGTGGCATCCCACCCGTCGTTGTCGTATGGCGTCTGCGGCATGAGCCTCCCCTCGTCGGGCCTACATCCTAGCGGCTCGCCGCCGCGCTCGGGCAACCCCGACGAAATCGTCGCACGGGGGGCACACCCGCCCACGCCCCGCGCCGGCCCGGAGACGTGCCCCACCAATATGTACACCCTGCGAGCTTGCCCGCGCGTGTCCCACTTATTGCCCACGTTGTGCAATACTGCACAGGCTGTGCAACATAAAAGCCGCCGCGCCCCACCGGGCGCGACCCGTCACACCAGGGAGGACCACGTGCCAGACGTGCTCGCCAGCGCACCCGCCACGCAGCGTCCCCGCCTCGACCGGAGAAGCCAGAGGAGCCGCGCCCAGCTGCGTGACGCTCTCGCCGAGGAGATCCTTGCCTGCGGCGACCTGTCCCGCGTCACGGTCACGGCCGTCACCGAGCGCGCCGGCCTCACGAGGCGAACGTTCTACTCGCACTTCCATGACATCCCCGACCTCGTCGCTGCCGTGGAGGCAGACGCCCTCGCCGACGTCCGCGGTCTCGTGGGCCGCATCGCCGCCTCCAGCCTCGACGACCTCACCGCCGCGCTCCACCGCCTGGAGCCGGCCCCCGGCGCCGTCGAGCTGCTGTGCTACTTCCGCGACAACGCGGCCTGCCTCACGGCGCTTCTGGGTGAGGGCGGCGACCCGGCCTTCGTCGAGAAGATCAAGGCCGTGTGCTGCGACGCCGTGCGCGCCCGCGCCCTCGATGGCATCGACGCGCGCGCCATGGGGCCGTTTCTCGACTACTACCTGGCGTTCGCGGTGTCTGCCGAGGCGGGCGTGCTCACGCGCTGGCTCACGGGCGGCATGCGCGAGGACGTGCGCACCATGGCGCTCATGATGACGGCGCTCACGTTCGTGCGTCCCGGAGACCTGTACGGCAAGACGATCGACCTCAACGTCCCAGCCTACGCGCTGGAGCTCATGCGCTCGGGCGCGGCATGTGCCGCCACCCCGGTCGCCCCGTCTCACAGAAGCAAGGCCACGTCCGCCGGCGTCGCCCAGACCAAGGAGCCCAACCATGACTAACAACCCGGCAGCCTCCAACGCCGCGCAGGCCCAGGCGGCCCGCGGCATCGAGCTCGTCGCCAACGGCGCCGAGCTGCGGCCAGCCCACCCGACCGACTTCTCGCGCGCCCAGCTGCGCCTGGGCATCGACGTGGGCTCCACCACCGTCAAGCTCGCCGTCATCGACGAGCGCGACCGCATCGTCTACGCCAACTACCAGCGCCACCACACCGACATCCGTGCCACGGCCAAGGAGCTGTTCGAGGGCGCCCGCGCCGTGCTCGGCGACGCTTCCATGCGCGTGTCCATCACGGGCTCGGGCGGCCTTCTGCTTGCCAAGTGGCTCGACCTCGAGTTCGTCCAGGAGGTCATCGCGAGCAAGCGCGCCGTCGAGACCCTCATCCCCCAGACCGATGTCGCCATCGAGCTCGGCGGCGAGGACGCCAAGATCATCTACTTCGACAACGGCATCGAGCAGCGCATGAACGGCACGTGCGCGGGCGGCACGGGCGCGTTCATCGACCAGATGGCGAGCCTTCTGCACACGGACGCCGGCGGCCTCAATGAGCTCGCCAAGAGCGCCACGCACATCTATCCCATCGCCAGCCGCTGCGGTGTCTTTGCCAAGACCGACGTCCAGCCGCTGCTCAACGAGGGCGCCGCGCCCGCAGACGTCGCCGCCTCGATCTTCCAGGCCGTGGCCAACCAGACGGTCTCGGGCCTGGCGTGCGGCCACCCCATCCGCGGCTACGTGGCCTTCCTCGGCGGCCCCCTGCAGTACCTCTCCGAGCTGCGCCACCGCTTCTACGAGACGCTCGACCTGGACGAGGAGCACCGCATCGTCCCCACGAACGCGCACCTGTTCGTGGCCACCGGCGCCGCGCTTGCCGGCGAGACCGACAAGCGCGTGACGTTCGCTGGCGTCATCGACGCACTCGAGAACCTCGGTGACATGCAGGGCAGCGAGGTCCAGCGCCTCGACGCCCTGTTCGCCACGCCCGACGAGCTCGCCGAGTTCCGCGCGCGCCACGACGCACAGGTCGTCCCCAAGGGAGACCTGGCGAGCTACCGCGGTCGCGTGTTCATCGGCATCGATGCCGGCTCCACCACGATGAAGGCCGCCGTGGTGGGCGAGGACGGCGAGCTGCTCTACACCTGGTACGGCAACAACCGCGGTGACGTGCTGGGCACGGCGCGCACCATCATGGACGACATCTATGACAAGCTGCCCGAGGGCTGCACGATCGGCCACGTCACCACGACGGGCTACGGCGAGGCCCTGCTCATCGAGGCCCTGCGCGCCGACTCCGGCGAGATCGAGACGGTCGCGCACCTGCGCGGCGCCAAGGCCTTCGTGCCCGACGTCGAGTTCATCCTCGACATCGGCGGTCAGGACATGAAGTGCCTGCGCGTGCGCAACGGCGTCATCGAGCACATCATGCTGAACGAGGCCTGCTCCTCTGGCTGCGGCAGCTTCATCGAGAGCTTCGCCGACTCCATGGGTCTCACGGTCCAGGAGTTCGCGAAGGCCGCCATGGGCGCCGAGAAGCCCGTCGACCTGGGCAGCCGCTGCACCGTGTTCATGAACTCGCGCGTGAAGCAGGCCCAGAAGGAGGGCGCCACGGTGGGCGACATCGCCGCCGGCCTGTCCTACTCGGTCATCAAGAACGCCCTGTTCAAGGTCATCAAGATGCGTGACCCCGAGGAGATCGGCACCTACGTCGTGGTCCAGGGCGGTACATTCATGAGCGACGCCACGCTGCGCGCGTTTGAGAAGCTCACGGGCCGCGAGGCCATCCGCCCCGACATCGCCGGCTGCATGGGCTGCTACGGCGCCGCGCTTCTGGCCCGCGATCGCGCCGGCGAGGACGGCACCTCCACGCTGCTCTCCCGCGACCAGATCGACAACCTGCAGGTGAAGCAGACGAAGGCCCACTGCGGCCGCTGCTCCAACAACTGCCTGCTCACGATCAACAACTTTGGCAACGGCCACAAGTTCATCACGGGCAACCGCTGCGAGAAGGGCGCCGGCCACAAGCGCAACAAGGTCGAGGCCCCCAACCTGTTCGCGTTCAAGAACAAGCTGCTGTTCGACCGCCCCGTGCTCGACCCCAAGACGGCTCCGCACGGCACGGTGGGCATCCCGCGCGCCCTCAACATGTACGAGAACTACCCGTTCTGGCACGCGTTCTTCACTGAGCTTGGCTTCTCGGTGGTGCTCTCGGACCAGTCCAACAAGAAGACCTACGAGGCGGGCATCGAGTCCATGCCCTCCGAGTCCGTGTGCTACCCGGCCAAGCTTTCCCACGGCCACATCATGAACCTGCTCGAGAAGGACCCCGACTTCATCTGGATGCCCTGCATTCGCTGGGAGCGCCAGGAGGACGAGACGGCCGGCAACCACTACAACTGCCCGATCGTCATGAGCTACCCGCAGGCGCTGGGGCTCAACGTCGACGAGCTCTCCTCGCCCAAGGTCGAGTTCCTCGACGCCTTCGTGCCCTATGACGACAAGCGCGAGCTCAAGCGCCGCCTGTACGAGCTCATCTCCGTGAAGCGCGAGGAGGACGCCAAGGCCGGTCGCGGTCGCTTCCGCGGGCAGCACATCACGCGCGCCGAGGTTGACCGCGCCGTGAACGCCGCCTGGGAGGCAGACCTGGAGTTCAAGCAGGCCATGCAGCGCAAGGGCGACGAGACCCTCGCCTGGATGGAGGCCCATGACGCCCACGGCATCGTGCTCGCGGGCCGCCCCTACCACAACGACCCCGAGATCAACCACGCCATCCCCGAGCTCGTGAACAGCTTTGGCTTCGCCGTGCTCACCGAGGACTCCGTGGCCCACAAGATGCGCCCCGAGCGCCCCATCCGCGTCGTTGACCAGTGGATGTACCACTCGCGCCTCTACCGCGCGGCACGCTTCGTGGCCTCCCGCAACGACCTGGACCTCATCCAGCTCAACAGCTTTGGCTGCGGCCTGGACGCCCTCACGACCGACCAGGTCCAGGAGATCCTCGAGGCCTCCGGCAAGGTCTACACCACGCTCAAGATCGACGAGGTGTCCAACCTTGGCGCCGTACGCATCCGCGTGCGCTCGCTCATGGCGGCGCTCTCCGAGCAGCGCGAAGAGCTCGCGCGCAAGGCCGAGGCCGGCGAGCTTTCGCCCGTGGGCCCCGTGGACGTCCACCGCGCCGACGGCTCGCTCGAGCGCACCAAGCCCGTGGAGGCTGGCAAGCTGCCCGTGTGGCGCGAGGCCAAGAGCGCCGCGTTCAAGAAGGTGCGCTACACCAAGGAGATGCAGGAGGCCGGCTACACGCTGCTGTGCCCGCAGATGTCGCCCATCCACTTCGAGCTCGTGGAGCAGCTGCTCATCAACGCCGGCTTCAACGCGGTGCTTCTGCCCTCCGTCGACCACGGCGCGGTAGAGGCGGGCCTCAAGTACGTCAACAACGACATCTGCTACCCGTCCATCCTCGTGACGGGCCAGATCATGGAGGCCATCGAGAGCGGCAAGTACGACCTGTCGCGCACGGCCGTCATCATCTCGCAGACCGGCGGCGGCTGCCGCGCCACGAACTACATCGCCCTCATCCGCAAGGCTCTCAAGGACTCCGGGCATCCCGAGGTCCCCGTGGTGTCGCTCACCGCGGCGAGCGGCCTTGACGAGGACAACCCCGGCTTCAACGTCTTCAAACCCGACCTCATCATCCACGCGATCTACGCGCTGCTCTACGGCGACCTCATCATGCAGACGCTCTATCGCGTGCGTCCCTACGAGGCCGAGGCCGGCTCTGCCAACGCCCTGTACGAGAGGCTCATGGAGCGCGCCAAGGTCGAGCTCGTCAGCTGCGGCCAGCGCGGGTTCCTGAAGCTGTGCCAGGACACGGTGGACGCCTTCGAGACGCTGCCGGTGGTGGACGACCGCTCCAAGCCGCGCGTGGGCGTGGTGGGAGAGATCCTCGTCAAGTTCCACCCCACGGCCAACAACGAGGTCGTGCGCGTCATCGAGCAGGAGGGCTGCGAGGCCGTGGTCCCCGGTCTTGTCGACTTCTTCCTGTTTGGCATGACGAGCCCCATGAACATGCGCGGCGAGCTGGGCACCAAGTTCCGCAAGCGCCTCACGCATCAGACGGGCATCAAGGTCATCGAGGCCATGCGCGAGCCCATCAACCGCATGCTCGAGAAGTCCACGCGCTTCGAGCCCTACCCTGACATCTACGAGCTCGCCGCCAAGGCCAAGCAGATCCTGTCGCTGTGCAACACGATGGGCGAGGGCTGGCTGCTCACGGCCGAGATGTGCGACCTCATTGAGACGGGTACGCCCAACATCGTGTGCTGCTCGCCGTTCGCGTGCCTGCCCAACCACGTCGTGGGCAAGTCGGTCATCAAGCGCCTGCGCGAGATGCACCCCGAGAGCAACATCGTGGCCGTGGACTATGACCCGGGCGCCTCCGAGGTCAACCAGCTCAACCGCATCAAGCTCATGATCTCGGTGGCCAAGGAGAACTTCCGCGAGGCACGTGGCACCGCGGCCGAGAGGGTAGACGTCGCGGCCGCAGCCGCGCTGCCGCTCTCGCGCGCACAGCTTGACCGCATCGAGGCCGCCAAGGCCGCCGCTGCCGAGCGCGCAGCCTCCGAGACGGAGGAGTAGCGCCCGTGAACGGGGGACGTACCCCTGTTCACGCTTCCGCGAGCCCGCTACCATAGGGGGCAAGAACACCTGCCCGTCCGGTGCCAGCGTGCCGGGCGGGCTTTTCTCACAGGCAAGGACGAAGACATGAGCGATACGAACGCCACCGCAACGACCGGCACCGACGCCCCCAAGCCCCTGTGGGGAGGCCGCTTCTCCGCAGCCCCCACCGGCGAGCTCGAGCGCTTCGGCGCGTCGCTTCCGTTTGACAAGCGCATGTGGCGCCAGGACATCCGCGGCTCCAAGGCGCACGCCGCCATGCTTGCGCACCAGGGCGTGATCTCGCAGGAGGACGCCGACGCCATCCGCGCCGGCCTCGACGACATCGCCGCCCAGATCGAACGCGGCGAGTTCACGTTCGACGTGGACCGCGACGAGGACATCCACATGGCCATCGAGCGCGTGCTCACCGAGAACATCGGCGCGGCGGGCGGCAGGCTCCACACGGGCCGCTCGCGCAACGACCAGACGGCCGTAGACACCCACCTCATCGCCCGCGACCTTGCCGACGAGATTCTGGCCTCGCTCGCCAAGCTCGAGGCGGTCCTGCTTGACCGCGCCGAGGGGGAGTTCGGCGTCGTCATGCCGGGCTACACGCACATGCAGCCCGCCCAGCCGGTGCTTCTCAGCCACCACCTGCTCGCCTACTTCTGGATGTTCAACCGCGACTTCAGGCGCGTTTCCGCCGCGAGGCAAGCGGCCAACGTCTGCCCGCTGGGCGCCGCTGCGCTCGCCGGCACCACCTACTCGCTCGACCGCTTCATGACGGCCGAGGCCCTGGGCTTCTCGGGTCCCACCGCCAACTCAATGGACTCGGTGAGCGATCGCGACTACCTGCTCGACCTCATCTACGCGTGCAGCGTCTGCCAGGTGCACCTGTCGCGCCTGTGCGAGGAGCTCGTGTGGTGGAGCTCCGCGGAGTTTGGCTTCGTGGAGATGGACGACGCCCACTCCACCGGCTCCTCGATCATGCCGCAGAAGAAGAACCCCGACTTCGCCGAGCTCGTGCGCGGCAAGGCCGGCCGCGTCGTGGGTGACCTCACAAGCCTGCTCGTCACGGTAAAGGGCACGCCGCTCACCTACGACAAGGACCTCCAGGAGGACAAGGAGCCGCTGTTCGATGCCGCCGACACGGTGCTGGGCTCGCTCATGGCCTGCACGGGCATGCTCGCCACGTGCACTTTCAAGGAGGAGCGCATGCGCGAGGCCTCGCACGAGGGCTACATGGCCGCCACCGACCTTGCCGACTACCTCGTGGGCAAGGGCCTGCCGTTCCGCCAGGCGCACGCCGTGGTGGGCCGCATCGTGGGCGACTGCGTGCGCGAGGGCGTGACGCTGCAGCAGCTCTCCACCGACGAGCTGCGCAGCTACTCCGAGCTGTTCGACGACGACGCCCACGAGGCGCTCGACATCGACAACATCGTCCGCCGTCGCACAACGTTTGGCGGCACGGGCCACAAGGCCGTGCGCGCCCAGCTCAAGCTTGCGACCGAGGCGCTTAAGGCCGACGAGGCCGCGCTGGGCGAGTAGCCTCCTCGCAGGGCGGCTGCCGCGCGTCCGAGAATTGCGCATGAGAAAGCCCCCGTCTCTCTCGCGAGAGGCGGGGGCTTCGCTTACTCGGTGGTTCCCGTGTCGCCGCCGGGCGTGGGCGTGGGCGTGGGCGTGGGGTCGGGCGTGGGCTCGGGCGTGGGTGTCGGCGTCGGCGTGGTGCCGCCGTTGTCGTCGGTGCCGGTGTTGCCGCCGTCTCCGCCGCTGCCGCCCGTGCCGCCGGTTCCGGTGGCGTTCGAGTCGCTCTGGGTGTTCTCGGCCTCGGTGGTCTCCTCGGTGGCCTCGGTCGTGGCGGCGGTGCCGTCATTGGCGTTTGCCGCCGTGTTCGAGAACTTCCAGGTGCTGTTCTCCTTGTAGGTGGGATCGGCGGCGTTGGCCATGGGCCAGTCGGCGCGCGGGGTGTCTGCGAGCACCGCGTTCACGAAGTAGGCGAACGCCCTGTTCGAGGTCCTGTCGGGGTGCTTGCCGGTGCTGGAGTCCGAGCTCTTGTAGCCCGTCCACACGGCGACGGACAGCTGGGGGGTGTAGCCGCAGAACCACAGGTTCTCGGTGTTGTCCGTGGTGCCGGTCTTGCCGGCCACGGGCTGGTTGATCGTGAGCATGGAGTTCATCGCGCTCGCGGTGCCGTTCTTGACGACGCCCTCGAGCACGTCGGTGGCAGCCTTTGCCACGCCCTCGTCCAGGACGCGCGTGGGGTTGTCCTTGTGCTCGTAGACGGTGTTGCCGTTGCGGTCCTCGATCTTGGTGACGGCCACCGGGTCGCGATGCTCGCCGCCGTTGGCCAAAACGGCGTAGGCCTCGGCCATCTCGAGCGGCGAGGTGAGGTTGGCGCCCAGGATCGTGGAGCCGTAGGGCTGCAGGTCAGACGAGATGCCCATGTCCTTGGCCGTCTGGACGACGTTGTCCACGCCCACGGCCATGCCCACCTGGACGTAGCCGGTGTTGGAGGACTTCTCGGTGGCCTGGGCCAGCGAGATCGTGCCGTAGGAGGTGTTGGCGAAGTTCTGGACCTTCCAGGAGTTCGTGACCTGGATGGGCGAGTTGCAGTTGAGCATGACGTTGGGGTTCATGCCCTGCTTGAGGGCCGTGACGAGCGTGAACATCTTGAAGCTCGAGCCCGTCTGCTTGAACGCGTTGCTCGCGGCGTTCACCTGGGCGCTGTCGGAGTCGGCGTAGAAGTCCTTGCCGCCCACCATGGCCTTGATGTAGCCGGTGGAGGGGTCGATGGCCACGAGCGCGCCCTCGAGCTTGGAGTCGCCGGTCTCGTCGAGCATGCGGACCACGGCGTCCTGCGCGGCCTCCTGGGTTTTGGGCTCGAGCGTCGTGTAGACCTTCAGACCGCTCTGCACGATCGTGTCCTGCGAGAAGTCGCCCTCGAGCAGGCCCTTGACGTAGTTCGTCCAGTACGGGTAGGTGCCCTGCTGGTCCATGCTCGTGTCGCCGAGGTTGAGCACGAGGTCCTCGGCCTGGGCCGCGTCATGCTCCTCCTGCGTGATGTCGCCCAGGCGCAGCATGTTGTCCAGGACCTTGTTGCGGCGCTCCTTGGCGGCGTCGGGGTTCTGGGTGGGGTCGTAGTAGGAGGGCGAGTTGGGCAGGCCGATGAGCGTGGCCGCCTCGGCGAGCGTGAGCTCGCTCGCGTGCTTGTTGAAGTACGTGAGGCTCGCCGCCTCGATGCCATAGGCGCCGTGGCCGTAGTAGATGGTGTTGAGGTACATGAGCAGGATCTGGTCCTTGGAGTACATCTTCTCCATCTCGACGGCGATGTAGGCCTCGCGCACCTTGCGCTTGATGGTCTTGTCGAACTGCTCGTCAGAGAGCACCGTGTTGCGCACGAGCTGCTGCGTGATGGTCGAGGCGCCCTCGGAGCGGCCCGCGAGCTGCGAGAACACGGCTCGGACGATGCCGGCGGGGTCTATGCCGTTGTGCGTGTAGAATCGCTCGTCCTCGACGTCGACCGTGCCCTTCCACACGTAGGGCGAGACCTCGTCCTGCGAGATGGAGCGGCGGTTCTCGAGGTAGAACGTCGCGATGGTGTTGCCGTCTGCGTCATAGACCTCGCTGGGCTCGGCGACGAGGTAGGCGTCGGCCGAGGTGTAGTCGGGCAGGTCCTGCAGCCAGGACTCGACGACGGCGCCCAGCGACACGGCGAGGGCGATGAGCAAGAGGGCCAGAAAGCCCAGGATGCCGGCCGCCGAGAAGCCGATGATGTGCGTCTTGGCGTGGGCGCGGGCGCGTCGGTTTCGAATTCCCATGCAAATCCTCCAATGCGGATACACATACGCCCCCATTATCCGACAAAACGTCCTATATGGTTGCGCGCACGCAGAGTCAACGGC
Organism: Parolsenella massiliensis; assembly: GCF_900143685.1. NCBI lineage: Bacteria > Bacillati > Actinomycetota > Coriobacteriia > Coriobacteriales > Atopobiaceae > Parolsenella > Parolsenella massiliensis. Next base: position 1,540,361 of record NZ_LT671675.1, on the reverse strand, counting down.
GCGTCCACATCCCTTGACGTGACACCTGGGGACGGGGTCGAACTGTCACCGCGACGCTTCGGGGCAGGTCCGGGCCGTTGCCGCGACGGCGGTCCGTGGGCGTTGCATGGGGCGTGCCTTTCTGTCCGACGTGTGCCTTAGACTGGTGCGAGTGCAAAACGAGGGAGGGCGCATGGCGCAGGACAGGACGAGGACCGACAGACGCGCGAGCGTGGCGGTGGGGGCGATGGGCGTGGCCGCGCTCGTGGCCGTGCTCGTGCCGCTCGTGCTCATCAGCGCCTACAACCACTCCTACGCAGACGATTGGCACTACGGCGTGTGGGCCCACCTCGCCCTCGAGCAGACGGGCAACGTCGGCGTGGCCATCGTCACGGCGCTCGAGCAGGTGGGCAAGGCCTGGTTCGACTGGCAGGGCACCTACTCGGCGATCTTTCTCATGGCCATAGAGCCGAGCGTCTTCGGCGAGCAGTGCTACGTCATCGCCGCCCCGCTCGTGATGGCCTCGCTCGTGGCGGGCACGCTGTTCTTCTCGCATGTGGTGCTCGTGGAGCTCATGGGGGCAGACCGCGGCTCGTGGCTGGGCCTGTCGTGCCTTGTGGTGGCCGTGCAGCTGCTGCTGCAGCCCAGCCCCGTCGAGGGCATCTTCTGGTTCAACAGCGCCGTGTACTACACGAGCTATCATGCCGCGGCGCTTGCGCTCATCGGCTGCGTGCTGCGCGTGTGCGACCCACGCCGAACCCAGCGGCCCGTGGGCTGCATGGTGGCGTCGTGCGTGCTGGCGGCGTTCGTCGCCGGCGGCAACTTCGTGACGGCACTCGTGGCGGCCGAGGTCATGGTCGCCATCCTCGCCGTGCTCATCTACCAGGGGCGCCGCTGCGCCTCGGACGTGCTGCCGGCGTTCGCGCTCATGGTCTTGGGCCTGGCGCTGTCGCTTGCCGCGCCGGGCAACGAGGTGCGCCAGCAGACGCAGTTCCCCGATGACGGCCTGGGCGTGGGGCAGACGATCCTGCAGTCGTCGCTTGCCGCCTTCCAGTACCTGCAGCAGTGGTCGAGCGTGCTCGTGGTGATCCTGGCCGCCGTGAGCGTGCCCGTCGCCGTGCGCGCGTGCGAGCGCGCCGCGGCCCGCGGCTGGTCGTTCAGGTGGCCCGTGCTCGTCGTGGCGGCGTCGGTCGCGCTGTTCGCCACGAGCTTCACGCCCACGTTCTGGGCCCAGGGATCCGTGGGTCCGGGCCGCGTGCAGAACTGCCGGTTCGACCTGTTCGTCGTGCTCGTCGTCGTTGACGTCTTCTGGGTGTGCGGGTGGTTTGCCGCGCGCCGCCGGGCCGCTGGCATGGGAGCGCCGCGCGGCCAGGTCGTGAGCGCGGCCTCGCTCGCGTGGGCCATGGCGCTGGCCGTCGTGGTGCTCGGCTGCGTCGTGGGCTCCATGGCTGCCGACAAGGACCTGGGCGAGGAGCTCTCGAGCGTCTCCGCCGCCCGCTCGCTGGCCTCGGGCCAGGCGGCCGCCTATGATGCGCAGGTCTGGGAGCGTCTGGACTACATCGAGTCGACCGACGAGCAGGACCTGCGCGTGCCCTACTACACGGACGTTCCGCACGTGCTGCTCATGGGCGACATCCGCGACAACATGGACAACTACATCAACTACCGCCTGTGCCAGTGGTACGGCAAGGAGTCCATCGTGGGCTACCGAGCCGCCTCCGGAACGGGCCTGGGAACGGCGGTCTCCGATGCGTCCTAGCGTGCGCGAGCAGGCCGAGACGCGCGAGAAGGACGAGGCGCTGCGCGAGACGGGCGTCGAGACGCGCGAGGCGAGCGGCGTCGAGCGGCTGGGTGGCGCGCTTGCCCGCGTTGGGCTGGCGCTGAGCGCGTGCATGCTGGGCGTCGTGCTGCTCGTCGTGTGCTTCTCCACCGTGTGGCTCATGGTTGGCGCCGATGACGGCAACCTCACGCAGAGCATGTCGCTTCGCACGTGGCTGGGTGCCAGCACCCGGGTCGACCTCGCGCTGGGCGTGGCTGGCGCGCTCGTGGTCGTGGCGCTGTGCCGCCTGGCGTGGAACCGCGGGCGGGTGCTCGACGGTCGCGCCGCCACGCGCGCGCTCGTGGTGGGCACGTTTGTGTTCCAGCTCGTCGTCATTCTCGCGCTGCAGGCGCGCGACACGTACTGGGGCGACTCCTGGATGGTCTCGGACTTCGTGGACAAGGCCATGTCTGGCGGCGTGGAGTCGCTGTTCCGCGGGCCGTACCACACGCTGTTCTACGACGCGCGCCTCTACTTCTCGTGCTATCCGTTCCAGGCAACGTTCTTCTGGTTGCTCTACGGGCTGAGGCTCGTCTTTGGCGAGTTCTCGTTCATGGCGTTTCAGGTGCTCTCCGCGCTCTCCACGTCGCTGGGCACCTGGGCGCTCCTGTCGCTCACGGAAAGCCTTACGCCCTCTGCGGGCGCCCGACGCGTGGCGTGGGTGCTCGTGGCCCTGTGCCTGCCGATGTACTGGCTGTCCACGTTTCTGTATGGCAACGCGCTCGGCTGCGGCCTGGCGCTCGCGTTTCTCGCGATGCAGGCGCGCGCCATGGGATGCGGCGGCAGGGCGGCCGCGGCCTGGTGTGCGGGCTCGCTCGTGCCGCTGACGGCCGCCCTGTGCGTGAAGGCGACGTTCGTGCTGTTCGCGATCGGCGCCGTTCTCGCGTGGCTCGTGCTGGCGCTCATGCGCCGCCGTGCGTGGGGACTCGTGGGCTGCGTCGCCGTCGTGGCGTGCGCGCACGCGCTGTCGGGCCTGCCGTTCGCCGCGCTGAGGGCGGCCTCGGGTGGCTACGAGTTTGGCGAGCCGCTCACGACGCTCAACCACATCGAGCTGGGGCTTCGCATGGGTGCCGGCGAGTTCTACGTGAGCGTGGACGGCGGCGTCTACGAGTACGCCCCCGGCGGCTGGTCCAACCACGCCAACGCCGTGTGGCAGGCCTCGGGCGAGAACGCCGACGTGCAGAACGCGATCGCCGTCCACGAGCTTGCCTCGGACGTGCTCGACTTCGCCACGCGTCCCGCCTACGCCGCCCGCTTCTTTGCCGTGAAGCTCGCGACCGAGTGGGCCGACCCCACCTATCAGTCGCTGTACTACCTGTCGATGTGCGGAAACGCCAGCGGTGTGCGTGCGAACCCCGCGGACGAGTCTACGCTGCTGGGAGCCGCCTGCGCCCGGCTCACGAACCTGCTCGACGGCTACCAGACCGTGACGTTTGCCTCGGCGTTCGGACTCGTGGCGGTTGCGTGCCGGCGCTGGGGCAGGCGCGGGGAGCCCGCGGCCGAGGGCGACGCGCCGGCGGGGGAGGGCTCGCGCGCGACCCTGCTCCTTCTCGCGGCCGTGTTCTTCACGGGCTTCGGGTGCTACCTGCTGTGGGAGGCCAAGGCCGTCTACGTCCTGCCGTTTGCCATCGCAATCGTCCCGCTTGCCTCGGCGGGCCTTTCCGCAGCGTTGCGCTACACTAACCGTTTGTTCCCGCATCGTCGGGAAGCTCATAAACCAAGCACCGCCCGCGGCCGCGAGTGAGGGTGCTAGCCGCATATTGGAGGAACCGTGCTCTCAGTCGACGAACAGATGAAGGTCATCGCCTCTGGCGCCGCCCAGATCGTGCCCGAGGCCGAGCTTCGCAAGAAGCTCGAGCGTGGCGTGCCGCTCAACATCAAGCTTGGCGTTGACCCCACCAGCCCCGACCTGCACCTCGGCCACGCCGTGCCCCTGCGCAAGATGCGCCAGTTCCAGGACCTTGGCCACCAGGTGACGCTCATCATCGGCAACGGCACCGCCCTCATCGGCGACCCGTCCGGCAAGAACTCGACGCGCCCGCAGCTCTCGCAGGAGCAGATCGAGGCCAACGCCGAGACCTACGTCAACCAGGCCATGAAGATCCTCGACCCCGAGAAGACCAACGTCGTGCACAACGGCGACTGGATTCTGTCGCTCGACCTCAAGGGCATGCTCGAGCTGTGCAGCAAGTTCACGGTGGCCCGCATCCTCGAGCGCGACGACTTCACGAAGCGCTACCAGTCGCAGACCCCCATCGCGCTGCACGAGTTCCTCTACCCCGTCATGCAGGCGTTCGACTCGGTCCAGATCAAGGCCGACGTCGAGATGGGCGGCACCGACCAGCTGTTCAACCTGCTTGCCGGCCGCGAGCTCATGGAGAAGATGGGCATGGAGCCGCAGATTGCGCTCACGATGCCGCTGCTCGAGGGCACGGACGGCGTGCGCAAGATGTCGAAGAGCTATGGCAACTACGTGGGCCTCACCGACGAGCCGGCCGACATGTACGGCAAGCTCATGAGCATCCCCGACACCATGATCGGCAAGTACTACCGCCTGGCGAGCACCCTGTCCGTCGACGAGGTCGACAAGATCGACGCCGCCCTGGCCGACGGCTCGGCCGACCCCTACGAGCTCAAGCGCGCCCTGGCCGCCAACATCTGCGACCTGTACCACGGCGTCGGCGCGGGCGAGGAGGCTGCCGCGGAGTTCACACGCGTGCACTCCAAGCGCGAGATGCCCGAGCAGATCGACGAGGTCTCCGTCGAGGTCGAGGTTGGCGACGACGGCCTTGTCTACCTGCCGCGCGTGCTGGTTGCTGCGGGCCTCTCCAGCTCCGCGAGCCAGGCGCGCCGCGACATCGACGGCGGCGGCGTCCGCATCGACGGCGAGGCTCTTCCGGCAAAGAGCTACAACGTCGATCCCGCGCTCGTGAAGAAGGGCGCCATCCTCCAGGTTGGCAAACGCCACTTCGCCCGTCTCGCGTAAGTTTTCGCCTGATTGATTGGCTTGCGCCCCGTGAACCTTGCGTTCGCGGGGCGTTTTTTTCTGGCGCGTTGTCTAGCTGGTGGTCTGCGAGTTATCAACAGGAGCTTTGGACAAAAGTTGCACGATGACGGCAAATCCTGTTGGGTTTCTGCAAGGTTTGCGTTTGACGGCGCGGGACTTTCTTGGGCATCGGCCGTTTGCGCTGGCGTGGGCGCGCTAGCCTGCCCGTATGGATATCTGCCTGTGTGACATATCGGCGATCGAGGCCATGCGGTCGAGCGGCATGCTCCTGCCGGAGCTGCTCGAGCGTCCCCGCAGCTCGCAGCTTGAGGGCTGTGGGATTCCTGGCGGCGTCGAGCTCGAGGACCTTTTGGCTGGCACTGGCGTGCGAACGAGCCCGGTGCATCTCATGGTTGCGAATGGCGGCTCGACGTATGGGCGCCCCGGCGTGGTGCGTCACCGCCGTGCCCACGCGCTGCCCAGGGGCTCGCTCGTTCGCGTGGGTCGCGGCGTGCTTGCCGCCGGCCCCGAGCTCGCGCTGTGCCAGGTGGCGGCCCGCGACGACCACGACCTCGTGGACGTGGCGCAGCTCGCCTACGAGCTGTGCGGAACGTACCTGCTCGACCAGGACCCCAACTCCTGGAAGGGCTTCGTCAACAACGATGCCTCCGCCACGACCGTGCGGCGCATCGAGTCGGTCGCGCGTGCGCTTAAGGGCGAGCGAGGAATCAAAACGGTCAACGAGGCTTTGCCTTTCGTTGTCGATGGGGCGCATTCTCCTATGGAAACGACCCTGGCAATGCTCCTTGCTCTGCCCCGGAGGGTGGGAGGCCTTGGGATAGGCGGTATTGCTATGAACCATGAGGTCAAGAGCATCGGCAGAAAGATAGACGCAGCTTTTCCAAAGAAAAAAGTAGGCCTTGAGTACAAGGGGAAGCTGTATCACACGATTGAGCAAAGCGGCAGGGACGATCGCCGCCAGAACGAGATCGTTGGTCGTGGATGGACGATTCTCAACGTCTGGTACGAAGACCTGGTTGATGACCTGCTGTTTCAAAGGCTTGTGAGCTCACTTCTTCAGGCTCTGGAGATAAGGGTGAGGCCGGCTGAAACCTTCTGGGCGAAGCAAAGACTGCTGAGAAGCTGCCTCGTTCCCGGCCTTAAACGGCTTGGATGACTTCGCAGAGGGGTTGATGGCAGTATTTGCCCTCGAGAGTGCGATGGGAAGCACACTTGCTGGGGCGAAATGGGTCTCTAGAGCCTAAAAGTTATCCGTTAAATTATGAATCGCCCCTTTTGGCTATAGGATGGCGAGCCTTTGGCCGTCTGGGCGAGCCTCTAGCGCACTCTCGAAGGCAAAAACTGCCAAATAAGGAAAACGGAGTCTTTCGGAAGCTCCAAGGACCCCACAAGGATGCCCTTGTACGTCGCTGCGCTATTGTTATTGGGTTACATCGGCAGATGGAGGACTCGATGACGATGGAGCTTCTGGCGCCGGCGGGCGGTGAGGAGCCGTTTCGCGCGGCGCTCGCTGCGGGGGCGGACGCCATCTACTGCGGCGTGGGCAATGACTTCAACGCGCGCCGCGGTGCAAGCAACTTTACCTATGACACCTTTGAGCAGGCATGTCGCGCTGCCCACCTCGCGGGCACGCGCGTGTACGTAACCATAAACGTTGTCGTTCGCGACGAGGAGATGGACCGGGCGCTCGCGCTCGTTCGCTCCGCGGCGCTCCGCGGCGCCGACGCGTTCATCATTCAGGACTGGGGCCTGTTCGAGGCCATCCGCCACACGTGGCCCGAGCTCGAGCTCCACGTCTCCACCCAGGCGAACGTGCACGACGCGCGCGGCGTCCGCTGGGCGCGCGAGCGCGGGGCGCACCGCGTCACGCTGTCTCGCGAGCTGTCGCTCCCAGAGATCTCGCGCATCGCCAAGGAAGGCGTCGAGCTCGAGGTATTTGGCCACGGCGCGCTGTGCTTCTGCTACTCGGGTGTCTGCCTCATGTCGAGTATGGTTGGTGGCCGCAGCGCCAACCGCGGCCTGTGCGCCCAGCCATGCCGCCTGCTCTACCAGCTCGTCGACGAGCAGGGCCGCGACATCTCGGCGCCGGGCCGCACCCGGCCGCTGTGCCCCAAGGACGCCTGCACCGCCTCCGACGTCGCCGCCCTCATGGAGGCGGGCGTGGGCTCGCTCAAGGTGGAGGGCCGCATGAAGGCCCCCGACTACGTGTGGAGCGTCGTCGGCGCCTATCGCGAGCAGATCGACTCCGTGCTCGCTGCGCCCGGCTCCGCCTCCGCCGAGCTTGGTGACACGCCGGTGCCAGACGCGGTGGCCCGGCGGCTCAAGCGTGCGTTTAACCGCGACTTCACCGACGCCTACCTGCGGGGAAGCGCCGACGACGAGATGATGAGCTACGAGCGCTCGAACAACCGCGGCGAGCTCGTGGGCGAGGTGCTCTCCAGCAGCGGCGGCCAGGTCCAGCGCCGGGACGGCAGGGGAAACCTCCACAAGGACCCGCGCCAGGACAAGCACAGCGCCCACTGCACCGTCATCGTTCGCGTGAACGAAACCGTTGGCGCCGGCGACCTGCTCGAGTTCAGACCCGTCGACGACCCAAACGCCTTCCTGACCGCCACCGTGCCCCAAGACGTCGAGGCCGGTGGCACCGTCGAGTGCCGCGTGGCTCGCCCCATGCCCAAGGGCTGCCCCGTGCGCGTCATCCGCAGCAAGGCCGCGCATGACGGAAGCGCGGCTGCCCTCTCCCGTGAGGTCCCGCGCCGCCGCGCGGTCGATGTCCGCGTCGTCGCCCACCTGAGCGAGCCGTTCGTCGTGGAGCTCACCTGTGTCGACGGCCCGGTGCTGCCCGACGGCACGCTGCCCCGCGCCCAGGCGAAGGGATTTGTCGTCGAGGCCGCGCGAACGAAGGCCGTCGCCGTCGATGACCTCATCGAGCACGTGGGCCGCATGGGATCCACGCCGTTTGAGCCGCGCGGTTTCGACGTCGATCTCGACGAGGGCTGCGGCATGGGCTTCTCGGCCGTCCACAAGGTGCGTGCCGCCGCGTGCGAGGCACTCGAGCGCGCCATCCTCAAGCCGTACGCCGCCCGCGCCGCCGTGCTCGCGCCTGTGCCCAGGCAGTCCTCGGCCTGCATAGCCTCGACGCTCGTCTCCGCGCCGGATCCCGCGCCCTGCCTGCCCGCCGATGCCGAGGTGTGCGTCATCGCCCCGACGCCCGAGGTGGCCGTCGCGGCCGTGGCGGCGGGCGCCACGCGCGTCTATGCCCAGGCGGATGCGCTCGACACGCTCGAGGGCTGGCCCGCCGGCACCGTCCCCATCCTGGACGAGGTGTGCCGCGAGCCCGACCACGAGCGCCTCGACCGCTGGGTCCGCGCCGACGCCCCGGCGGCCATCGGCAACGTCTCCGAGCTCGCGCTTGCCGCCAGACTTGGCGCCAAGCCCGAGGTCCGCGGCTGCATCCCCGTCCACAACGAGGCGTGCCTGGCCGTCCTGGAGTCCGCGGGCGCGGCCGGCGTGTGGCTGTCTCCCGAGCTCACGCTCGAGGAGGTCTGCCACCTCGCCTCGCGTGCGAGCGTTCCCGTGGGGCTCGTCGTCTCGGGCAGGCCCCGCGTCATGACGAGCGAGCACTGCGTCCTCAAGGTGGCCGATGCCTGCGTCCACGACTGCGCCCGCTGCGGCCTGCGCCGCCGGCGCCTCTCGCTTCGCGACCGCGACGGCCGCCTGCTTCCCGTGCGAACGGACCTCCACGCCCGTTCGCGCATCTACGACGCCGTGCCGCTCGACCTCACGCCGCAGGTGGGGGAGCTCATGTCCGCCGGCGTCTCGCGCCTGGCCGTCGATGCCACGCTGCTCGACGTCCCCGAGGTCGCGGCGGCCGTCGAGCGCCTCGTGCGCGCGATCGCGGCGGTGGCCGCCGGCCGCAAGCCCGCGGATCGCGAGCGCCACGCCTCGAGCGGTCACCTCTTCTGGGGAATCGGGTAGCATCAAGACTGCGTGGCCGAGAAGGGCCGCGAAAGGCCGCCCGCCGCGGCCACATGAACGCAACAACGGCCCGGCGACCGCCGGGGAGAGAGGATAGACATGGCAGACACCGAGAACAACGCCGCGCCCGAGGCCAAGCCCCAGGCCGACAAGACCGCCAAGATCGACCACCGCCTGCTTGAGGACGTGCTCGACGCCATCCGTCCGAGCTTCCAGGCCGACGGCGGCGACGTCGAGCTCATCGGCGTCGATGACGAGACGGGCGTCGTGACCATCGAGATGACGGGCGCGTGCGCCGCGTGCATGTTCGCCTCGTCGGACATCTCCGAGGGCATCGACACCATCATCAAGGAGCACGTCCCGGGCGTCACCGCGGTGCGCCCCGTGATGTACTAGCTGCTATTTCTTGGGCGCTCGCGCCCAGACGGGAGAGACCATGGCAGTAGACGTAGAGCTTCTCAAGGTTGTGCTCGACGCCGTGCGCCCGAGCCTTCAGGCCGACGGCGGCGACTGCGAGCTCGTGGGCGTGGACGATGCCGGCGTCGTGTCGCTCGAGCTCACGGGCGCGTGCGCCGGCTGCTCGCTTTCCGACGTGACGCTGTCGCAGGGCATCGAGCGCGTGCTCAAGGACAACGTTCCGGGCGTCACGCGCGTCCAGGCGGTGATGTAGATGGTGCTCTCGGACCGTGACATCAAGCGCGAGCTCGCGCAGGGCCGCATCGTCATCGAGCCGCTTGACATGAGGGACGTCCAGCCCGCCTCGGTGGACGTGCGCCTGGGCTCGAGCTTCAGGATCTTCCGCAACTCCACGCACACCTTCATCGACCCCACGACCGACCAGCCCGAGCTCACGGAGGCCGTGGAGGTTCCCGAGGGTGGGCAGTTCGTGCTGCACCCCGGCCAGTTCGTGCTGGGGACCACGCTCGAGCGCATCGCCGTGCCCGACGACATCCTCGGCAAGCTCGAGGGCAAGTCGACGCTCGGCCGCCTCGGCCTCATGATCCACTCCACGGCCGGCTACGTCGACCCGGGCTGGGACGGCGAGATCACGCTCGAGCTCTCGAACGTCGCCACGCTGCCCATCGTGCTGCACCCCGGCATGCGCATCGGCCAGATGTCGTTCGAGCGCATGTCGAGCCCCGCGGAGCGGCCGTATGGCTCGGCGGGTCTCGGCAGTCACTACCAGGGCCAGCGCGGCGCCGCCGCGGCCCACACCCTCACGCACTAACCCGGGCCCGTCCTGCGCGACGGGCCCCGTCATATGCCGACACCCACGACCGCCCGCGGCCAGAAGGGCACCCCGATGCTCAACGAGCTCTATCACAGCCTCAATCCCATCGCCTTCACCCTGGGCCCGCTCCAGGTCCACTGGTACGCCCTTGCCTACCTCGTGGGATTTGTCCTCGCGGGCGTGGTGGTGTATCGCGTCGCCAGGCGCTGGGGCCTCGACCTTTCCGCCGAGGACGTCACGAACGTCGTCGTGGGCATCGCCTGGGGCATCATCATCGGGGCGCGCCTCTTCTACGTCGTGTTCTACGGTGACGGTTACTACCTGGCCAACCCCATCAAGGTCTTCGCGCTCGGCGAGGGCGGCATGAGCTTCCACGGCGGCCTCGTGGGGGCCCTTGTGGGCGGCGCCACCATGTGCCGCGTCTGCGGCATCTCCATCGCGAGCTTCTGCGACCTGGGCGTGATCGGCGCCCCTCTCGGCCTGTTCTTTGGCAGGTGCGCGAACTTCGTGAACGGCGAGCTGTGGGGCAAGCCCACGGACCTTCCCTGGGGCGTCGTGTTCGAGACGGGCGGAAACGTCGCCCGCCACCCCAGCCAGCTGTACGAGGCCGTGCTCGAGGGCCTCGCCATCTTCGCCGTGCTGCTGTGGATGAGCCGCAGGCGGCCGGCGCGCCCGCAGGGCACGTTCATGGGGACGTTTCTGGTGCTCTACGGCGTGTTTCGCTTCCTCATCGAGTTCGTGCGCGTGCCGGACGCGCAGCTCGGCTACCTGTTTGGCCCCATCACGATGGGCCAGCTGCTGAGCCTGCCGCTGATCGTCGCGGGCATCGTGGTGCTCGCGTACGCGAGGCGCACCCAGCGCCCGCAGGTGGGGCACGTGGAGTAGGGCACAAGACGCTCCGGCCGGGCCCAAAAGTCTTTGACACTTTTGGGCACTTGCAGCCGTCCACCACGAGAAAAGGGCTACTATTAGCAAGTTGCGCGCATGTGCCGCTTTGGCGTATGCTCGCGCAGGCTAGAAGTATTGCGCGTCGGCCACAGGGACGGGCGCGCTGCGGCAAGTAAGGAGACGTGCATGTCCGGACACTCCAAGTGGGCAACCACCAAGCATCGTAAGGGCGCGCAGGACGCCAAGCGCTCTGCCCTGTTCTCGAAGCTCTCTCGTAACATCACCGTTGCTGCCAAGCTCGGCGGCGACCCGCTTCCCGAGAACAACGCCTCGCTCGCCGCGGCCGTGGCCAAGGCCCGCATGTCCTCCATGCCAAAGGACCGCATCAAGGCCGCCATCGACAAGGCCTTTGGCGCCGGTGCCGATGCCGCCGTCTACTCCGAGGTCACCTACGAGGGCTACGGCCCCGCTGGCGTCGCCGTCTACGTCGACTGCCTGACCGACAACAAGAACCGCACCGCGGCTGACGTCCGCTCCGCCTTCACGCACTCCGGCGGCTCCCTGGGCACCACGGGCTCCGTGGCCTTCCAGTTCGAGCGCAAGGGCTCCATCGCCGTCGACAAGATCATCAAGTCCGACGACAAGAAGGTCGCCGACAAGGAGAACGCCGTCGACGAGGACGAGTTCATGATGGCCGTCGCCGAGGCTGGCGGAGACGACTACGAGGACGCCGGCGAGGAGTGGGTCGTCTGGACGGCCTACGACAAGATGCAGGAGGTCCAGAAGGGTCTCGAGGCCCAGGGCATCGAGGTCAAGGGCTCCGAGCTCACCATGGTCCCCACCACCCCGACGCAGGTCTCCGCCGCTGACGCCAAGAAGGTCCAGCGTCTCGTCGACCGCCTCGAGGAGCTCGAGGACGTGCAGAACGTCTACCACACCATGGAGATGACCGACGAGGTCGTCGCCGCCCTGGAGGAGGACGAGTAAGACTCGCCGTCGCCGTTTCGGTCGCTTGAGTTCGTGTCCGGCATTCGGGGTATCCTAGTGCTAACGCGCCCTGGTCGTCAGGCCGGGGCGCTTTTTTATCCGAGGGGAGAGGTCTCATGGGCGGCTTCAGACGCTTCATCCTGTTCGTGTTCTCGCTGGCGGGCATCGCCTGCCTCGCGGCGCTCGCGCTGCCGTGGTTCGGCCTGTTCCCCGATGAGATCGCGATGCTCGAGGGTTACGACTGGTACGTCACGGCCGTCGAGGTCTGCCTCGGCATGACGGCCGCATGGCTCGTCTTCGAGCTGCTGCGCTCGCTTCTCTCGCGCAAGCGCCGCGACGCCATCTCAGTCATGGACGTGGACGGCGGCGCCATCACGGTCACGAAGAGCGCTGTCGCCTCCCAGGCCGGCCACATCGTCGAGGCCCTTGGCGTGGGCGAGGCCCGCAGCGTCGACGTCTCCGCCTCGCGCTCGGGCGTGGTGCGCGTCGACGTCAAGGTGACGCCGTTCGAGTCCATCGACGTCACGGACGAGGCGCCCACGCTGCACGAGGGGCTCGTTGCGGGCCTCTCGGCCATGGTGGGCGAGCACCTCGGCGCCGTGAACGTCGAGTTCCTCGAGCCCCAGCACGCCTCCTCGCTCGTGACGCTCGAGGAAGACGAGGAGAGCGACGAGGAGAACGCCCCCGCCCAGGGAAGCGGAGCGGATGACACGGGAGACATCACGATCCCGATGAACGTCGAGAGGGAGGCGTGAGGCCCATGGCAAGCGAGAAGGTCCAGGCGCGCATAGAGCAGGCGCCCGCGGCACAGGCCGCGCAGGCGTCGCGTCCCCAGAGCCAGCAGGGTGCCGAGCCCGCGGACAAGGAGGCCTCCCAGGAGCAGCCCCAGACGCCGACCCCGCAGCCGGGGGCGTGGGCGCGCTTCTCGGCATGGTTTGCCAAGACGTTCCCGCACAGCCGCCATGCGGTCATCGGTGGCGTGTGTGGCCTCGTCGTGGCGCTGCTGCTGTTTTCCATCGGCCTGTTCAAGACCGCCGTCATCGCGGTTCTCGTCACCGTTGGCGTGGCGTGCGGCCAGTACGCTGACGGCGACCCCAAGCTCGTGAACCTCGTTCGCGAGCTCATGAAGCGCCGCTAGCCACGCGGTGGGCGCAAATGCACTGCTAGGAGGGACCACCCCTTGAGGATTGGAGCCAGCATGAGCACGAAGGCAACTACGCAGGACGAGGCCGTCGAGCAGGCGGCCACCACCGAGGCCCCCGAGGACTCCACGGGCGTTCTCGCGACGAACGACTCCGGCGACCTCATGTACTCGGACGCCGACGAGGACCTCGACAGCGAGGACTCGCTCACGTTCTCCAACGGCGTCATCGAGAAGATCGTCGCCATCTCCGTGCGTGACGTCCCCGGCGTCCTGGGCATGAAGGGCGGCTTCATCAACCGCGTTCAGGAGACGTTTGGCGCGTCGGACCCCACGAAGGGCGTCTCGGTCGAGGTCATGCCCGACAGCTCGGTGCGCGTGAACATCTCCGTGCTCATCGAGTACGGCGCCTATGCCCCGCAGGTGTTCGAGGACGTCAAGAAGGTCGTCGTGAAGCAGGTCGCCGGCATGACGGGCCTCGAGGTGGGTGGCGTCAACCTGCGCATCGAGGACGTCCTCACGCCCGAGGAGTACGAGCGCATGCAGGGCGTGCACGAGGAAGACGAAGCCGAGCCGGAGGAGTAGCTCGTGGGTCTGAGAAGCTCAATCGCCCGAGGCGCCGGCAGGCTCACGGCCGGCGCCCTGCATCTCGCGGGCCGCTCCGCCTCGCAGCTGCCGGGACGCGTGGCCCTCGCCATCGATCCCCATGCCATCGCGGACATGGCGCCCAAGCTGGGCCAAGGGGCCATCGTCGTGTGCGGCACGAACGGCAAGACCACGACGAACAACGTGCTCGCGAGTGCCGTCGAGGCAAGCGGTGCGCGCGTGCTGTGCAACCGCGCGGGCGCGAACATGGCGCCTGGCGTTGCGGCAGCGCTGCTTCCCGGCGCCTCCGCAGACTGGGCCGTCATCGAGGCCGACGAGCTGTCGACCATCAACATCCTGCCCGAGCTGCGCCCTCGCTACCTCGTGCTTCTCAACCTCTTCCGAGACCAGCTCGACCGCGCCGGCGAGATAGACCGCGTGCAGGACGTCATTGCGAGCGCCCTGGCCGCGAGCCCTAAGACCACGCTCGTGGCCTGCGGAGACGACCCGCTCGTCATGGGCGTGGCGCACCGCGCGCGCAAGGCTGGCACGCGCGTGCTGACGTTTGGCATCGGCGAGGACCTGCACCTGCCCGCAGACCGCGTGCCCGAGGCGCGCTTCTGCCAGGTGTGCGGCGCCGAGCTCGAGTACGACTACCGCGCCTACGCCCAGCTGGGCGCCTTCCGCTGCCCCAAGGGCGACTTCTGCCGCCCCTCGCTCGACTGGCAGGCAACGGGCGTCGAGGTGGGTCGCACGGGCGTGAGCTTCACCGTGAGCGGCGCTGGCCTTCCCGAGCCCGTGCGCATCAGCGCGAGCTTTGGCGGCGTGTACATGGTCTACAACCTCATGGCGGCGTTCGTGGGCGCTCACCTCGCAGGCGTTGACGCCCAGGACTTCCAGCGCACGGTCGATGACTACCATCCCGAGAACGGCCGCCTGCAGCGCTTCCGCGTCGACGGCCGAGAGGTTGTGCTCAACCTCGCCAAGAACCCCACAGGCTTCAACCAGAACATCTCGCTCATGCTCGCGGACGATCGCAAGAAGGCGGCGTTCTTCGTCATCAACGACAACTACAACGACGGCAAGGACATCTCCTGGATCTGGGACGTGGACTTCGAGCGACTCGCCGTGGGCGCACCCAAGAAGGGCGGTGTCGTCCAGGAGGGCGACCTCGCGGTCGTTGCGGGCGGGCACCGCGCCGAGGACGTGCGCGTCCGCATGAAGTACGCGGGCATCAACGCGCCCGTGGCGCACACGGTGCGCGAGGCGCTCGACGCCGTGGCTGGCCTGCCGCTCGACGAGCCGCTGTACGTGCTGACGAACTACTCGGCGCTGTGGCCGGCAAAGGCCGAGCTCGAGAAGATGGGGGAGCGCCTGTGAGCGAGAGGACCCTGCGCATCGCGCATCTCTATCCGGAGCTGCTGAACCTCTATGGCGACGGCGGCAACATCCTCGTGCTGAGGAAGCGCCTTGAGTGGCGCGGCATCGGCTGCGAGGTCCAGGAGGTCCACATCGACGACCGTCCGAGCTTCGCCGATGTGGACATCGTCTTCATCGGCGGCGGGTCAGACCGCGAGCAGCGCATCGTGTGCGAGCACCTGCTCGCCGAGAGGGCCGAGCTCGCGGCCTATGTGGAGGACGGGGGCGCGCTGGGCGCCGTCTGCGGCGGCTACCAGCTGCTTGGCCACTCCTACCTCATGGGTGACGAGGAGGTCGAGGGCCTGTCGCTCGTCGACCTGTACACGGACCGCGGCAGCCCGCGTCTCATCGGCAACATCGCCATCGAGAGCCGCATCTGCGAGCAGCCCATCGTGGGCTACGAGAACCACGGCGGCCGCACGCACCTGGGCGAGGGCGTGGAGCCGCTCGGGCGCGTCGTGCACGGGCACGGCAACGACGGCGAGACGGGATACGAGGGGTGCCTGTACAAGAACGTCGTGGGCACCTACATCCACGGGCCGCTCCTGCCCAAGAATCCCGGCGTGGCCGACTATCTCATCGGGCGCGCGCTGGAGCGCAAGTACGGCGACGGCACGCTCGAGCCGCTCGACGACGCCTTCGAGCTTGCGGCAAACGATGCCATGTACCAGCGCCTCGTCTCCGGCGAGGAGAAGGAGTAGGGGACCGTTCGTCTGCGGGGCGCATCCATCCGGGTGCGCCCTTTTTGCTCCGCATGCTAGAATGCTATACGTATAGCCACGTCTAGGGGAGGCTGGAATGGCAGCGGTTGCAGCAGCTGAGAAACCAAGGGCCGCCGAGCGTGCCCGCAGCGGCAGAAGCGTTCAGATGAACGTTCGGATCGACGCGGAGCTCAAGCGCGAGGGAGACTATGCGCTGGCCCAGGCCGGCCTCACTCCCTCGGAGGCGATTCGTGCCTTCTATCAGCTCGTCGCAGATGATGCTGACAACCCAAGCAAGGTTAGGGAGCTTCTGTACCCGCACCGTGCCGGCGAGCGCGACTCCGGCATCTCGGCGCTCGACCATGCGCGCGCCGCAGTCGATGGATTTCGCGAGCATCTCGGCCTTCCCCAAGGGGAGCCCCTGTTCGATGAGGATAAGAGCTGCAAGGACATCTATGCGGACTACCTGATGGAGCGCTACTACCCCGAAGACGGTGGTGACCGATGAGCGCGAGGATCCTCGTAGACACGAACGTGTGGATCGACAACTTCGATGGAGGACGGGCCACCTCCCCGTCTTCGCGGGCGGTTCTCGACCTCGCAAAGAGGGGGTCCGTGGACCTGCTCTTTTCGGTGAGCAGCGCAAAGGACGTCTACTACCTCGTGGCAAATGGCCTCAAGAGGAAGGCCCGACAGGCCCTGGGCCATCTGAGCCAGGGCGATGTCGAGACGGCGCGCTCCATTGCCTCGGGATGCGTGTCGGGCATGGTTGCGAGCGCAACGCCCGTGGCGCTCGACGTCTCGGACGTCTGGATGGCGGAGAAGCTGCAGAGGGTCCATCCGGACTTCGAGGATTGCCTGATCATGGCCGCTGCCAAGCGTGCCAAGGCAGACTACATCGTCACGAACGACGAGGACTTCCGCCGCCACTCGGTGGTGCCGGCCCTCACGCCGTCGGAGGCCCTGGCGCTGCTCGCCTAGGAAATAGACGTCGCTCGCGAGCGCTGCAATTCAGACAGGTATCGGGTCCAAAGGGGGTGCGGACAATTTCTTGGACCGCCTAGGCGTATCCAAGCTTGTGCCGGTACTCCATCGGGCTGAGCCACCCGAGCGACCTCTTGATCCTTCGGTCCCGGTAGTACACGAGGTACCCCTCGAGCCTGGCCATGAACTCCTCCGCCGAGACGCCCCTCCAGTCACGCCAGTGGAAGAACTCGTTCTTGAGCCTGCCGAAGAAGCCCTCGCAGGCGGCGTTGTCGGGGCTGCAGCCCTTGGCCGACATGCTCCTGACCAGGCCGGCGGCGTCGCAGATGCCTATCCACTCCTCCCAGCGGTAGTGGCCGCCGCGGTCGGAGTGGACGAGCGTGGGGGCGCCCTCCGGCCTCGTCTCGAGCGCCGCGAGGAGGCTGGAGTTGGCGAGCGCCTTGTCCGGGTGCCGGCCGGCCGACCAGCCGACGGGCATGCCGTCGAAGCAGCCCACGACGGCGCTGAGGTAGACCTTCGCCCCGGACGGCAGCCGGAACTCGGTGATGTCGGTCAGCCACAGGCGGTTGGGCGCCGGGGCCCGGAAGTTCCTCCCCACGAGGTTGGGAGGGGCCTTGGAGACCTCGCCGGCGTAGGAGCTGTAGCCCCTGCGGCGCCGGCGCGCGTAGACGGGGCGCAGGCCCTCCTCGCGCATCACCCTCCGCACCCGCTTCTCGCTGCAGAGGACGCCGCGGCGACGCAGGTGGGCCCAGACCGTCCGGTAGCCCCAGGCGCCGCGGCCCTCCCCGAAGACGTCCCTCACCGCGCCGCGTATGTCGGCGTCGCGGTCCCGGCCGAGCCTGGCGCGGTGGTACTCATAGGAGCTCTTCGATATCCTCAAGAAACCGGTGATCGAGCGGAGGGGCAGGGCGGTCGCCCTCCTCAATCTCTCGCCGAGCTCGCACTTGCTCCTGTTCGAGATCGAAGCCGGGTCCCACCCGACCGCTTTTAGGTCGGCCAACACCGCCCTGAGCAGCAGGTTCTCTATCTGGTCGGGGGTGAGGCCGGCCAGCGGCCCGCTCCTGGGCGGCTCGTAGATCGACCTGGGCTCGGCCATGGGGCGCTCCCTCCGTCGGGTGTCCTCGCCACGGATTCTACGCGGTGCCGGCGCGCCCGTGTAGCTGCGCGGCAGCCTGCCGCTCGCCCAGTCTCCCGCGGTGCCCCTCGTCACGCCCGCGAGGTCCGCCGCGGCCCGGACGGACATCCCCTCCTCCCGGCCGAGCAGGAACAGCTCGACGGTCTCCCTGTCGTGCATCTGGACCTCCAGTCCGGACCACCCAGTGGTCCAACTTTTGGTCCGCACCCCCAAACGGGGGCCAAAGTGTCTGATTTGCAGCACTCGGCGGTTATCGCACCATGCCACTGCTCAAAGCCCGTATTCAGGCTTGTCGAAATTTATGCAAAAGCGAGCTGGGGGCCTATACTTATTTCTTTGGACGCTTACTACATGCGGTGAAAGGCCAGGCATGTCTCGTTTGAACAAAGATCGTCTGCACGTGTTCGCCCGCAGGGGTGCCGTCGTCGCCATGGCGCTCACGCTGGGCCTGGCGCCGGTTCCCTACATCACCCGCGAGGCCATCGCCATGGCCTCGTCCAACGCCACCGTCTCGAGCTGGGACGCCACCTTTGACGGTTCGAGCTACGTCTTCACCATCAACGCCGCCGGCGAGGTCACCTCGGTCGGCAGCGGCAACAACACCATCGCCATCTCCTATGACGACGACACGCAGGGCAATGCGAACGCGCTCATCCTCACCTGGAACTGCTCCGAGGTCAAGGGTGGCTACTGGCAGGACATCCCGGGTGCCTCGACCTCCATCGATGGCAACACGATTACGGTGACCGTGCCCGCCAGCTACTTTGGCGGCAAGTCGTTCTCGGCCTCGTACTGCGGCTCCACCAAGACGAGCGCCGAGATGGGCGGCGCCTCCACCGAGCCCGAGACCCCGACAACGCCCGAGACGCCCGACACTCCCGAGACGCCCTCGACCCCCGACGCCGGTGACAACTCCGGCACCGACGCCCCCCCGCAACGCCCGAGACCACCGACACCGACGGCTCCAACACCGGCGCCGCCTACACCGGCATCACCATCGACGGTGACTTCTCCGACTGGAATGGCGTTGCCAAGGTGGACACCGACGCCACCGTTGGCTGGGGCCATGTCAACAAGATGGCCATGGTCTGGGACGGCGACTGGGTCTACCTCTACCTCGAGTCCGATGACGACAACCCGCGCTCCATGACTGGTGCCGGCCCCAGTGGCAACGGCCAGTTTGCCATCACGACCGATCTGGGCAACCAGACGCTCATCGACCTGAGGAGCGCCCCGGGCGAGGTCAGGGGCATCGACGGCGCCTCCATCGCCGCCAACAGCACCGCCTGGGCCCAGAAGCCCTTCAAGTGGGAGGTAGCCATCCCCACCTCGGCGCTCGGCTTCTACTCCAAGACCATCGGCCTTGGCTTCTACCAGGTAGATCCCATCATCACGAATGTCGCCAACCTCCACCCCACAGATGACGGCGACCACACGTTCAACGGCATTACCTACGACGGCAAGTACGACGACTGGGACTACTACCCCCACACGACAATCCAGTACGCCGGTTCCGGCACGTCCGAGACGGTCGTGGACGCCCGTGGCGCCCTGTACGCGGACACCGACAAGCTCTACGGCCACGTCGTGACCTCCATGCCCGCGCACCTTGGCGAGGCGGGCGGCGAGTTCACGAGCGCCGTGTCCCTCAAGCTCAACGACGACGAGAACCTCATGCTCACGCCGCGCTTCATCGCGGTGGACGCCAGCGGCAACATCAACTGGAACCCGCAGACGTCGGGCCTGGCGCCGGGCACCTACGAGTTCTACCTCGCCTCCACCACCACGAACGGCACCTCCACCAACATCAACGACCTCAAGGACGACGACGTCATCTACGGCCGCGCCATGGTGACCGTAGGCGTCGACAAGGACGAGATGGAGTACGTCATCGACATCCCCACGCTCGCGGCGCACCTGCACGCCAACAGGGGCCAGGCCAAGGAGGACACGTCCATCGACCCCAGCAGCATCACGAAGTTCTCGGCGCAGTACGGGCGCATCGGCCAGGAGTGGGTCACCACGGCCGGCACCTCCACGATGCCCATCCTGGGCGTGGGCCTGTGCCTGGCGGCCGTGGGCGGCACCTACGCCCACCGTCGTCGCGCGCGGCGCTAGGGGAGCGTCCATGGTCTATGCGATAGGCGCGGCCGCGGCGCTCGTGTGGCTCTACGTCCTGCATGTGCTCTCGCGCGCCAACCTGGCGTTCTGGCGCTTTGCCGTGGGGTCGCTCGGGCTGTTCGTGCTGCTCATGATCTTCGTGCGCCCCTGGGCCACCCAGCCGCTCGCACAGGTGGTGGCCGGCGTCTCGGGCATCGTGGGCAGCCTCACGCACACGTTCGAGGCGTTCTTCCGCTACGGCGTGCTGTTCGTTGACTCGGCGTCGGGCCCCATCACGCTCAAGATCGACTTCGAGTGCTCGGGCATCATCGAGATCATGGCCTTCGTCTCGCTGCTGTCGTTCTTCCAGGTCTACAACAGGAGCGAGCGCGTGATCGTGGGCATCGCGGGCACGCTGTTCATCCTGCTCGCCAACGCCATCCGCATCGTCCTCATCTGCGAGCTCATCCACTTCATGGGCCCGGGCGTCTACTACGTGGCCCACTCGCTCGTGGGGCGCCTCGTCTTCTATGCGCTCACGGTGTGGCTGTACTTCTACGTCTTCACTAAGCCGCAGGTCGTGCGCATGAGGGTGGGGAGGTTCTCCTATGAGCGCGGTGAGTAGCGTGCTGGCCCGCCTCGCCTCGAGCTTCATCTTCTGGGCGGCCTGGATCATCATCCCGCTCATCATGGAGATCGTGCCCGCCATCGGCAGCGTGGCTTTGCTCGTGCGCCGCCGCGTGCGAGAGGCACGCCGCCCGGCCGACCCCATCATCTTCCCCGACGTCACGGTCATCGTGCCGGTCTACAACTCGGCCGACACGTTCGAGGCCTGCGTGGACTCGATTGCGAACGGCACCTATCCCGCCGACAAGATCAACGTGTTCCTCGTGAACAACGCGAGCTCGGACGACTCGTTCGCGGCCTTCTCGCGCTGCCAGGCGGCCCATCCCGAGCTTGCCATGCAGTGGCTCGACGCCGCCCAGGGCAAGTCCAACGCGCTCAACCTCGCCCTGTACAACAGTCAGGGCAAGTACATCGTGCACGTGGACTCCGACGGCGTGCTCGAGCGCGAGGCGCTTGCCAACCTCGTGCGCCGCTTCGAGGCGGACCCGTCCGTGAACGTGGCCACGGGCGCCATCATGGTCGAGCCCGACCTCGTGGAGGCCTACAAGCCCGGCCCCTCGCGGCTGCTGCGCCGCCTGGAGTTCATGGAGTACGCGCAGGCGTTTCTCGCCGGGCGAAACTACGCCAGCGAGGTGGACCGCGTCTACACACTCTCGGGCGCGTTCACGGCCTTCCGGAGCAGCGCCATCCTCACGTCGTGGCTCTACAACGCAGACACCATCTGCGAGGACACCCAGATCACGTTCCAGATGCGCTACAACCAGCGCCAGCGCCTGCACGTGTGCGAGGACGCCATCTTCTTCGTGGATCCCATCGAGGGCGTCGACAAGCTCTACACGCAGCGCCAGCGCTGGCAGCGCGGCAGCCTTGAGGTGGCCCACCAGTTTGGGGGAGAGCACCTCTCGCTGCGCCACGCCCTCACCGACGTCAACGTGAGCACGCTGCTGTACGACCACACCTTCGCCTTCCCGCGTATGATCTGGTACGTGGCGCTCATCTGCCTTCTGGCCGTGGGCTACTCGGGCGCGGTGGTGCTCGGCGCCATGGCGGCGGTCTACGTGCTCTACGTCGTCTGCGGCTTCCTCTACCTGCTGGCCGTGGCGTCGTTTCTGCGCCGGCTGCCGCGCCTGCGCCGCTACGCGCTCGGCCTGTGGTGGGTGGTCCCGCTGCTGCCGGCGTTCAACTTCGTGGTCTTCTTCATCCGCCTGGCTGGCGTCATCAACAGCATCGGCACGTCGGGGGCCTGGAAGACGCGGACCCTTTCGGAGGAGCGCGGCGCCTTCGCGAGCGTCGTGCGCTCGGACTTCTCGCGCGCGACGGGCGTCGTGGCGCGCCTGCGCGACCTGGTGAACTATCCCGAGGAGGAACCAACCCGTGACCAAGACTAGCATCGGCGCCGGCAGGCTCCAGAGCCTTCGCACCGGCGTCGTGACGGCCGCCGCCTGCATCGTGGCGGTGGCGCTCGCGGCCTTCTGCTACTGGCAGCTTTCCCACTACGAGGACGGCCTCATCGAGACGTTCGCCAACCAGCAGGACGACTACGTGCGCGTCGTGGCCGAGCAGGTCTCGCGCGGCAGCGACGATGACGTCGAGGCGCTTCTCGGCGCCATCGGCCCGTCGTCGTCCAAGTACTGGACGGTGGCCGAGGACGGCTCGCTCGTCTTCGTGAAGGACGTGGACGACACGAACCGCTATCGGGGCTTCTCGGACTCGACCTACTACGACGCGGACGCCGCAAGGAGCTTCGTCTCCAACCTCTCCGAGAACGGCGTCTCCCACGCGCTCATCCAGGTGGACGGACGAGACTTCATCGCTTCGGGCACGGTCGTGGAGCGGGGCGGCGCCAAGGTGTCGCTGTGCCTGCTCACGGCGCGCCACGTCATCATCGACCAGAACGCCTACCTGAGCGCCCGTGTGGGGCTGGGCGTGGCCATCGGTGCCGCGCTCGTGCTCATGGTGGGCGCGTGCGTGGTCATGGGGCTGCGCGGCGACCGCCTGCTCGACCGCGCCGAGGCAGCCGAACGTGACGCGGCACGCCTGCGCGAGACGAACGAGCGCCTGGGCACCCAGAGGCTCTCCGAGCTTCTGGGCATCAACGGCAAGGCTGGCAACGACGACGAGGGAGACGACCCCATGGCACACGAGGTGAGGCGCACCTACTGCTTCAAGACCTATCTCAACGCGAGCCACTACGTGAGCTTTGACGGCAAGCGCGGCGAGGTTCACCCCCACACCTGGCAGTTCAGCGCCAAGGTGGCCGTGGCCGGCACCACCGATCCCAAGCCGTTCGCGGAATACGAGCGCGCCATCGGGGCCGTGTTCGAGCCCTACCAGAACCGTGTGGTCAACGAGTGCGAGCCCTTCGACGCCATAGTGCCCACGCTCGAGAGCCTCACCGAGGTGCTGGGCGAGAAGGTCCGCGCCGCGGCGGCCGGGATGGACGCGCGGCTCGTGGAGTTCGAGGGCTCCGAGACCCCGGCGCGCAGCTACCTTCTGGCCTACGGTCCCGAGACGGACGACGAGGAGCGCGCGTAATGGCTCTATCTGACGCCGGCTTCGCGGCGAGGCGGGGCCACGGGGCGCTCGCGCTGGCGTGCCTGGCCCAGGCGGCGGCTGCGGCGCTTGTCATGTGGCTTGTGGCCACGAGCGGCACGGCATGCTCCGGCGCCGACACCTTCTCGCACCTGTTCGCGGGCGAGTCGCTGCTCGGCGGGCTGTCGCGCGGCGACGCGTGGCCGCTCGTGGAGCCGCTGTGGTACAACGGCGCCCAGCTCCTGCGCTTCTGCGGCCCCGTCTTTGCCTATGCCGTCGCCGCGTGCGAGGCCGCAGTGGGAGGAGCCGCCTCGGGGTTCGTGGTCTTCTGCGGCCTCGTCTACCTGGTGGGCGCCCTGGGGTGGCTCTGCGCGGGCTGGCGCCGCGGCCGCCGCTGGCTGGCACTCTGCGCCGGTGCGCTATGGTTTTTGCTCCCCGCCAACCTCACGGCGCTGTTCGTCGAGGGCGACCTCGCGCGAAGCCTTGGCCTCGCGCTTCTGCCCTGGCTCGTGGCCGCACTCGACGCGCACCTCGAGCGAGGCGGCAGGTGCTCCCTGGCTGCCCTGTTCGTGACGAGCGCACTGCTCGTGCTCACGGACGTGGGCGCGGCCTCGCTCACGGGCATCGGCGTGCTTGCCTACGTCGCGTGCCGGGGCGTCTCGCAGGGGTGCTGGGCCCGCGGCGCGCAAGCCATCCTCGCGTGCCTTCTGGGATGCGCGGCCTGCGGCTTCTGGCTCGTTCCCTTCGCGGCCGGCGGTGGCCTTGCCAACATGGTCCAGGTGGACGTCCAGGGCCTGGGCGCCACGCTTGCCTCGCAGGGCTGGCTGGGATCTGTGGGTGGCATCTTCCTGGGAGCGGCCGCCTCCGTGCTCATCGTGTTCGGCATCCTGTGCTCGCGCCGCGCCGCACGCCCCGCCTTCGTGGCCGCGGCCGTGCTCGTGGCGCTCACGGCGGCCACGGTCCAGCCGGCGGTGGGCGCGCTCACGTGCCTGTCTCGCGCGGGGTCGCTGGGGCTCGTCTCGGTGGCCCTGGCGCTGGTCCTCTTGGGCCTGCTGCGCTGGAGAACGCTGCGCACCCCGCTGCTGGCGCTTGCGCTCGTGCTACTGGCCGTTGACGCGGCTCCGTCGTGGCAGCTGCTCTGTGGCGCGCACAACGGAGCATCGACCTCCGAGCGCCTGGAGCGCCATGCCTCAGAGACGCTCATCGACCAGGCCCGCGCCGTCACGGAACAGCGCCTGGCGCTCGTCGACGAGGGTGGCCTGGACGCCGAGAGCGCGTTTCTCGCGTCTGGCTTCGAGGATCCCGTGGCCATCGCCGAGGGTGCGAGCACACGCGCGGCCGTGGCCAAGAACTACGAGCAGCTCGACCGTGCGTTGGAGGAGGGCCGCTTTGGCTACCTGTTCGACCGCAGCCTAGAGCTGGGCTGCGACTCGGTGATCGTGCGCACCTCGCTCGTCCAGGACCAGAGCGCAAACGTGGTCACGCGCATCGACTCGGCCGCCGGCCAGTCTGGCTATTCCCTCGTGGACGATGCCGGCGACTACCGCCTCTACCATCGCGACGTTGACGGCGCATTCGGCGTCACGTCGCGCTACGACGCCATCGCCATCGGCACGGGCGCCGGCCAGATTGCGCTGCAGTTCCCAAGCGTCGAGGAGACCACCGACGCGTCCCTCGATGACTACACGGTGAGCGAGCTCTCCGCCTACAAGGTGGTCTACCTCGACGGCTTCACCTACTCAGACCAGGCGAGCGCCGAGGAGCTCGTGCGCGGCCTGGCGAGCGTGGGCACGCGCGTGGTCATCATGGCCGACGGCATGCCCGCAGACGAGCACGCGGCCACGACGTCCTTCCTTGGCGTGAGCGCGCAGCCCATCACGTTTCATGGTGGCTTTCCCGAGCTCACGACCCGTCTGGGTCAGCTGAGCTGCTCGCTGTTCCCCGCGGGCCACGAGCAGTGGCAGACGGTCTACCTGAACGGCCTCGATGACGTCTGGGGCTCGGTGGACGAGGAGGGCAGAAGCCTTGGCTTCTACGGCTCGGTGTGCGGCGGCAACGTCGTGTTCGTGGGTCTCAACCTCACCTACTTCGAGGCTGTGACGGGAGACGCCGGCATCGCGGCGCTGCTCGCGAACTCGCTGTCGCTCGATCCAGCCGCCGTGCCCGAGCGCACGCTCGTGCCCGTCTCGGCCCAGTGGGGTACGGACGCCCTCACCGTCACGGCGGACGAGGACGACGTGGACACCACACTTGCCTGGCAGGACGACTTTGCGCCCACCGAGGGCGCGTGGGAGCGGGATGGCCTTCTGCACGTGGGCGCCGGCACCACGACGATTCCGCTGCGACGCCCTTGGCTTGCCACCGGCGTTGCCGTGAGTGTGGCCGGCGTCGCCGGGCTCGTGGCGTTTCTTGGCATCCTTGCCCGTCGCGGGCACAAGCGTATCCGCAGCTAGCCGAGCTGCCCCCTATGCCCTGCCCGAGTCCTTAGTTGCTCGGGGGGGGGTATACACTCCGCGCTCGCTCGGCGAGACGAGGCCGCCCAGGTCCACGAGGTCGGGGCTTGCGAGGATCTCCTCGAACTCCTGCACGGGCATGGGGCGGTAGCACCAGAAGCCCTGAACGTAGCGCGCGCCCAGGTCTCCCACGAGCCCCGCCTGCTCCCTCGTCTCGACGCCCTCGACGATCATGGGCAGGTCGAGCGCGTGGGCCATGCCCACCATCGAGGCCAGGATGCTCTCGTCCCTGTTGACGCGGCCCTGCGCCATGCCGGCCGTGGGGAGGAACTGGCGGTCGAGCTTGATGACGTCCACGTTGACGCCGCCGAGCATGCTCAGTGAGGAGTGGCCCGTGCCAAAGTCGTCCATGAGGACGGTCATGCCCATGGCGCGCAGGCGCCCCACGACCTCGCTCATCATCCCCTGGTCCTGCATGTAGGCCGTCTCGGTGATCTCGACCTCGAGAAGGCGCGGTGCCAGGTCAAACTCGGTGAGCAGGCGCCCCAGGAAGTCGGGCACGTCGAACGCGAGGATGTCGACGCGCGAGACGTTGATCGAGACGGGCACGGGGACGAGCCCGCGCTCGATGGCATCGTGCAGCCAGCGGGCCACGAGCGTCCAGATGCGCTTGTCGAGCGTGACGATGAAGCCGTTCCTCTCGAGCACGGGGATGAACTCGGCCGGGGAGATGCGCTCGCCGTCCTTCTTCGCCCAGCGCACGAGGGCCTCGGCACCCACGACCTTGCCGGTCGTGAGGTCGCACTGGGGCTGCAGGACGAAGCAGATGCCGCCGTCCGAGATGGCGTACTGGAAGCTCGAGAGCAGCCTGTGCTCCTGGCTCTTCTGCTCGTAGCTCAGCGGCTCGAAGAACGAGATCCTGTTCTTGAAGTCGCCCTTCGACTCCTTGTTCGCGAACATCGCTCTCGAGTAGTCGTCGATCGTGACCTCGTGATGGTAGTCGAGGGGCAGCACGCCGAACGAGGGCGAGAAGCCCACCGAGTCGTCGCGCCTGGCCACGACCTGCCTCATGCGGCCGTAGATGTCGTCGATGAGGACGCGGTCGAACGGCGCGTAGAGGCAGAAGTCGTCCTGGCCCCAGTAGCCTGCGAGCGCAGAGCCCTCGTCCTCGATCTTGGCGAGCAGCTGCCCCACCTCGGCGAGCAGGGCGTCGCCGGCGTCGTGGCCGTACCACTCGTTGAACAGGCGCATGTTGCCCAGGTCTATGGAGACGAGGCAGTGGATGCCGGCGGGTGCCGAGGCGTTGTGCCTGCTCGCGAGCCTGAGCAGGGCAGAGCCGCTCCTGAGGCCCGTGAGCGAGTTGACGTGCTCGTCGCTCGTCGTCGTGGGGGCGGGCAGGGCCGCCACGCCCTCCCTGAGCGACAAGCGCACGCGGCGGCTCAGGTCAGACAGGATGGAGAAGGGCTGCGAGGACACCTCGTCGTAGTGCACCCAGGCCACGCCCGACTCGAGCGAGAACGTCTCCCCGCCGATGTTGAACGGCGCTTTCATGACGTTTCTCACGAGGTGGTAGAGCTCCCAGGTGTCCTGCTCGCTCAGGTCCTTGCCGATGAGGACGAACTGGGTGCCGCGCGAGCGAAACGCCGTCATGCGCCCGCGGGTGGCCGACACGATGCGCTCGGCGATCGCTGCGAGCACCTGGTCTCCCGTCTCGTAGCCGTGCGTGGCGTTTATCTGCGAGAGGCCCACGACCTTGATGCCGATGATGCCCGTGGGGCGCTGCAGGTGCCGGGCCCTGCCGACGGAGATGACGAGGCCGTGGATGTCGCCGAGCCCCGTGGCCGGGTCGATGTTCTCGGCGATGCTGCGGTTCACGATGGTGCCCACGAACAGCGCCGGCTTGCCCTCCTCGGCGTCGAGCCTGTAGCCGCGGCACTCGCAGATGACGTACTGGCCACGGGCGTCGAGCGCGCGGTACCGCATGGCGTGGTGGTGGGTCTTTCCGGCGAGCAGGCGCGATATCTCGTCCTCGTAGCCCTGGCGGTCGTCTGGGTGGATGCGCCCGAGCCAGATGTCGCCGGCATGGCTCATGTGGGGGCTGGGCAGATTGAAGTCGCGGATGGCGTTGCTCGACCACAGCGACTCATTGTTGTCGATGTCGCACACGAAGAAGTAGCGGCCCGGCGAGGCCATGGCGAGCGCCTCGAAGATGCGCTCGTCGATGTCGATGCCCGGCTTGTCCTCGGCGGCCTCGCCCTGGCTGGGGGCGACGCGATGCGTGAGCTTGTAGCGGTACATCTTCTTGTCGGCGTCCGTGACCATCTGATGGCTGTCGTCGCCGGCCTTGGGGTCGACGTGCGAGCACCCGAAGCTGAACGAGTAGACCATGCGCCCCTCCTGGCGCGACTGCGCGATGAGCTGCTCGCGGCACTGCTCGAGCCGCTTGGCAAGCTCGTGCTCGGAGTCCGTCTCGGACACGTAGACGAACTCGTCGCCGCCGATGCGAAAGAGCTCCTCGTCCCGCTTGCGGCGCAGCTTGAGCATGAGGCTCGTCTGCAGGATGTAGCGGTTGCCCTCCTCGTGGCCATAGTGGTCGTTGCAGCGCTTGAGGTGGTCGATGTCGATGAAGGCCACCGTGAACGGCTCGCCCTTCTCCCACAGGGCCTCCATGGTGCGCTCGTAGAGCCTGCGGTTGCCCACGCCGGTGAGCGGGTCGGTGTTGGCGCTGTGCTCGAGCTCGGTGTGGCGGCGCTGGACCTCGCCGATCATGCGGTTGAGCATGGCGATGTACTCGCCCTGGCCCTCGAACTGGGCGGCCTTGTCTGCCTCGACGAAGCTCGTGCCCAGGGACAGGAACTGCGCGAGGCTCTTGCGCACGTCCTCGAGGCTGGGGATGAGGGGGTTGGCGTGGTTCGTGTACTGTGAGCTTATGGCCTCGAGGTTGCCGCGGGCGAGGTCCTCGGCAAAGACGCGGCCCTCCTGCACGCACGAGCCCAGGTAGGAGAGGCGCTCTCCCAGCTGGCGAAGGTTGCCCGGAAGCTCGCTTGCGTCGAGCTCCGCGTGGTCTGGGTCCTCGAGCAGCGCGTCTATGTAGGCGAGCAGCTTGGCTGCGCTCTCATCGTCCATTTGTGCCCCCTCCTTGAGGTTTTCTCAAGCATAGGGCTAGGGAGGCGCGGTGGGGCGCTACTCGGCCAGGAAGTCGACGGCGTACTGGGCGGCGAGCATGGAGCCGCGGACGAGAACGGACTCGTCGGGGTCGTAGTGGCTGGAGTGCTGCGGCCACACGCGGCCGCTCGGGTCGGCCGTGCCGCTGCCGAGGAACACGAACACGCCGGGGCGGCGGCGCAGGTACTCCGAGAAGTCCTCGCCGGGCATGGAGCCCTGGTAGCGCACGATGGAGCCCTCGCCCAGGACCTCGCGGGCGGCGCGTGCCGCGCGCTCGCTTGCCTCGGGCGTGTTGACGACGGTGGAGTGGGCCACCTCGTAGGTGAGCTTGGCCGTGCAGCCAAAGGCCGCGGCCACCTCGCCGGCCATACGCTCCATGAGCTTGGGGATGCGCTCGTGGGCCTCCTCGTGGAAGGTGCGCACGGTGCCCTCCATCCAGGCGCGGCCGGCCATGACGTTTCTCGCGGTGCCGCCGTGGAACTGGCCCACCGTCACCACGGCGGGCTCGAACGGGCTCATGTTGCGGCTCACGATGGCCTGCAGGCTCTCCACGATGGCGGCTCCCGCCAGCACGGCGTCGGCGCCCTGGTTGGGCATGGCGCCGTGGGCGCTGCGGCCGGTGACGTCGATGCGCCACCAGTCGGTGGCGGCCATGCGCGGACCCGCTTCGACGGAGACCTTGCCGGCCGGCACGTCGCTCCAGATATGCGTGCCGTACACGCCGTCCACGCCCTCGAGCACGCCCGCCTCGATCATCGTCTTGGAACCGTTGCCGCCCTCCTCGGCCGGCTGGAACAAGAGGCGCACCTCGCCGTGCAGCTCGTCGGTGAGGTGCGCGAGCAAGCGCGCGGCGCCAAGCAGCATGGCGATGTGGCAGTCGTGGCCGCAGGCGTGCATGCGGCCCTCGATAAGCGAGCAGAACGGCTCGCCGGTCTCCTCGGTCACGGGCAGGGCGTCGATGTCGGCACGCAGCATGAGGCGACGGCGCGGGGAGCCGTCCTGGTCGTAGGCGCCGGCCGCGCGGCCGCGAATCGTGGCGACGACGCCGGTGGCCGTGGGGCGCTCGTAGGGGATGCCGAGGGCGTCCAGGTCCGCGCAGATCTGGGCGGTGGTGGCCGTCTCCTCGTAGGCGACCTCGGGGTGGGCGTGGTACCAGCGGCGCCGGTCGATGACGTAGTCGCTCGTCTCGCGTGCCGCCGCACGAATCGTGTTCGCCGTCTGTGCCATGTCGCTGCTCCCTCGCTTGCGTCGTCCAATCCCTCGCAGGGTAGCACGCCCGCGGTGGCGGTGGTGCCGGGGCCAACTGCCACCGTGGCAGACGCTCGTGGGGCACATGGCGAAACCGTCCGGTAATCCTTGGGCGCGGCGGCTGCGCTATCATGTGACGTTGCGCGAACGCTCACGCTGTCTACGGGGCCGTTCGCCGTCTGATGGCTTGCCATCCGCCCCGACACGGGATGGCACAGACGAGAGGAATCGCATGCAAGACACCAGCACCACCCCCGCCGTCGAGGCCCAGGCCGCCAGCGCCTTCGCCGCCGAGACCGAGGCCATGCACGAGCACTCCATGCACACGCGCACGGCCGGCGAGCTGCGCCGCGAGAACATCGGCGAGGAGGTCACGCTCACGGGCTGGGTGTGGCGTCGCCGCGACCACGGTGGCCTCATCTTCGTTGACCTTCGCGACCGCTCCGGCATGACGCAGTGCACGTTCGACCCCGAACACTCCGGCGGCACGGCGTTCCACGCCGCCGAGGTCATCCGCACCGAGTGGCCCATCCGCGTCCACGGCGTCGTTCGCGGCCGCGACGAGGAGACCATCAACCCCAAGCTCCCCACCGGCGAGGTCGAGGTCTGCGTCGACACCATCGAGGTGCTCAACCGCTCCAAGACGCCGCCGTTCCAGATCGAGGACGGCATCGACACGTCCGAGGACACGCGCCTGCGCTACCGCTACCTCGACATTCGCAGGCCCGAGATGATGGCCAACCTCAAGCTCCGTTCCGACTTCACGTTCGCCATTCGCGAGGCGCTGCACAAGCGCGCCTTCATGGAGGTCGAGACGCCGTCCCTGTTCAAGTCAACGCCCGAGGGCGCGCGTGACTTCCTCGTCCCGTGCCGCATCCAGCCTGGCCACTTCTACGCGCTGCCGCAGAGCCCGCAGCTGCTCAAGCAGCTGCTCATGGTGGGTGGCGTCGAGCGTTACTACCAGGTGGCCAAGTGCTTCCGCGACGAGGACCTGCGCGCCGACCGCCAGCCCGAGTTCACGCAGGTGGACATCGAGATGAGCTTCGTTGACCAGGACGACGTCATGGACGCGCTCGAGGACGTCCTGCGCGACGCCTTCGCCAAGATGGGCGTCGAGCTGCCCTGCCCGCTGCGCCGCATGCAGTACTGGGACGCCATGGACACCTATGGCATCGACAAGCCCGACACCCGCTACGGCATGACGCTCAAGGACGTCACGGACATCTTCACGAACTCCAAGTTCAAGGTGTTCTCGAGCGCCGCGAACGCCGAGGGCTCCGTCGTCAAGTGCATCAACGCCAAGGGTGCCGGCACCTGGCCGCGCGCCCAGATCGATAAGCTCGAGGACGTCGCCAAGACGTTTGGCGCCAAGGGCCTGGCCTGGATTGCCTTCCGCGAGGACGGCTCCATCAACAGCCCGATCGTCAAGTTCTTCTCCGACGAGGAGATGGCCGCCCTTCGCGAGCGTGCCGAGGTTGAGCCCGGTGACCTCGTGATGTTCGCCGCCGGCCCGCGCCTTGCCTCCGACGAGATCCTCGGCGGCATGCGCTGCCACATGGCCGACGCCCTCAACGTGCCGCGCGAGGGCCACGACTTCCTGTGGGTCGTCAACTTCCCGCTGTTCCACTGGGACGAGGAGCGCAAGGCCTACGCGGCCGAGCACCAGCCGTTCACGCTGCCCACCGAGTCCAACGTCGAGAAGATCAAGGCCGACCCGCTGGCTGCCGGCAGCTTCACGTATGACTTCGTCATGGACGGCTACGAAGCCGGCGGCGGTGGCATGCGCATCCACGACGCCGCCATGCAGGAGGCCATGCTCGAGCTGCTCGGCTTCACGCCGGAGCGCGCCCGCGAGCAGTTTGGCTTCGTCATGGAGGCGCTCGAGTTCGGCGCGCCTCCCATGGGCGGCTTTGCCCTGGGCCTCGACCGCGTGTGCATGCTGC
Organism: Parolsenella massiliensis; assembly: GCF_900143685.1. NCBI lineage: Bacteria > Bacillati > Actinomycetota > Coriobacteriia > Coriobacteriales > Atopobiaceae > Parolsenella > Parolsenella massiliensis. The sequence continues at coordinate 1,508,439 of NZ_LT671675.1, read as the reverse complement.
TCACCGGCTCCGACTCCATCCGCGAGGTCATGGCGTTCCCGAAGACCTCGAGCGGCTCGGACCTCATGAGCGACGCGCCTGGCGAGGTCTCTGCCAAGCAGCTCAAGGAGGTCAGCATCCGTCCGCTGTAGGCGTAAGGGCGCAGACGTGCGACAGGGGAGGGCGCGGCGCTTGCCGGGCCCTCCCTTTTTGCGTGCTGAGAGTTCGCGCGGCGCTTTCTGCAAAAAAGAGCTGAGGTTTGTGCGCTCGGGGCATGCGGCGGGCCCGGTAGCGGGTTGTTTTGGGCCTGCTGGAAAGGCTTTTCTTGCCTTCTGACGGGCTGCGGAGCGAAATGGGCCGCTTTTTCGTGGGCATCAGGCCCGTTTACCGCACAAACCTCTACTGGCTTTTGCAGATTTCCGCTCGCTTGCCGTTTGCCGGGTATCCCTTCATTTGTGACGCTCCCCTTACGAAGGCGTGACGGGGGCTTGTTGCGGGCTTCCTAGTATCTAGTTCGTGTGCGTGAATTAGCGGATATGGATACAGAAGGAGCATTGCAATGAAGTTCAAGCATGTGCTTGTGGCCGTTGCGTCGACTGCCCTCGTGGTTGCGCCCACGGCCCTGCCCGCCGTGGCCCTGGCCGAGGACGCGGCTACGGGCGACGCCGTCGTGGCCACGCGGGAGGCCAGCGGCCCGCAGGTGGTTCTCAAGGACGCCACCATTAACGCGAGCCAGCTCAAGAGCGGCAACTTCTATCAGCTCAAGAACCAGCTCAAGAGCCTCATGCTCGTGTCGGCAACCAAGGATGGCCGTGACATTACCGGGATGGTCGAGGCTGGCCTGGGCAACTTCTCAGCCGCCCTTGCGAACAAGACTCTCGGTACCTACGACGTCCCGTTCTACTACGGCGGTTCGGATCTCGTGGGCACCGCCAAGCTCACCGTCACCGACTCATCCACCGCTGCGGCTCCCAAGCTCACGGACGCGGACGTGGCCGCCGTGCGGGGCGGCGTGCTGCTGACGGTCATGGGTCAGGGCGTCACGAACGAGCCGAACGCGCTTCCCGCGGGCTCCTTCTCCGTGGGTGCTGCGCGCAAGGGCACGGACGACGCCTGGTACACGGACGTGGCGATCAACCCGGCTGCCATCGACGCCTACTACAAGCCCCTCGTGCCGCCCGTGGCGCAGGCCAAGGTTGTCTATGACGCCGGCGCCTCCAGCCTCACGGCCACGTTCAAGTACGACGCGGCTGCCCAGAAGTGGGTCGTCGAGACGCCTGCAAGGGTGACGTTCAACGTGACGCTTGCCAAGAGCGGCGCCTTCGAGTTCGCGGACTCTGCCACGGTTGCCCCGGGCGACGTCAAGGGCCTCTCCACCGACAAGCTCATTGCGCGCATCAAGGAGAAGCTCGTCAAGAAGGCCGAGGTCAACGGCGAGTCCGTCGTGAACGCCTATGGCTTCAAGGTCATGCTGGGCACGCAGCTCCGCGACCTGCAGGACGGTAAGGCCGGTACGTACTCCATCAGCTTCATGTACGACGGCGACGGCTACAACAACGAGGTCGTAGGCAACGCGACGCTCGTCATCGCCGAGCCCGAGCAGCCTGCCACGCCGAGCGCACCCGTCACGCCGGCCGCTCCCACGACGCCGGCCACCACGCCCAGCAACGACGACAACGCGCCCGCTTCCGATGCCAAGAAGCCGGCCAAGGCCGCCAAGAAGGCCCTTCCCCAGACGGGCGACAACGCCCTGGCCATCGCCGGCCTGTTCGGTGCCGCCGGAGCTGCGACGGCAGCCCTGGGCGTCGCCGCCAAGCGTCGCTAGCGCCATACGTCTCCAGAGACAATACCGGGCCGCCCCACCGCAGCGGGGCGGCCCGTTTTTCATGTTCGAGCGTCGTTCTATGGCAGTTTTGGGCTTCGAGTGTGCGGTGGAACGGCTCGGAGAAAGACGAAAGATATCCGTTAATAGCAACTGGCGGCCCCTTTTGCCGCGCTCGGGAGGTTATGGCGGGCAAATTGCCGTCTGCGCGGGGCAATGGCGGCTCTATAGCGCACTCTCGAGGGCAAAAACTGCCAGCAACGCAAAAACGAGCGCCTGGCGCCCCGCTAGGGGAGCCAGGCGCTCGTGTCCTTGCGACCAGAGGCGCGCCGCTACTCCTCGACCTCGGCGCCCCTGCGATAGCTCTTGAGCGTCTCGGAGAGCTCGGCATGGATGGAGAGATACTCGGTCACGAGCAGCACGAGCAGGATGCACATGACGATGAGGTATCCCAGCACGGCGCCCGGCAGCCCCGTGAACCCGATGAGCAGCGGGGGCACGAACAGCGAGAAGCCAAGCGTCAGCAGGTAGACGCGCGTGACGGCCTTCTGGCGGCGCAGCACCGTGATGATCTGGTACAGGAAGTCGATGGCCGCGCAGACGCCGCCCGTGGCCACCATGACGTAGGCGAGCCCGCGGAACTGCTCGAAGTCCACGCCGTACAGGAAGCTCATGATGGGGATGCCGATCGTGCCCATGAACGCCGCGACGCCAAACGTGAGCGCCACGATGATGGCAAGGACCGCCAGCACGATGAGATCGAACCGGCCGCGGCGCTTCGGGTCTGCCCAGATCTCTGCCAGGCGCATGAGCTGCGGCTTGTAAATGAAGCCAATCACCATGATGATGATGTGCGCGGGCGAGAACAGCGCGTTGAAGTACAGCTGGTTGTCGTAGGAAAGCACGCCCTCCATGGAGAACTTGGGCATGTTGTCGATGAGGTTGTACAGGAACAGCGCCACGAACAGCGGGAAGCACTGCACGAACAGGTCCTTGACGCTCGCGATGGAGAGCTTGGCGCTCTTGGGCGTCTCAAAGTACGTGAGCGGCAGCGTGAGCAGCACGAACGAGGCGACGGAGGCCACGGCCATGGCGATGCCCGCCGTGCCGATGCTCTTCGTGATGAGGATGAGCACGCTGTAGGCGATGATGACGGCCGCCGAGCGAATGGCCTGTGAGATGCCGGCGAGGTAGAGCTTGTCCATCTGCTGGAGGCGTCCCTCGTAGACGTCGGCGAGGCCGTCGATGGCGCGGTAGACGAACATGCCCATGCACAGTGTGAACATCTGCGGGTCGTAGCCGCGAAGCTGGCAGTACAGGATGCCCACGAACATCATGACGATGCACGTGACCACGCGGTTTGCCTGGTAGTCGGCAAACGAGTGCTTCTCGGCGATGTCGGAGACCTGAAACGTGCGCACGCCGTAGTTGGCGATGAACAGAAGCAGCGTGCCCGTCACGAACGCCATGGAGAAGCGGCCCGCCTGCTCGACGCCCACGAGCTGCGTTGTCACGATCGAGAGGATGGGAAACACCACGCCCCAGGCGCCGAGGCCCACGGAGTTCCAGATGTAGTCGCGTGTGGTGTTGTGCGCGGCGTACTGCTCCGTCTGGCTCGAGAGCGAGCCGGAGTACACGGCGCCGATGAGGCGGTTCCACCAGTTCCCGACAAGCATGGCGAGACGGCTTGGCCTCTTGGGGCGCCGAGGTCTTCTCGGCGCCGCCTGTCGCTGTCGGCGAGCCTGGCGCTCGCCCGCTGGCCGCTCGGCCTCCAGCATCTCGCGGCGCGCCTCGCCGCGCTCATGCCTTCGCCCGGCGCCCTGGGCCCTCGTTCCCGCGCTTCTCTTGAACGGGTTATCCATGCGCGTCCCCTCATCGTCTTCGCTAAGCTCCCATTCTACCCAAGCCAGCGAGACGCCCGCGCTCGCGGGGCACCCTCAAGCCCGCCGCAAGCCCATGCGAGGGGCGCCAAGGATCCTGGAGAAAACATTCCGCAGCCGTGCTTGCACGGCGAGGACGTTTTCGAAAGGTTCCTTGGCGCCCCCTCCGTAAGCCCTACTCCGCGGACTTGAGCGCGCCCACCATGTCGATGCGGTCGATCGAGCGCCTGGAGATGATGCAGACGATGAGGGCGAACAGAAGCGACAGCCCGCACGAGGCGAGGATGCTCGTGGGCGCGATCTCCACGGCAAAGTACATCGACGGCATGTTGAGCACGTACGTCAGGGCATGCGAGAGGGCGATGCCCAGCGGAATGCCCGCGAGCGTGCCGATGAGCGCCAGGATGAGCATCTCCTTGTTGATGTAGGTGCGCGTCTCGCGCTTGCGGAAGCCCAACACCTTGATCGTGGCCAGCTCGCGCTCGCGCTCGGAGACGTTCGTTGCGGACAGCGTGAGCAGCACGACGAACGACAGGCCGGCGGCGAGCACCGTGAGCAGCACCGTCACGCAGCTGATGAGCATAAACACGTTCGAGAAGTCGCGGACGGCCTTGGGCGTGCTCACGACCGAGAGGAACGTCGTGTCGCTCGCGAGCTCGTCGGCGTAGGCGATCTTCTCGTTCGTCGTGCCGTTGAGGTGGGCGAGCAGGGCGTTTGCCTCGAGCCTCTCTCCAAACGTGGCCTCGTAGGTGGACTGGGTCATGTAGACGGCGTCACCGAGGTAGTTCATGACGACGGCGTCCACCTTGGCCGCTCCGCGGTTGAGCGACGTGTCCTGCAGCGAGACGTCGTCGCCCGCGGCGAGGCCCGCGACGTTCGCGAGGCTCTTCGTGACGAGGACGCCGCCGTCTGCCGTGGCGTCGGCGAGCGACAGGTGGCTTCCGTCCTCGCCGCGCAGGTCGATGTAGCCGTCAAGCGAGAAGCCGTCGGGCACGACGACGAGCTGGACGGTCTCGAGCGCGTCGCCAAAGCCGGCGCTCACGTTCTCCGTGCGGATCGTCGTGTAGTCGCGGACGCGCGCGTCTGCCGTGAGGCTGCTCGCGGCGGACTCGAGGTCGTCGGGTTGCGTGGCCGCGAGCACGTCATAGGCGTAGATGCCCGCGCGACCGTCCGCGCCGTACTGGTTGGCGGAGAGCGCCTGGACGGTGTCGTTGATGGCAAAGCCCGCAATCATGAGCGCGCAGCAGCCGGCCACGCCAAAGACCGTCATGGCCAGGCGCCCCTTGTAGCGGAAGAGGTTGCGTGCCGTGACCTTGTTGAGGAACGACAGGCGGTTCCACACGGGCCGCACGCGCTCGAGCAGGATGCGCTTGCCGGCCTTGGGCGCGCGGGGCCGCATGAGCTGGGCGGGCTGCTCGGCAAGCTCGTGGCGCACGGTGAGGGCGGTTGCCAGCCCGATTCCCGCAACGAACATCCCGCAGGCCAGCGCGCACAGGCCGGCCGAGAAGTGCAGCGAGAACTCCGGGAACGTGTACATGAGGCGGAAGAACGTGAACAGGAACTCCGGCAGGGCGACAAACCCCAGCACGGAGCCTACGATGCCGCCCACGACGGCGGCGCCCGTCGTGTAGAGAACGTACTTGCCCATGATGCGGCCGCGGGGGTACCCGAGCGCCTTGTACAGGCCGATGAGCCCGCGCTCCTCCTCGACCATGCGCGCCGCCGTGGTGAGGGAGACGAGGATGGCCACCGTGAGGAAGATGGCGGGGAACGCCACGCCGATCGTCTCGATGCAGCTGGCGTCCGTGCCGATGGAGGCAAAGCTCGAGATGGCCGAGCGGTCCTGGACGTACCACGTGGCGCTGCCCACGCTCGCGAGCTTGGCGCGCGCGTCGGCGATCTTGGCGAGGGCGTCTGCCTTCTGGCTCTCGAAGTCGGCGCGGTTCTCGTCGAGCGTCGCCTGCCCCTCGTCGGCCTGCGCCTGGGCGTCCGCGAGCTGGGCGGCTGCCTCGTCGAGCATCCGCAGGGCCTGGGCGCGCTGGTCGTTCAACGTGGCCTGGGCCTCGTCGAGCTGGGAGGACATGCCGGCGAGCTGCTCGTCCACGGCCTTGTCGGCACTGTCGTGGGCGGACTGCCTCGCGGCGTCGAGCTGGGTCTGCGCCTGCTCGATGAGGGTGGGGAGCTGCTCGGGCTTCACGCCCTGCTGGGCCAGCTGGGCCTCAAGGGCCTTCATGTGTGCGGTGACGGCCGCGAGCTGCGCCTTTGCCTGGGTCGCGTCCTGGCCGCTCTCCTCGAGCTGGGCTATCTGGGCCTCGAGTGACGCCTTTGCCTGCGCGAGAGCGTCATAGGCGTCTCGCGCCTGCGTGAGGGCGTCGAGCGCCTGCTTGCCCTGCTGGTATTGCTCGTTGGCCTCGAGTGCCTCGTCCGCGGCCTGGCGTGCCTGGGCCACCGCCGCCTCGCGCGTGGCGGGGTCGGCGAGCTGGGCGCGGCCCGCGTCGATCTGGCCCTGCGCCTGGGCGAGGGCGTCAAGGGCGCTGGCCTTCTGGCTCTCGAGCTGCTCGCGGCCCGCCTCGATCTGGGCCAAGGCGTCGTCGATGGTGGCCTGCGCCTGGGCGAGTTGGTCCTCGACCTTGCTGAACTGTTCGTTGGCGCTTGCCTCGGCGTCGTCGATCCTCGCGTTGCCGTCGCGGGCGATCTGCTGCTCGCGCGCGTCCTCGCGCTGCGCCTTGATGGCCTCGGCCTCGTCCTTGACGGCCGCCACGCGCCGCTCGTACTCGTCCGAGAAGCAGCTGAGGCCATCCGTTCCGGCGACGCGCAGGTAGACCACGGAGTAGGCCTCTGCCGTGGCGGCCTTGTCCGTCACGAAGAACGAGTACTTGGAGCCCGTGGAGCGAAACGACGCGGAGCCGTTCTTTGCCGCCACGCTCGTGGGGTCGATGACCTCGCCCACGATCGTGTACGTGTGGCGGGCGAACAGCTCGGTGCTGTCCCCGGTGTCCGTCTCGATGTCGTCGAAGCGACCCTCGTAGGCGTCCGTGAGCAGGTTCGTGAGCTCGTTGTCCGAAAGGTCGGCCCAGCGGTCGAGGTCGATGCCGTCGCTCTCGGCGGCGCGGGCGAGGTCGGCGGCCGTGACGTCGTCGAGCAGCTTGCGCTCGTCCTCCGTGAGCTTGCCGTCCTCATCGTCCGCGATCTTGTCGAGAAGCTCGGCGGCCTTCTCGCGCTGGTGCTCGGACGCGTCGTCGGCCGCCCAGGTGGACGCGTCCGCGTTGACGCCGAACGTCACGGTGTCGCCAATGCGCTTGCCGGAGGCCTCGAGGTACTCGGAGGTCGTGGCCAGCTCGCTGCCATCCTTGGGCAGGCGTCCCTCGAGCAGGTAGGGCTCGTTCATGCCGCCCTTGGCGATTGAGCTCACGCTCACAGACTGGCGCGCGTCTCCCACCTCGGTGTAGGCCGTCTCGCTCCAGCTGCCCTGGGCGGAGTCGACGCCGTCCAGGGCAGCGAGGGCGTCTACGTCCTCGTTTGTGAGGCCCAGCGTGGACTGCACGCTCACGTCGTAGAGGCGCTGGTCGTCAAAGAAGCTGTCCGCCGAGAGGCGCAGATCCTCGCAGGCGATCGTGAGGCCGATGAGCATCGTGGTGCCAAGCACGCAGATGGCGGCGAGCGCCAGGAAGCGCCGGGCGCTGTGGCGGATGGTTCGCAGGGTGTCGGTGGCGAGGGCTGAGCGCATGTGGGTTCCTTCTTGGCGGTGGTGACTACGACCCCGGCGCTTGTCACCGGTGCCGGGGAGGCGGGGTCGCTACCACTCGATCTGGCTGAGGGGCGTCTCCTATACACATCTGACGCTGCCGACGAATAGAGAGGGGGGGGTCTTGGGGGTTGTCAGCTGATTTATGAGTGATCTAGGTATGGCTGTGAGAGAAAGCTATTGTGAGAGTTAAGTTAGCTGTTACTGAGGAGACTAGTTATATTAGAGGTTTTTTTTTTTTTTTTTTAAAAGAGAAGGGGGGGGGGGGGGGTGGGGGGGGTGGGGGGGGGGGGGGGGGGGGGGCGGGGGGGGGGGGGGGGGGGGGGGGTGGGGGGGGGGTTCGTGCTCATCTCGGTGACGCGCCCGCTCTTGAAGCGGATGAGGCGGTCTGCCATGGGGGCGAGCGCCGCGTTGTGCGTGATGAGCACCACGGTGATGCCCTCGTGGCGGCACGTGTCCTGGAGCAGCTGCAGGATCTGCTTGCCCGTGACGTAGTCGAGCGCGCCCGTGGGCTCGTCGCACAGCAGCAGCTTCGGGTTCTTTGCCACCGCTCGCGCAATCGAGACGCGCTGCTGCTCGCCTCCGGAGAGCTGGGCGGGGAAGTTGGACAGGCGAGCGCCCAGGCCCACCTTCTCGAGCGTCTCGCGCGCGTCGAGCGAGTCCGGGCAGATCTGCGCCGCGAGCTCGACGTTCTCGAGTGCCGTGAGGTTGGGCACGAGGTTGTAGAACTGGAACACGAAGCCCACGTCGGCGCGGCGGTACTCCACGAGCTCCGACTCGCTCGCACCGGCGATGTTGCGGCCGTCCACGCGCACGCGCCCGCTCGTGGCCGTGTCCATGCCGCCGAGGATGTTGAGGGCCGTCGTCTTGCCCGCGCCCGAGGCGCCCAGGATCACGGCGAGCTCTCCTCGCTCAACCGAGAAGCTCGCGCCGTCCAGCGCGCGGACCTCCGCGTCCCCCGACCCGTAGGACTTCACAACGTTGTCAAACTCTATGTAGGCCATGGGCTCGCTCCCGCCAACGTGTTTACCTGCGACAAGTATACCTGCGCCGTCTCTAGCCGCGGGCCTTGCCCTGGTTTGCCACGGCGTCGATCTTGGCCGCGATCGCATCGGCGTCGCCGATGTAGTGCTTGTCGAGCACGTTGAGGTCGCGGTCGAACGTATAGACGAGCGGCACGCCCGTGGGAATGTTGACCTTGAGGATCTGCTCTGGCGTGAGCCCCTCGAGCTTCATGACGAGCGAGCGCAGCGAGTTGCCGTGCGCGGCGATGAGGACGCGCTTGCCGGCGAGCATCTGCGGGCGGATGTTCTCCTCGAAGTAGGGCCACACGCGGGCGATGCAGTCCTCAAGGCACTCGGTGTAGGGTAGCTCGTCTGCCGGCACGTCGCGATACATCTGCTGCGCGTGCGGGTTGCGCGCATCTCCCGGCTCGAGCGCGGGCGGGCGCACGTCGAACGAGCGGCGCCAGATGAGCACCTGCTCGTCGCCGTGCTTGGCAGCGGCGTCTGCCTTGTTGAGACCCTGCAGCGCGCCGTAGTGGCGCTCGTTGAGCTTCCAGGTCTTCACGACGGGCAGCCACTCGCGGTCGAGCTCGCCGAGCACGATGTCGAGGGTGTGGATGGCGCGCTTGAGCCGCGAGGTGTAGCAGACGTCGAAGTCGAAGCCCTCCTCGGCTAGTGCCCGGCCGCCGGCGTGCGCCTCGGCGCGCCCCTCCTGCGTGAGGTCGACGTCGGTCCAGCCGGTGAACAGGTTGAGCTTGTTCCACTCGCTTTGTCCGTGCCTGATGATGACGAGTTGCATGGTGTCGTCGCTCATGTGAAACCTCCCTGTTGTTTGCCGCATCGCTTGTGCGCGACCGGCTCTGCTCGTATAGTCTTGCAAGTAGAGTTTACCTTGCGATACTTGCAAGTTCACTATAGTTAACTTCTATCCTGCGGCGCCGAGAATCTCGCCGCGTGGGGAGGCATCCATATGAGTCCCGTCGACGTCATCGTAGTCGCGGCCGTCGCCGTCGTCTTTGCGCTGTGCGTGCGCGCCATCGTCCGGTCGCAGAGGGCCGGCGAGTGCGCCGACTGCGCCACGGGCGGCTCGTGCGACGCCCACAGGACCGGCCACTGCCACGAGTCAGCCAAGCTCATGGCCGACGCCGCCGCTGCGGCCGCCCGCTATGAGGCCGAGAAGCACTAGCGGCTCTTGCGTATCGTTCGCTTTGGGCGGACGTCCATGCGCCCCATCCGTTGAAGGCCCGAAATTACGTGTCCGGGCGCCAAATAATGCGTAATATCGGGCCGAGAATGACTTGCCCACGTAATATCGGGCCAAGAATGGTGACGGGGTCGACGCCGCGACGTCCACTTGTGTCGAAGTCGCGGGTAACAGCCTAGAAACACGCATGTGAGACAGTGGGCCCGTTAGGTTGGGACAGCGCTGCGCCGCCTCCGCGCCCGCATGCGCGCTTTGCAACGTCTGCGAGGTAGCTCGATGACAAACGAGCAGAACATCGACTTCGTCCTGCGCTCCGTCGAGGAGCGCGACATTCGCTTCGTGCGCCTGTGGTTCACCGACGTTCTCGGCAACCTCAAGTCGTTCGCCATCTCCCCCGAGGACCTCGAGGAGGCGTTCGAGGAGGGCATCGGCTTCGACGGCTCGGCCGTGGACGGCTTCGCGGCGCTCGAGGAGTCCGACATGCTCGCCTTCCCGGACGCGAGCACGTTCCAGGTGCTGCCGTGGCGCCCGTCCGAGAGCGGTGTGGCCCGCATCTTCTGCAACATCCGCACGCCCCAGGGAGACCCGTTCCCCGGCGACCCGCGCGCCTGCCTCTACCGCGCCTTCCGTGCCGCGGACAAGGCCGGTTACGTTCTGAACGTGAGCCCCGAGCTCGAGTTCTTCTACTTCAAGGAGGACACCACCGTCTCGTGTGGCTCCGCCGTGCCCGTGCCGCTCGACAACGCCGGCTACTTTGACCTCACGCCCGACGACTCGGCCCGCGACCTGCGCCGCGACCTCACGCTCGAGCTCGAGCAGATGTCCATTCCGGTCGAGTACTCCTACCACGCCGCCGCGCCCTCGCAAAACGGCGTGTCGCTGCGCTACTCGGAGGCCGTGACCTGCGCCGACAACATCATGACGGCCCGCCTCGTCATCAAGCAGACGGCCCGTCAGCACGGCATGTTCGCCTCGTTCATGCCCAAGCCGCTCTCCGGCGTGGCGGGGTCTGCGATGTTCCTCTCCCAGTCGCTGTTCGACCACGACGGCAACAACCTGTTCTGGGCCGAGGGCAAGGGCTCGGTGCACCACCTGTCCGCCACCGCGCAGCACTACGTGGCCGGCCTGCTCGAGTACGCGCCGGAGTTCGCGCTCGTCACGAACCCCACGGTGAACTCCTACAAGCGCCTCGTCCCCAACGGCGAGGTTCCCTGCTACGCCACGTGGGGCTCCAAGAACCGCTCCGCGTTCGTGCGCGTGCCCACCTACAAGCCGGGCAAGCAGCTGAGTCGCCGCGTGGAGCTGCGCAGCCCCGATCCCACGTGCAACCCCTACCTCACCATGGCCGTGACGCTCGCCGCGGGCATGAGGGGCATCGCCGAGGAGCTGCCGCTGCCCGAGGAGTCCAGCGTGCCGTTCTCCGAGCTCGCGAAGAGCGGCGTGACGCGCCTGCCTCACGACCTGGGCGAGGCCGTCGAGGCGTTCGAGGGCAGCGAGCTTATGCGCGAGACGCTCGGCGATCACATCTTCAACTACCTGCTCACCGAGAAGCGCGAGGAGTGGGCCGAGTACTCGCAGACCGTGACCGACTGGGAGCTGCGCCACTACTACGGCGGCTTCTAGCGCTCGATTTCGCATGGGGGCGCGCCGTTTATTCATGGCGGCGCGCCCCGGCTATTTCGTAATTGAGAATTATGCAAAGAAATCGAGTATTTTCATTTGCTGATGCAAAATTCTGAGTACAATAGCAACCGTCGATAACGACAACGCATAAAAGTAACCATTGATTCGTCGCCATGCATACAGGGAAGTCAGCTTCTCGCAGTGGCGAGTCTCAGCCGCGCCCAGGGGCGCGAGAAAAGGGGAGACATCATGAAGAACATGAGCAGGCGCGAGTTCCTCGGCACCGCGGGCGCCTTCGCCGGCATCCTCGCTCTGGCCGGCTGCGGCTCCACGGGCGGCAACACCGCCTCCACCACCACGGCCGCCAGCACCGCCGCCGCCACGGGCGACCTTTCGCTCATCACCGCCGGCAAGCTCACCGTGGGCACCTCGCCCGACTTCCCGCCGTTCGAGAACCTCGAGAACGACGAGTACGTGGGCCTCGACATGGACCTCGCCAAGGCCCTCGCCGACAAGCTCGGCCTCGAGCTCGAGATCAAGAACCTGCAGTTCGACGCCATCGTCCCGGCCGTTGCCGCCGGTGGCCAGGTCGACCTGGGCATCTCCGGCATCACGATCGAGCCCGAGCGCGAGGAGCAGGTGAACTTCACCGACCCCTACTACATCGATGACCTGGGCATCGTTGCCATGAAGGACAACGCCGACGTCACGGCCGACACCTACGCCGACGCCCTGAACCAGGCCGGCGTCGTCATCGCCGTGCAGTCGGGCACCACGGGCGAGTCCTACGCCCAGGAGAACTTCCCCAACGCCACGACGCAGCCCTACGGCAACGCCACCGACAGCTTCGCCGCGCTGCAGTCCGGCCAGGCCAGCGCCGTCATCACCAACAACGCCGTTGCCGCCAAGATGGTCGCCGACGCCTACAAGGACGCCCAGGTCATCAAGGAGATCGCCACGGGCGAGGAGTACGGCATCTGCGTGAACAAGGACAACGACGCGCTGCTCTCCGCCGTGAACGACGCCCTGTCCGCGCTCACGAGCGACGGCACGGTCGACTCCATCACCAACAAGTACTTCGGCTAGTATCTCGTAAGGTACAGACGGCCCCTGCCCCTCTCCCGAATGCGGGGGAGGGGCGTTTGCCATAAAGGACGGATCTTCATGCAGGACAGCAACAAGCCCAGGACCGGCGCCCGCCGGGGCGTGCTCGCGCTCGCGTGCGCTCTTGTCGCCGCGTGCGCCCTTGCCCTTTCGGCCCCCACCGGCGCCCTCGCCCTCGAGACGGCCAAGTGCTCGGCCAAGCCCAACGGCAGCGGCTCGAGCGACGTGCTCGGCGGTCAGGAGACGCGCATCACGTGGGAGGGCCAGGCAGACGACTCCGAGCAGCTCAAGAGCATCTCGATCACGCTGCCGGAGGGCACGTCGTACTCCACCGACGACGCCCGTCTCACGCTGCTGTCCGGCGCAGACCTCATGACGCGCGAGCGCCCCAAGACCGACGTGAGCTCAGACGGCCAGACCGTGACGTTCGCGCTCGGTGACGCCGCGCCCGCCGGCTCCTACGTGCGCCTCGAGCTGTACAAGATAGTGTTTCCCATCTCGGGCGGAGACGAGCAGGTCAGCGGCTCCTACACCCTTGCGGACGGCTCGACGCACGACATCTCGAACATCCCCGCCATCACCGTGACGGGCACGAGCTTCTGGGACTCCGCCTCCAACTGGCTCAAGGACCAGGAGTGGGTCCAGAAGTGGAACGAGAACACGTTCCTGCGCCTGTTCCTCAACCCGCCCATTCTCGTCTCGAGCATCCCGTCGGTGTTCCAGGGCTTCCTCATGGCGCTTGCCATCGTGCTCGTGGCGTTCCCGCTGGCCATCCCGTTCGGCTTCATCCTGGCGCTCATGCGCATCTCCAAGCCGCGGGTGCTGCGCGCCATCTCGGGCTTCTACGTGAACATCGTGCGTGGCACGCCGGCGTTCCTGCAGATCTACATCGCCTTCTTCGGCCTGCCGCTCGCTGGCGTCCAGATCCCGAGCTACCCGCTGGGCGTCGTGGTGCTCGCGATGAACTCGGCCGCCTACCTGTGCGAGATCTTCCGCGCCGGCATCCAGTCCATCCCCAAGGGCCAGAGCGAGGCCGCTCGCTCGCTGGGCATGACGAGCACGCAGACGATGATCTACATCATCATCCCGCAGACGTTCCGCAACGTCCTGCCCACGATGACGAGCGAGTTCATCCTGCTGTACAAGGACACGTCGCTGCTCGCCGCCGTTGGCGTCATGGAGGTCGTCATGTACTCCAAGACGATCGTGGCCGCCACGGGCTCCATCACGCCCTACATCGTCGCCGCCCTGTTCTACCTCGTGGTGACGATCCCGCTTGCCCGTCTCGTGAGCAAGCTCGAGGCGCGCATGCTCGGCACCGACACGGGCACGCGCCGTCGCAAGAAGTCTCTGAAGGAAGCCGGCGTCATCGACGGCGACCACATCGCGTAGGGGAGTGCAGACCATGGCAGACAACACGCAGGCCCAGCAGGGCGCGCAGGCAAGTGACGAGGTCGTCGTCTCCATCCGCGACCTGCATAAGACCTACGACGGGCAGACCATCATCCTGAAGGGCATCGACCTGGACGTCCACCGCGGCGAGGTCGTCGTGGTTCTCGGCCCGTCGGGCTCGGGCAAGTCCACGATGCTTCGCTGCGTCAACCTGCTCGAGACGCCCACGAGCGGCCAGATCCTGTTCGAGGGCCAAGACATCACGGCCAAGGGCGTCGACATCAACGCCGTGCGCCAGAAGCTTGGCATGGTGTTCCAGCAGTTCAACCTGTTCCCGCACCTGTCCGTGAAGAAGAACGTCATGATCGCGCAGGAGAAGGTGCTCAAGCGAAGCGCCGAGGAGGCCGAGAAGATCGCCATCGCCGAGCTCACCAAGGTGGGCCTGGCCGAGCGCATCGACTACATGCCCTCCCAGCTCTCCGGCGGCCAGCAGCAGCGCGTGGCCATCGCCCGCGCGCTTGCGATGAACCCGCACGTCATGCTGTTCGACGAGGCCACGAGTGCCCTTGACCCCGAGCTCGTGCGCGACGTCCTCGGCGTCATGCGTGACCTCGCCCGCGAGGGCATGACGATGATCGTCGTGACGCACGAGATGGGCTTTGCCCGCGACGTGGCCGACCGCGTCGTGTTCATGGACGGCGGCGTCATCGTGGAAGAGGGTTCGCCCGAGGAGGTCTTCGACCACCCCAAGAGCGAGCGCACCAAGGAGTTCCTCGGCAACATCAAGGACGTGTGACATGTCAAAGGGGACGGGTTCCGTTGTCATGTCAAAGAGACCCGTCCCTTCTGTCAGGGTGTCACTGTTGGTAACGGGGCGGTAACGCATGCTCCCCTGTTTGGACCATTGGCCGATACGAGCGCCCAAATCGTGCTAATCTCATTGACATAAGCGCAGATGAGTAGGTCTGGGGCGCCTTGCGTCCCAAGGACACGGGAGCACCCTCATGCACCACAAGAAGGTCCTTCTCATATCGCGAACGACGAGGCTCCACGACCGTATGCGCGAGCTCTCCCACGAGCTCGACATCTCGGTCCTTCTCGCTACGCCCGACACATTCGACCAGGCCATCACGAGCACGGCCGACTTTGGGCTCGTGACGCTTGACCTCGCTGGCATCTCGGACGATTTGGTGTCGCGTGTGGTCGCCTACTCCTCCGAGAACGGCTGCATCCCCATCCTGCTCGTCACCGACGAGGACCGCCTCGGCCAGCTTCGCATGCCCGTGCAGGGTCGCAACGACTTCATCCTCTCTACGGGTAGCGCCGCCGAGTTCGAGGTGCGCATGACCCAGCTGCTGTGGCCGGGCGAGGAGAACACCCCGAGCGACATCGTTGTCATCGACAACATGACGATCAACCTGGCCACCTACCAGATCACGATCGACGACAAGCCCGTCGACCTCACGCTCATGGAGTACTCGCTGCTGAGCTTTCTGGCCACGCACCCCTCGCGCGCCTACTCGCGCGAGACGCTGTTGCACCGCGTCTGGGGCTTCGAGTACTGCGGCGGCACGCGTACGGTCGACGTGCACATCCGTCGCGTGCGCTCCAAGGTGGGGCCGCAGGTTGCGAGCCACATCGTCACCGTCCGTGGCGTGGGCTACCTGTTCAAGCTGTAGGCGGGGTGCGTCTGCGCCGGCGCTAGGCCGCCCGTGGGGCACCCATTTTTTCAGATTGCTGCAAGCGTTGTTGCATGCGGGTGGTCACGGGCCGCCCGCATGTTCTTTTCAGCTATGTGGGGTACAACGACAGTGACAGCAACGCGGCCGAGGGCCGCCATCGAAAGGAGTGGACATGTCAGACACGTTCGTTTCCGGCGGCCCGGTGCCGCCCCAGGCCCCGCAGACCCAACCCATGGCGCCGCAGCCGCAGCAGCCCAAGCGCCCGCGCAAGCCGCACCCCGGCCTGAAGGCCCTACTGTTTGGCCTTCTCGGCGGCGTGATTGGAGCCGTTGCCGTGGTGGCGGTGCTTCTCGTGGGCGGCTTCGTGGTGCTGCCCTCCTCGTCCTCTTCGAGCAAGGCGAGCGCGTCGGGTGCGACCTCCACGGGCCAGACCGTGACGGTCAACTCCTCCGACAGCACCGACACGACGCTCGCGAACGCCGTGGCCCAGAAGGCGCTGCCCTCCGTGGTCTCCATCAACGTCACGACGAGTGACGGCGAGGGCGTGGGCTCGGGCGTCGTCCTCGACGCGGACGGCAACATCCTCACGAACTACCACGTCATCGACGGCGCGCAGTCCATCACCGTCTCGGCCAACGACAAGAGCTACGACGCCACGGTCGTGGGCTCCGACGAGTCGAGCGACCTGGCCGTCATCAAGATCGACGCTGGCGACGACGCGCTCACGCCCATCGAGGTGGGCGACTCCAGCACGCTCGAGGTGGGCGACTGGGTCATGAGCCTGGGCAGCCCGTTTGGCCTCGAGCAGTCCGTCTCCACGGGCATCGTGAGCTCGCTGTACCGCTCCACGATGCTGCAGAGCACGTCGGGCAACACCATCTACACGAATCTCATCCAGACCGACGCCACCATCAACCCCGGCAACTCCGGCGGCGCCCTCGTGAACGACAAGGGCCAGCTCGTGGGCATCAACTCGCTCATCGAGAGCTACTCGGGCTCCAGCTCGGGCGTGGGCTTCGCGATTCCGGGCAACTACGCGGTTGAGGTTGCCCAGAAGCTCATCGCCGGCGAGACGGTGACGCACGCCTACATCGGCGGCTCGTTCCAGACCGTGACGGCCAACAACGCCCGCAGTAACAGCCTGTCGGTGAATCAGGGCGCCTACGTGGCCGAGCTTGCCAGCGACGGCCCCGCGGCCAAGGCGGGCATCCAGACCGGCGACGTCATCACGGCGCTCGACGACGAGGAGATCACGAGCTCCGACGCCCTCGTGCTGGCCGTGCGCTCGCACAGCGTGGGCGACACCGTGACCGTGACGCTCATGCGCGGCAGCAAGCAGATGCAGGTGCAGGTGACGCTGGGGTCCGACGAGGCGCTCCAGCAGCAGCAAGAGAGCGACAGCTCGTCGCAGGGCTCGCTTCTCGAGCAGTACCTCGAGCAGTACGGCCGGCAGTACGGAAACTCCGGCAACTCCGGCAACGGGTCCAGCCGCAGGTAGAAGGCGGGGGCGAGGCGCACGCGCGTCTCGCCCCTTTTTGATGGCGGGCGTCTGGGGACCAGACTGTGCCGAACGCACCGAATTATCGGCTCCAGACCTGATAATTAGATGCGTTTGGCACAATCTACCGTGAACGGGGGACGTAGCGCTGTTCACGCGGCTTGTCCGATGCGTGCGGTACCATTTGAGGCCGAGACACGACCGACGGGAGACGCGCATGGCAAGCGAGAAGAACGTGCAGGCAGAGGGACAGACGTCGCTGTTCGGCGACGAGCCGGCAGGTGGTGCGCCGGCGCCCGCGGCGTCTCCGCGCGCCCGCGCCGCCGAGCTCAACCGTCTGCTCAACACGTATGCCTACCGCTACTACGCGCTCGACGACCCCGCCGTCACCGATGCCGAGTTCGACCGCCTGCTGCGCGAGCTTCAGGCCATCGAGGAGCTGCACCCCGAGCTCGTCACGCCCGACTCCTACACCCAGCGCGTGGGCGGCTACGTCTCCGAGCAGTTCGAGCCCGTGCGCCACGCGCAGCGCATGTACTCCATCGACGACGCCATGAACCTCGGGGAGCTCGACGAGTGGCTCGCCCGCACCGACGAGGCCCTCGGCGCCACGCCCGAGCATCCGGTGGCCTACACCTGCGAGCTCAAGATCGACGGTCTGGGCGTGGCCCTCACGTACCGCGACGCCCAGTTCGTCCGCGCCGCCACGCGCGGCGACGGCACGACGGGCGAGAACGTCACCGCCAACGTGCTCACGATCCATGACATCCCCCACGCGCTTGCGCCCGAGGGCCTCGCGAGCGTCGCGGACGCGGGCCTCGGCCAGTCTATCGAGGTACGCGGCGAGGTCTACATGCCTAAGCACAGCTTCGTGCGCCTCAACGAGGACGCGGACGCCGCGGGCCGCGAACCCTTCGCCAACCCGAGAAACGCCGCCGCGGGCAGCCTTCGCCAGAAGGACCCCAAGGTCACGGCGCACCGCGACCTCGAGACGTTCATCTACGCCGTGGCCGACGAGGCGCCGCTTTCCGTCTCCACGCAGTGGCAGTTCCTGCAGTGGCTGCGCGCCTGCGGCTTCAACGTGAACCCCAACGCCGCGCGCTGCACGAGCGCCCACGAGGTGCACGACTTCTGCGCCCGCGCGCTCGAGCATCGCGAGGAGCTCGACTACGACATCGACGGCGTGGTCGTGAAGGTGGACTCGTTCGCCGGCCAGGAGGCGCTCGGCTTCACGGCGCGCGCGCCGCGCTGGGCCATCGCGTTCAAGTTCCCGCCCGAGGAGAAGCGCACGGTCCTGCGCGAGATTCGCATTCAGGTGGGCCGCACGGGCGTGCTCACGCCCGTCGCCGAGTTCGACCCGGTGCTCGTGGCCGGCTCCACCATCGCGCGCGCAACGCTGCACAACATCGACGAGGTGCGCCGCAAGAACGTCCGCGTGGGCGACACGATCGTGGTCCACAAGGCCGGCGACGTGATTCCCGAGGTCGTGGGCCCCGTGCTGGAGCTGCGCCCGGCAGACTCGGTGGACTTCGAGATGCCCGCCGTGTGCCCCAGCTGCGGCAGCCCCGTCGTGCGCGAGGAGGGCGAGGTGGCCTATCGCTGCGTCTCCATCGACTGCCCGGCGCAGGCCCACGAGCGCCTGTGCCACTGGGTGAGCCGCAAGGCCATGGACATCGACGGCCTGGGAGACGAGCTCATCGGCAAGCTCGTGGCCGCCGGTCTCGTGTCCGACGTCGCAGACTTCTACGACCGCCTCACCGCCACGGCGCTCGCCGCGTGTCCCACGGGCCGCGTGAGCGTGGCGGGAGACGACATCCTCGTGGGCAAGACGATTGCCGCCAAGGTCATGGACCAGATCGAGCAGAGCCGCCACGCGGGTCTGGCACGCGTGCTGTTTGGCCTGGGCATCCGCCACGTGGGCGAGCAGGTGGCCCGCTCCATCGCGCGCGAGTTCGGTTCGATGGGCGCGCTCATGGAGGCCGACGAGGAGCGCATCGCCGCCGTGGAGGGCGTGGGCCCCAAGATCGCCCACAGCGTGTGCGAGTTTTTGTCCGTGCCCGAGAACCTCTCCGTCATCGAGCGCCTGCGCGAGGCCCGCGTGAGCCTCGAGGAGGAGCGCCCGGCAGACGAGCCCGCCCAGACGCTCGCCGGCCTCACGTTCGTGCTCACCGGAACGCTCGAGCGCCACAAGCGAGACGACGCCAAGGCGGCGCTGCAGGCGTTTGGCGCCAAGGTGTCCGGCTCGGTCTCCAAGAAGACGAGCTACGTGATAGCTGGTGCGGCCGCTGGCTCCAAGCTCACGAAGGCCCAGCAGCTTGGCGTGCCTGTGCTCGACGAGGACGCGCTCGAGCAGATCCTGGCCACGGGCGAGGTCCCGGGCGGCGAGCGCGATGAGTAGGCGCGTCGACACGGTGGACGAGAACGGCTTCAGCACCCGCGCGCTTGCGGGCGATGCCCTGCCCGGCGGCACCTCGGCGCATGGCGACCACTACCGACCCGTGGCTGGGGAGATGGACTGCGCCGAACGCCCGCACTTTGGGCGCATCGACTTCGAGCGACTGCCCAACACACGTGACCTGGGCGGGCTTCCCGCGGCGGGCGGCCGGCGCGTGCGTCGCGGCCTGCTGCTCCGCAGTGGCCTTCTGTGCTGGGCGAGCGACGACGACCTGCGCCGCCTGCGCGACGACTACCACCTGCGCGCCGTCGTGGACTTCCGTGGCGCCGACGAGCTGGCCGAGACACCCGACCCCATACGGCTTCTGCCGGGTGCTCGCCTCGTCCACGCGGACGTGCTGAACGGGGTGTTTGCGGGCATCACCCAGAGCGCCGAGTCGCGGCGCAGGTTCCAGCAGCTCAAGGACGACGTTGAGGACCCGGCGGGCTTTCTCGCCGAGTTCTACCCGCACCACCTCACGTCTGAGGCGGGCATCGCGGCCTACGCGCTGTTCATTCGCACGATTCTGGAGACCGACGACGGGGCCGTGCTGTGGCACTGCCACGTGGGGCGCGACCGCTGCGGTATGGGCTCGATGCTCATCGAGGGCATCCTGGGAGTGCCCATGCCCGCCATGGAGGACGACTACCTCGCCACGAACCTCTACACCGACGAGCCCTCCACCCTGCGCGCCGACGCGAACCTGCGCTTCATCCGGCTTGCGGCCGCGGCGCTCGAGCGGCAGTGGGGTGGCATCGACGGCTACGTGCGAGACGCCCTGGGCGTGACGGACGCCGACGTCGCCGAGCTGCGCGCCCGCTACCTGGAGTAAGAAGCGCGCCCAAAGGGGTCCGAACGACAAACTCCGCCTCCGGGGATGGTTTTGGTCGATTTTCTCGTCCAAAACGTCTTCAGAGGCGGAGTTTGCTTGTTTTATCCCGGGAGGAGGAGTCTGTCGTTCGCGTGCCTAGGCGAGGACGTCTGCGGCGGCGAGCCAGGCGGGGGTCTCGGCGCTCACGATGCGGGCGCAGGCGTAGGCGCGAGATAGGCTCACGACGCTTGCGGCCTGGTAGGCGCCGGACGGCATGAGCTCGAGCGCGAGCGCGCAGTCCGCGTGCGCGTCGTCCACGAGGGCGAGCGGCAGGAGCAGCAGCATGCGGTTGCGTGCGGCGTCGTAGGCGGGTGCCACGTGGCGGTAGCTGCGGCGGGCGCGGGCGCGCGACAGCTCGATGGCGTCCTCGAGCGCACGGCAGGCGCGGCGGAAGCGTCCCGGCTCGTCGGCGATGGCACGGGCGAGGTCACGCATGGCGTGGGCGTGGGCCGCGGGTGCCTGGGCCTCGCTAAGGCCGGCGAGCAGCGCCTCGGCGCCGGTTCCGGCAACGAGCTGGGACACGAAGCCCTGCGGCAGGCGGTCGAGGCCCGCAGAGAGCAGGGAGCGGTAATCGGGGATGACCATGGCCTCGAGGCGCAGCACGATATCGTCGATACTTTCGAGGTAGCTTGCCCGCGCCGGCAGCTGCGGCAGCGTGGCCGAGAGGCGTGCGCCAAGCTCGCCCGAGCCGGCCGTGGCAAAGCCGTCGAGGTGCCAGGGGATGTCAGCGTCGGTGGGGGAGAGAACCGCGTAGAGCTCCTCGTCCATGGGCGTGGAAAGGCCGGTGTCGAACGCGGCGAGCGAGCCGTCTGCGGCAACCGCGAGCGCGTCCGTGGCGCGGATGCGCGCGAGCGTGGAGGCGAGGTAGTCGCGCAGCACGCCATAGCGGCCGGCCTTGCCCACGCCCTCGCCGGGGTAGTTCCACTTCTCGGGGGCCGCGGCCGTCGCGAGCGTGCCGAGCGCGGCCTCCCACGTGCCAATCTCCATGAACTGCGCGAGGTTGCGGACCGGGTCGGCGTCGGTGGCCGACGTGGAGGCGAGCTGCGCCCAGCAGCCGCCCTCGGCCTGGGGAAGGCCCTCGATGCCGGCGGCTTCGTGGGCGCTGCCCGTGCCGTCGTCTCCGTCGACGAGCGTGAGCTGCCAGCGTCGCGCATCGCCGGCCTTTGCCTGGCGGCGGATGGTGACGGTGAGCGGGGCGGAGCCGTCCTCGTGCAGGTAGCGCAGCGGGAACGTCACGAGGTTGCGCGAGCCTGAGGCCGTGCCCGTGGCGCGGGCCACGCGCAGGTCCTCGTCGAGGACGCGGTTGACGTCTGCGTCGAAGGGCAAAAGGCGCGTGAGCAGGCCGAGAATGGCGGGCTTGACCGAGACCTCGTCCGCGAACGAGCGCGGGAGGTCGTCTCGCGTGTGCGCGACGGGCGCGGGTGCGGGGGCTGGCGTGGGCTCAGCGGCAGGCTCTGGCTCCGGCGCGGGCGTCTGCGCGGCGATCTGCTCGAGGATGGAGGGGACGGCGGTGACGGTGGGGACGGGGTTAACTGTCACCTCAGGCTCGGGTTCGGGCGTGACAGCGGGGATGGGGTCGTTTGTCGCCTCGGGCTCGGGGGCGGGCTCCTCGGCCACGGGCTCAGCGATCTCCTCGATGGGCTCGGGCTCGACGGACTTCGGCTCCGGCGCAGCCACGGGCTCAGGCTCAGGCTCCGGCTGGGGCTCCTGCGCGATCTCCTCGACCTTTGGCGCAAGCGTCTTGGGGCGCACGGGCTTCACGGCGCCCTTCTTGCGCTTCCAGGGCTTGCCGCCCTTGCCCGTGGGCTTCTTGGACTCCTCGGCCGCGGCCAGCGCCTCGTCCCAGTCTGCGCGCGGCGTCACGGTGACGTAGTGGCGGCCGCCCTTGAACGTCGTGAGCTGGCAGAAGTCGCCGAGCTTGGCAAAGAGCGCCTCGGCGTCGTCGTAGCCCAGGTTCTCGGGCGTGATGCCGGCCTCGCCGAGCGCCTCGAGCACGCGGGGCATGAACGCCTGGCGCCCGCAGCCAACGGCGTCCCTCAGCAGGGCGTACAGGTAGAGCTTGTTGGCCTCCGTGAGCGTCACGGGGCCCTCCTCGGTCAGGTGCTTCTTTGCCATGCTGCTCCTCGTTCCATGCGTGGCGCGAGGCGCCGCGGCATCGTTGCCCCGGGGTTCGCCTCGCGCGTGATTGTCTGCTCCCTAGGCTATCACGATGCCGCTCGCGCGCGGTATAGTCGAGGCGTTTGACCACGCCTAAGGAGGACCCATGCCCGGCTATGAACCCAAGCCCAGCGACGTGCTCGAGCGCTTCCTGCGCTACGTGCAGGTCGACTCCCAGTCCGACCCCCACAACGAGGACGAGACGCCCTCGACCGCCCGCCAGCACGACATCGCGCGCCTGCTCGCAGACGAGCTCGCCGCGCTTGGCTGCGAGGACGTCACGCTCACCGACCACGCCTACGTCACGGCCTCGCTTCCCGCAAGCGCCGGCGCCAAGGGGCTGCCTGCCCTGGGGCTCATCGCCCACATGGACACGGCGCCCGACGCCCCGGCCAGCGGCGTGCACCCGCACATCGTTCACTACGAGGGAGGCGAGCTCGTCCATGGCGAGCGCGACGGCAAGCGCGTCGTGACCACGCCCGAGGAGCTCCCGGCGCTTGCCACCCACGTGGGCGAGGACCTCGTCTGCACGGACGGCACCACGCTGCTTGGCGCCGACGACAAGGCCGGTGTGGCGGAGGTCGTCGCCCTCATCGCGCGCCTCGCCGCCACCCCTGAGCTGCCGCACCCCTGCATCAAGGTGGCGTTCGTGCCCGACGAGGAGATCGGCCACGGCGCGGCGCTGCTCGACCTGGACGCGTTCGGCGCCACGTGGGCCTACACCGTGGACGGCGAGGAGCTCGGCGAGTTCAACTGGGAGTGCTTCTCGGCCAGCCAGGCTTCCGTGACGGCGCATGGCGTCGAGGTGCACCCCGGCAGCGCCAAGGGCGCCATGGTGAACGCCATCACGCTGCTGCGCGAGTTCGACGAGCTGCTGCCGGCCGCCGAGCGCCCGGAGTACACCGAGGGCTACGAGGGCTTCTTCCACCCCATCGAGGTCTCGGGCGGCTCGGGCGAGGCCACGCTCACCTACATCGTGCGCGACTTCGACGCCAAGCGCTTCGCCGCCCGCGAGCAGCAGCTTCGCGACTGCGCGGCCTTCCTCAACGCTCGCTACGGTGACGGCACTGTCACGGTGGAGATCCGCGAGCAGTACCGCAACATGGTCGAGCACCTGCGCGGCATGGACTTCCTTCGCGACAACGCGCTCGACGCCATGGCGGCCTGCGGCATGGAGCCGCGCGTGGTGCCCGTCCGCGGCGGCACCGACGGCGCCCAGCTCACGCTGCGCGGCCTGCCGTGCCCCAACCTGCCCACGGGTGGGTACAACTTCCATGGCGTGCGGGAGTTCATCCCCGTGCGTAGCATGGAGCTCATGGTGGACGCGCTCGAGCAGCTCGTGGCGCGCTTCGCCGTGGCCCAGAAGTAGCGTCTGGCAGGCTCCGGCCGGCGTGCTGCGCGTGGCCGGCGCCCGCCTCTGGGGCCGGTGCCGCCGGCCCGCCCGCTCGTTCGTCTCGCAATCGAAGGGACTCACATGATCAAGCTCATCGCCTCCGACATGGACGGCACGCTGCTCGACGAGAACTCCCAGGTGCCGCCTGAGACCTATGGCCTCATCCACGAGCTGCACGAGGCGGGCGTGCACTTCGCCGCGAGCTCGGGCCGGCGCCTCGACACGCTCCACGAGTTCTTTGCGCCCGTCGTTGACGAGATGGACTTCGTGGCGAGCAACGGGGCGCAGGTCATGGTGGGTGGCGCGCTCATCGACCGCGAGGTGTTCTCGCACATTGGCCTCCAGCGGCTCAAGGAGACGGTGGACCGCTTCGACTGCCTGCACATCGCGCTGTTCGACCGCACCCGCAGCTTCCTGCTCGACGACGAGGACTGCTTCGAGCGCGAGATCGACAAGGACCTGCTCTCGGCCGTGCGCGTCTACGACGTGCCCGAGCCCGAGGTGAACATCCTCAAGGCGTCGATCTTCTGCGACACGCCCGCCTACACGATGGACATGGCCTACGTGCTGCAGCGCGAGCTGGGCGACTGGTTCGTGTTCGCGCCGTCGGGCTCCAAGTGGATTGACGTCATGCAGATGGGCGTGAGCAAGGCGTCGGGCATCCAGCAGATCATGCACCACCTGGGCATCGAGGCCAGCGAGGTCATGGCGTTTGGCGACGCAATGAACGACTACGAGATCCTGCGCCTGGTGGGGCATCCCGTTGCGATGGGCAACGGGCGCTACGCCGCCAAGCAGATTGCCGAGCGCGTGATCGGCAGCAACACCGAGCAGGCCGTTCAGGCCGAGATGAGGCGCGTGCTCGAGGGCATGCGCGGTTAGGGGGACGAGATGGGTGCGGCGACGATGGCTCCCCGCGAGACGAAGCGCGCGAGCGAGAACGACGAGGTGGGCGGCCCCGTCGTGAGGCAGTACGTGGTCGTTGACCGCTCGCTGGGCATGAGCGCGGGAAAGCTTGCGGCGCAGGTGGCGCACGCGAGCGTGGCGGCGCTTCTTGCTGGTACGCAGCGCTACGTGGAGCAGGGAGACGCAGGTGCGGCGCCCATCGGCCTGGAGTGGAGCGGAAGCCTCGCGCGCACCTCGGTCGATGCCGACGTGCTTGCGGCGTGGGTGCGCCAGGGCGAGCCCAAGATCGTGCTGGCGGTGGACGGCGAGCGCGCGCTGGCGTCGCTCGTGAACCGCGCGGAGAGCCGCGGCCTCATGGAGGGGATGGACTTCTTCTGCATCCGCGACGCCTGTCGCACCGAGCTCACGCCCGACGCGAGTGGTAGCCGCTGGACCTGCGTGGGATTTGCCCCCATGGACGTGGAGACGATCGCTCCCGTCACGGGCCAGCTGCCGCTGTATCGCTAACGAGTGGCATGGTTCTCGGGCGGCGGGGTCTTTGCGGGCCTCGCCGCCCGTTCGTTTTGCCGAATGTGCAAAAACGGGGCGAGGTTTGTGCGGTGAAAATCGAGCCGATGGCAGTAATTGGCCTCGAGAGTGCGATGAGGGCCCGTCTCCTGCCTGTGAACGGATGTCTGGTGGCTTAGTTTCCGAACGAATTGACGAATTCGTTCGGAAACGCAAGGCGTTGACTGACGGCTACCGCACAAACCTAGAGTGTTTTTTGCAATCTCGAGGTCACGACCGCACTCTCGAAGGCCTTTTCTGCCATCGGCTTCGAATCGAACCTGCCAGACCAAAGATGTGACAAGTCTCCATGCCTTCGAATTGCCGCATGCGCGCGTCCGGAATGGGAATACAGTACCTAACGTTATTAGGTATCTGGCTCCAGACGCCGCGGCCCCTGCGCCGCGGCGCAGAAACGGACCCCACCGCATGATCGAGATCAAGGACATCACCAAGTCCTACAAGACGGGCGACTTCGTGCAACGGGCGCTAGACGGCGTCTCCATCACGTTTCGCGAGAGCGAGTTTGTGGCCGTGCTTGGCCCCTCGGGCTCGGGCAAGACGACGTTCCTCAACATCCTTGGCGGCTTCGACCACGCAGACTCCGGCGACATCGTCGTGAACGGCGTCTCCACCAAGGACTACACGGACGCGGACTGGGACACGTACCGCAACCACCGCATCGGCTTCGTGTTCCAGAGCTACAACCTCATTCCCCACCAGACGATCCTGCAGAACGTCGAGCTTGCGCTCACGCTCGCCGGTGTGGGCCGCGCGGAGCGCCGCGAGCGTGCGCGTGCGGCGCTCGAGCGCGTGGGCCTGGGCCAGCACGTCAACAAGCGTCCGGCCCAGCTCTCCGGCGGCCAGATGCAGCGCGTCGCCATCGCTCGCGCTCTCGTGAACGACCCAGAGATCGTGCTGGCAGACGAGCCCACGGGCGCCCTGGACACCGAGACGGGCATCCAGGTCATGGACCTGCTGGCCGAGGTGGCCCGCGACCGCCTCGTCATCATGGTGACGCACAACCCGCAGCTCGCCGAGGACTACGCCACGCGCATCGTGCGCATCAAGGACGGCCGCGTCGTGGGCGACTCGCGCCCCATCGAGCCGGCCGAGCTCGCCGCCCAGCGCGCCGCCGAGAAGGGCTCCGAGCAGCCCCGACACCGCTCGTCCATGAGCTTCCTCACGGCGCTGGCGCTCTCTGCCAACAACCTCATGACGAAGAAGGGCCGCACCGCCATGACGGCGTTCGCCGGCTCGATTGGCATCATCGGCATCGCGGCGATCCTCGCGCTCTCGAACGGCGTGAACGAGTACATCGCGCGCGTTGAGCAGGACACGCTGTCGAGCTACCCGCTGTCCATCGCCAAGCAGAGCTACGACATGTCGGGCATGCTCACCGGCGACGACGCGAGCGCCCAGACTGCCGGCGACAACACGGATGCGAGCACCGTCGACCCCTCGCAACCCATCCCGGAGGCCACGATTCTGCGCGACATGTTCGCGAGCGTGAAGTCCAACGACATGACGAGCTTCAAGAGCTGGCTCGACGCCGGCGGCGACGGCATATCCGACGACGTGAACGCCATCCAGTACGACTACGGCATCACCCCGATCGTCTACCGCGAGAACGGCGACGGCTCCGACCCCACCAAGCTCGTACCCAACAGCATGACGCAGGTCTACGGCGGCGGCGCCTCGAGCGCGGCCATGGCCGGCACGATGATGTCGTCCAGCGCGAGCGCCTTCAGCGAGATGCTCGACGACCAGTCGCTGCTCGACTCGCAGTACGACGTCGTGGCGGGCCGCTGGGCGAGTGCGCCCGACGAGGCGGTTCTCGTGCTGTCTAGCTCGGGAAAGATCAGCGACTACACGCTCTACAGCATTGGCGTGCTCGACGTCAGCGAGATGAACGACCTTGTCTCGAGCGCCATGTCGGCGGACGGCGACGTCACAACGCCCGACACCGACGTCAACTTCACCTACGACGACGCGCTCAACACGAACTTCAAGGTGCTGAGCCCGTCCGACACCTACAAGCGAAACGACGAGACGGGCGGCTGGACCGACATGTCCAACGACGCCGACTTCATGGCCTCGCAGGTGGCGGATGGCCTCGACCTCAAGATCGTGGGCGTCGTGCGCCCCAACGGCAGCTCCGACGCGAACGCCCTGCAGTCGGGCGTCAACTACACGCACGGCCTCACCGAGGAGCTCATGGCGCGCGCCGCGAGCTCCGACATCGTAAAGCAGCAGCTTGCGAACCCCGACGTGGACGTGTTCACGGGCAAGACGTTCGACGAGCTGGCCGATGAGGGCAAGAAGGGCATGGATCTGTCGAGCGTCTTCTCGGTTGACGAGGCCGCGCTCAAGAACGCGTTCTCGTTCGACTCCTCGGCGTTGAGCCTTCAGGGCTTCGACGTCTCGGGCCTGGACATGGGCAGCGTCCAGATAGACCTGTCGGGCGTGGCGGACGGCATCGACGTGGACCAGATCATGGCCGGCGCGCCCACGCCGGACCTCTCGGGCGCCATCGACGGCTCGCTTACGCCCGAGCAGCTCCAGCAGCTGAGCGCGGCCGCCACGCAGCTGCTGGACGGGTTCCTCAAGTCCGAGCAGTTCAAGGGCGTGATGGACGAGTACCTCAAGAACCCCTCGGCCGGCCTTGACGCGCAGAAGCTCGCCGACGCGTTCGGCGCCTACGTGGCCACGGACGCGGACGCCCAGCAGATCGTGGCGCAGCTGAAGGCCGCCCTTGGTGACGTCATCTCCGAGAGGCTTCAGCAGGTGCTCGCCGACTACGTCAAGAACAGCCTGGCGCCGTATCTGCAGGGCGTGGTCAAGCGGCTCACGACGCAGGTGAGCGAGCGCATCGCCCAGAGCGTCTCGAGCCAGCTGCAGGCGGGGCTCACGCAGGCGATGGGACAGTTTGCCTCGAGCATGGGCTCCCAGCTCGCGAGCGGGATGCAGAACGCCTTTACCGTGGACGCGAACGCGTTCGCGAATGCCATCCACTTCAACATGACGGCCGAGGACCTCACCTCGCTCATGACGAGCTACGCCAACGCGAGCAGGCTCACCTACGACAACAACCTCTCCACGCTGGGCTATGCCGACGAGAACGACCCGGTGTCCATCAAGATCTACCCCGTGGACTTCGACGCCAAGGAGCGCGTGCTCGACCACATCGACGCCTATAACGACGAGGCCAAGGCCGCCGGCGAGGACGACCGCGCCATCTCCTACACCGACTACATGGGCGTCATCATGGGCAGCGTCACCGACATCGTGAACATGATCTCGCTCGTGCTCATCGCGTTCGTGAGCATCTCGCTCGTGGTGAGCTCCATCATGATCGGCATCATCACCTACATCAGCGTGCTCGAGCGCAAGAAGGAGATTGGCATCCTGCGCGCCATGGGCGCCTCGAAGGGCAACGTCGCCAACGTCTTCAACGCCGAGACGTTCATCGAGGGCCTCATCGCCGGCGTGTTCGCCATCGCCGTGGTGGTCGCCGTTTCGTTCCCGGTGAACGCCTGGGTCGAGGCTACGCACAACGTGAGCAACATCATGAGCCTGCCGCCTGCGGCCGCGCTGGGGCTCATTGCGATATCGGTGCTGCTCACGGTGGTTGCGGGACTCATCCCGTCGTTCTCGGCATCGCGTCGCGACCCCGTGGAGGCCCTACGCAGCGAGTAGCGTGCCATTGGGGACGGGTTCCTTTGTCATGCTTTGGCGCCGTCGGTGAGTTGGCCGGCGGCGCCCTTTTTGTGGTGTAGGTGGCCGCGCCCACCTACAGCGTGAGCGTGGCGAGAAGCGCGGTGTGGTCGGAGCCGGGGATGGGGAGCGCCTCGAGGTCCGTCGCGGCGATGCCGCCGCTCGTCACGACGTGGTCGATGCCGCAGAGCGGGGGCACGGCGGCGCCCGAGGGCCACGTGGCGACAATGCCCTGGCCCGCCTCGTGCGCGGCGTCGTGGAGCGCGCCTGCGCCCTCGCCTAACACCTCGCGGAAGGGCGCGTGGTCATACGTCGCGTTGAAGTCACCGAGAAGGACGTAGCCAAGCCTGTCGCCCGCGGCCGTGCGCCCGCGAACGACGCCGATCTCCTCGATGCTGCGCCGCCACAGGCCCCAGTAGCCCGGGCCCGGCGAGCACGTGTGGACCGAGACGAGCCGCACGCGCGCCACGGAGCCGTCCTCGCGCTCGACCTCGATCGTGCCCGCCGGCATGGCCGAGGCGGACGAGCCGATGTCGTCGGTCGCAACGTCTGCCAGCGGGTAGGCGCTCCACACACCGTTGCCGTAGACGCCGTCGGACGAGGAGCGCTCGGAGTGGGGGAGCAGCTCGTCGATGCCGGCCGCCTCGAGCTCCTCGACGAAGTCGGCCGTCGTCTCCTGCAGGGCGAGCACCTGCACGTGCTGCTCGCGCACGGCGTCCACGATGCTCTCGGCGCTGGCGGCTCCCTTGTAGACGTTGCAGGTCATGACGCGAATCTGCGTGGCGCCCGAGGTCTCGAGTGCCTGGCTCACGCGCGCCGAGGGCGAGGCGAGCGGCGCCAGCCACGTGGCCTCGAGCGCAAGCGCGGCGACGGCGACCATGCGGATGATCCGGCGACTCACGCGGCGATGCCGCCAGGCGCGTGGCGCGAACGTGAACGTGAGCGCAAGCGCGGCCGTGACGGCGTACAGGGGCGTCACCGAGGCAAGCCATGGGAGAAACGGCAGGTCAGAGAGGCTGGCGGGAAGCAGCTGGCAGCATACGCCAAGGGCCGTGGCCGCGGCCAGCATCCATGCGACTGTTCTCATCGTGCCTCCCTTGCACCCGCCGTTCTGTTGGGGCACCAACTATGCCACCATTTGGGTACTCTTCATGCAAACGGCAGGGAGTGGACGAGGAGAACGGATGCAAGGCAACGCAAGCCAGGCAAGGATCGGCGCAGCCATACGGGCGGCCAACGACGCCCTCGCGCATCTCGAGCGCGCGGCGGACCTTCTCGACGACGCGAGCCGCTGGGGCGTCGTGGACATGCTGGGCGGCAGCTTTGCCACGACGCTGCTCAAGCACCGCAAGATCGACGACGCCCAGGACGAGGTGGACGCCGCCAAGCGCGCGCTGCAGTTCTTCGTGGGGCAGATTGACGGCATCGAGGGCGTGGGCCTAAACGTCGAGCTTGGCGGGGTGCTGCAGTTCTTCGACCTGTTCTGCGACAACGTGATCAACGACCTGTTCGCCCAGCGCCGGATCAAGGATTCGCAGCGTCGCGTTGACGAGGCGATCCGCGAGGTCAGGCGCGTGCGAGACCAACTCTGCAGGATGTGACGCTCATGGGACGTGCAGGGAAGGGCGGGCTGACGGCCGCCGAGGAGGCGCGCCGCCTCAACGTGATTGGCGACTACGTGGCACGCCGAGACGTGCCCGCGCTCACGCGCGCGGCGCTTGCCGAGGCGGACGTGAGCGGCGGCGTGGCAGACGTGGCCGTGCTGTTTGGCGGCTCGATCGTGGCCGGTGGCAACACGTTTGCCGAGGCCATGCGCGCGGGCGTGGCCCGTACGTACGTGATCGTGGGAGGGGCGGGCCACACGACGGCCACGCTGCGCGAGCGCATGCGCGAGCTGTGCCCCGGCGCGCGCTTTGCCGACGACGCCCCCGAGGCAGACGTCTTCTCGGCCTATCTTCTCGAGCAGCACGGCCTTTCGGCGGACCTTCTCGAGCCGCACTCGACGAACTCCGGCAACAACGTGACGATGCTGTTTGAGCTGCTACGCGCCCATGGCATCGAGCCCGCGAGCGCCGTGCTCATCCAGGACGCCACGATGCAGCGAAGGCTTGGCGCCATCGCGCGCCTGCGCGAGCCGGGCGTGAGGGTCCTCAACTACGCTGCGTACCGCGTGCGCGTCGTCGCGCGAGACGGACGCCTCGCATATGCCGAGGAGCCCGCGGGCATGTGGGACGTTGACCGCTATCGGGCCCTGCTCATGGGCGAGGTGCCGCGTCTGCGAGACGACGAGGAGGGCTACGGCTCGCGTGGCGCCGGGTTCATCGCCCACGTGGACGTGCCCGACGAGGTGGAGCATGCCTGGGAGCTGCTGCGTGCGGCCCATCCGGGCGACGTCCGCGCGGCAAATCCGGCGTACGCGGGGCCGCGGGGCTAGCGGGCCGGTCGGTGACAGCGGCGTGACAAACGAACCCGTCCCCAATGGCAGGGGGCGGGGTCAAACTGTCACCGTGAGCGGTCTAGTGCATCACGTACATCGTCATCGTGGCCACGGCCAGCGGGCGGCCATCCTGGTTGGTGAGCGTGACCTCGTTCACGATGGTCGTGCGGCCCCAGTGCAGCGCGCGCACGTCGATGTCCACCGTGTCGCCCGGCCAGCCGCCGTGCAGGTAGTTGATGGAGGCGTTCTGCGTCACGCAGTCCAGCCCGTGCGAGAACACGAGCGCGCCGCTCGAGGCGTCGCACAGCGTGAACAGCCAGCCGCCGTGGGCAAAGCCGCGCGGGTTGAGGGCGTCATCGGCAACGTGCGTGCGCAGGCGGATTCTGCGCGGCTCCACGCTCAGGAGCTCCATGTCTCCAAGGCAGCGTACCTCGCGAAAGTCGATGGGGAGGCGCTGCTCGAGAAGCCTCCTCTGCTCGTCGAGTGCCTGCTGGGTCGTCGTGTTGCCGTCAGTCATGCGTGCGCGGACCTTTCTAGAACGAGAGCTGGTAGGCCAGGCGGGGGTCGCCGTCGGCCAGGTGGATGATGCCGCAGTAGGAGAACCCCGCCTTGGCGATGAGGTGCTGCATGGTCTTGTTATCCTCGTGCGTGTCGACGCGGATGTCGTGCAGCCCCAGTGCCTGGGCGTGCTCGCGCGCATGGGCCACGATGCTGGCAAACACGCCGTGCCCCGTGCCGTCGCTCGCGACGCGGTGGATAGTGACGTAGCGGGCGTCGTTGGGCCAGGAGCCCTCGTAGATGGCCTCGTACGTGGGGTCGGGCTCGGCGAACAACATGAAGGCGAAGTGCGGGGCGTCGTTCTCGTCCACGCCCACGAGGCACGACCCCTGCTCGATGGCATGCGTGAGCTCGTCGGGGTAGGGGCGGCCGTCGGCCCACTGGGTGGGGTTGCCGTTCTCGGCCATGTAGCGGCGCGCGGCGGCGTAGATGCCGAGAAGGGCATCGAGGTCGCCGGGCCTTGCGTTGCGGATCTTCAAGGATTGCCTCCTGAGCTATGCCGAGACAAGCGGGGTGAGCTCGCCCTGCGCCAGCAGCGTGACCTCGTGCATCGCGCGCGAGACGGCCGTGTAGAGGCGGCGGCGGGAGAGCGGGGTGTCGGGGTAGGTCTCGGCGCTGGCGTCGGGGATGATGACGTGGTCGAACTCGAGGCCCTTCGCCAGGCGCAGCGACATGAGCACGACGCCAGCGGCCGGCAGCTCGCGGTCGTTCTTGATGACGTCAACGGCGTCCCCGAGCTGCTTGGCGAGCCAGCTCACGGCGCCGTCGTCCGCGGCCACGACGGCCGTGAGTCCCTCGGCGTCGTGGGCCGCCGCGACCTCGGCGCGCAGGCCATCGAGGAAGGCGTCGCGGTCTGAGAGCGCCTCGATGCGCGGCGCCACGCCGGAGCGGTGGACGCTCGCGAGCTTCACGGGCTCGTCGTGCTCAACGAGGCCGCTGAACAGCGCCGTGATCTCTGGGCTCGAGCGGTAGCTCGTGAGCAGGCGGCACTCGTCGACCTGCCCGTGCGTGCGGCCGAACAGCTCGCGGATCTGGGCAAAGCTCGCCGTGCCCTCGCGGATGGCCTGGTGCTCGTCGCCGAGCATGAGGAAGTGCGCGCGGCTGAAGTGGCGGGCGAGCACCATGAGCTGGGCGGCCGTGTAGTCCTGGACCTCGTCGATCATGACGTAGCGCGCGTCGGTGTCGCCGCGACCGGTCACAAGAAGGCGCAGGTAGAGCCATTCGCTGGCGCTCACGCTGGGCTTGCCCAGCATGCGCATGGCGATGCGGTCGAGGCGCAGCCATGCCAGGCGGTCGACCTCGTCGTGGGCGGCGGCGTAGCGCTGCTCGAGCCAGCGGCGCGTGAGGGCCACGGTCTCCTGCTCGTTCTCGGGGCTGACCGTCTCGCCAAAGAAGCGCACCTGGTCGTCCACGTCCAGGCCGAGCATCTCTTCCTGCAGCTCCTCGTCGCGGGCCATGCTCGCGATGCGGCGGCTCACGCGGTCGTGCAGGTCGTCGGTGACCAGCGCACAGAAGCGCGGACCCACGCCGAAGCGCGTGAACTTGTCCACGGCGCCCTCGACCTGGTTGGCCTTGAGCAGCACCGTGTCTCCGCAGCGAATCTCGCGCAGGTCGGAGACGGTGATGGTGAGCGAGCCCATGCCCGCCTCGAGCTGCTCGAGGGAGGCCGGATCGGTGTCCACGCCCAGGTCGCGGCCGCCGGCGCCCTGCGCCTCGCAGAAGTCGCGCCAGGTGTAGACCTGGGGGTTCGCCTCGCCCATGGAGGGCAGGACGTTGTCGATGTAGTGCTCGAACACGGCGTTGGGGCCGAAGAGGTGCACCTGGCTGGGGGAGAGCGTCTCGCGCTCGCGGTAGAGAAGGAAGGCGATGCGCTGCAGCATGACCGACGTCTTGCCCGAGCCGGCGATGCCGTTCACGAGCAGCGCCGGGACGTCCTCGTGGCGCACGACCTCGTTCTGCTCGCGCTGGATTGTGGCCGTGATGTCCTTGAGCTTCTCGGAGTGGTGACGGCGAAGGGCGCCGAGCAAAAGCGAGTCTTCGATGGCGACGGTGGTGTCGAAGTAGGTGTTGAGGTGGTCGCGTGTGATGTCGAACTGGCGGCGAAGCTCGAGCTCGACGGTGCGCGTGCGGCCGTTGACGGTGTAGCTGGTCTGGCCGTTCTCCTGGTTGTAGTACGTCTCGGCGACGGGGTTACGCCAGTCCACGATGAGCGGGCGGCTGCGCTCGTCGGTCATGCCGGCGGCGCCGATGTAGACGTCGCGCGCAGGGCGGCCAGGCGCCATCTTGAGGCGGACCTTGGCGAAGTAGGGCTGGCGCAGGAGCAGCAGCAGGCGGCGGAGCTTGTCAACGGAGAAGTCGTGGTACTGGTTGTAGGCGTCGATGACGGAGTTGAGCGTCTCGATGGCGGCGAGCGTCTCCATGACCTCGTCGGCGGCGCCGCCGAAGTCAGGGCGGATCTCGTCGGACAGCGCGCGCAGGTCCGCGGCGGCGCCCTCGTGGCCGTGCTCGAGCTCGGCGGCGAGCTCGTCTCGCATGGCGGAGAGCTTGGCGTAGATCTGGGTGAGGTGCGCCTGCTCCTCGACGAGGACGGCGTCTTGCGCATCGATGACGTCTGCGGTGTCGACTCCGGTGTCTAGCTGCACTTTGTTGGTGTCGCTCATGGTGAGTGGGATGCCTTCCGCTCGTGGGTGCGCTCAAAACGTGGCTATCAACTTTAGCGCACCTGCGGGCGGGCATGTGTTGCGCTGGTGTGAAGTGTGCGGCGGCCGCGCGGGCCGGCGCGCGGTCGGGGTTGCCGACCCCGCGCGCCTACTCCACCTTGGGGCCGCGGACGAACCAGAGCAGCTCGCCGGACGAGGCCGCGTGGCGCGGCGAGTCGGTGAGGCGCACGGCGGCGACCGATCCCGGCGAGAACGAGAGGTCGGTGCCCGTGAGCTCGGTGAGCTCGTCTTCCATGAGCGGGATGTGGCCCACGGCGACGATGCAGGCGTTCTCCGGCGTCTGCTCGAGAAGGGTCTGGAACGCTTCCTCGTCCTGTTCGAGCAGGCAGGGGAGCTCGCGGGTGGCCTCGAGCTTGACGCCGCTGCGCACGAGCGCGCGCGACACCTGGGCTGCCGTCTGACGGGCGCGAAGCGCCGGGCTCATCCACAGCTCCGCGGAGTTTGTGCTCCTGAGCAGGGAGAACGTTGTCTTGTAGGTGGCCTCGAGCGCGTCGTCGGCGCCTGGGACGAGAGCGCGGTCCGCGTCTGCGAGGCCGAGGCGGGGCTTCTCTGCCTTGCCGTGACGAACGAGGATGAGGGTGCGAGCCATGGTGAGCCTCCAAGTCGTGGTCGTTAGGGGCTGGTATTCCCGTTTTAGCCGCCGGGGAGACGGGCGGGTCGGGTTGGCGGCTGGCTTGATGTCACAAAAGGCGTTGGGTGTGCGATGCGTGGCAGTTTTTGGCTCCGAGAGTGCGGTGGTGCCGTCGCTGCGAGGTGAGCTCCCGAACGATTTGGTGAAATCGTTCGGGAGCTGGACCGTGCGGGACGTCGATCGGTCCCGCGTGGCTCCCACAACCGCGCTCTCGATTGGTTTTGTGACATCGTGACGCCCCGCATCCGCACACTCGAGGCCCAAAACTGCCAAAGAGTCCTTGTGCAAGTCGTGCGTCCGCGTTCATTTTCCCATTCGTGCAAGAAACGAGTGAGGTTTGTGCGGTGTGGGGGCTCCATTTGGCGGCATTGCGTCATCCTCCGCCGTCTGCACTCGCTCGAAGACTTGAGTTTCCGAACAAAATGTAAGAAACGTTCGGAAAATAACCCATATAGCTGGCGCGAAGGCACGGCGCGTCGCACAAACCTCCCCTCTTTTTTGCAGAAACGCCTTTCGGAGCTCGCGAGCACGATGCCCGCGCGGTTCTCTCCCAACGCGCTATAGTGAATGCCCGCCTTCCGGCCGCCGCGCGGCGCGCCGGGCAAACGCACCCAAACCAGACCATGGAGGCACGCATGATCGTCCGCCTTAACAAGGCCGTCCTGCACGTTCTTGACCTCGACTCCGCCGTGAGCGTGCTGTCGAAGGCCGAGCTCGACCTCGAGGAGAAGCCCGTCAAGTCCTACGTGCAGAGCATCTGTCGCAAGGTCCTGGGCTCCACGGACTGCCGCCACGGCAACTTTGGCACGGACAACGCGCTGGCCACGAAGGTGAGCCGCTACCTCCACGGGGCCGACGAGTTCGTGCCCCTCACGGCCGAGATGGCCAGCTTCGTCTTCGGCGAGATCCAGCGCGCGGACGGCGGCAAGAGCACCGACATGCTCGTCGCGGACTTCATGGACGGAGACGACACTCGCTACCTGGGGCTTTTCCTGCTCGAGGGCAAGAAGGCCTTCGTGCACGACGTGAGCCAGGCCGGCTCCATGGTGAGCTGCGACATCGTGCGTCGCTACGGCGTGCTGCCGGCGGCCACCCAGAAGCTCGCGAGCTGGGCGATCGTCCGCGCGGACAACCTGGAGATCTCCTACGTGGACAAGCCGCGCTCCATCGACGGGCAGGACGTGCTCGTGCTGCCGGAGGGGTTGCTGCAGTGCAGCTCCGAGGCCAGCGCGCGTGAGACGATCGACTGCGTGACCGAGATCGTGGAGCAGGTGGCCGAGGAGCACGGCGCCAACGCGGCGCTGGCGCTGTCGAAGGCGAAGGCCTACGTGGCCGAGCAGGTCGACGAGCAGGACTCCTTCTCGCGCGATGGCTTGGCCGAGAAGGTCTTCGAGGACTCCGAGCCCGCGCGCAAGGCGTTCGAGACAGCCGCCGAGGTGAGGCACCTGCCCGAGCGCGTGGCCGTGGACCGCAGGGCCGTGGCGCAGAAGCGCGTGCGCTGCCACAGGATCGTGACGGACACGGGTATCGAGGTGTCGTTCCCGGCCGAGTACGGCGACGACCCGGAGTTCATCCAGTTCTCGACCGAGGAGAACGGCCTCATCTCGATCGAGCTCAAGAACATCGGCAGCATCGAGAACAAGTAGGGGATGCGGCTCTTACAGCGAATTGTGGAGATGTCTCCACATCATTGACGAGCGCAAGGAAGCCGCGTATATTCTCTTTTTGCGCAAACGCGCATTCACATATTGCGGGGTGGAGCAGTCTGGTAGCTCGTCGGGCTCATAACCCGAAGGTCGTAGGTTCAAATCCTGCCCCCGCGACCAAATGTTACGAGGTCGGAAGCCCGGTGCTTCCGACCTCTTTTGCTATGCGTGCGAGTGGGACAAACGAACCCGTCCCAATGTCTCGCTACACCCAGCGAAAGCCGCGGCCGGTGATCTGCGAGGTGTTCACGTAGGTGATGAAGGCGCTGGAGTCCAGCTCGCGCACGAACAGCTCAAGCCGCAGCGTCTCCTTGGGCGTGAGTACCGTCATGATCTGCGTCACGGCGTTGCCGGAGTAGGCGCCCCACGCCTGGCTCACCGTTGCGGTGCGGCACAGCTCGCGGCAGATGAACTCCTCCGCGCGGGCGGGCTGCTTGCAGATGACGGTCACCACCTTGTGCTGCTTCAGACCGTCCAGCACGCCGTTCACTACGACGGTCATGACGAGCAACCCGATCACGCAGTAGATGCCCGTGCGCACGTCAAAGAGCAAAAGGCTTCCCACCACGGAGAACGAGTTCACGATGAGGGTGGCGTTTCCTGTGGTCAGGCTCGTGAGCTTGGACAGCGCGACGATGATGATGTCCGTGCCGCCGGTTGACGCGCCCACGCTGTAGGCCATGGCCGCGCTCGTGGCGGTGAGCACGACGGCGCACATGAGGTCGATCCACAGGTCGCCGGTGATCGATTGGGAGACCGGCATGAGCTTGGAGAACGCCGAGACGTACGTGGACAGTGCAAGCGAGGCCGCCACGCTCCACGCAACCGTCTTTCTCCCAACCAGAGCAAGCCCCACCACGATGCATATGAGGTTAATGGCCCACAGGGCAACGGTGTTCGGTAGCCCCGGGACGAGACCCGCGACCACGATCGAGAGACCGGAGGCGCCGCCGAGCGCCAGGTGGTTGGGCGCGGTGAAGAGAACGTAGGAGAGCGCGGCCATCATGACGGCGAGGTTGAGCATCACGGCCGTCTTGAGGGCACCGGTGTTGTCGCGCCGGTCGATGACGCTCTCGCTCCTCTCGTATTCCTCGGGGGAGAGGAGCTTCTCGGCCTGGATGAGCGAGGCGCCCTCGTAGGCGGGCTCTGCCTCGTGGGGTGTCACCTCGGCATCGCGAAGCGTCTCCTCCGAGACGGCCCGCAGCTCGCCTCGCCTCTGCCTCGTGCGAATCGTGCGGCGTTCCTTGCTTCTCTGCCTTGGCACGGTACCCTCCCTAAGACGTTATCTAAAAACAATACGTCTATAACAAGTAAAGCAAGATTACAAGCAAGACCGAATCATTCCCGGTAAACGGTTCATGCACTACCGCTTGCAGACTCGAAAACCAATCGAAACATAAATCTATTGTTCAAGAAATAGAAGACGTATATAACGTCTATATCGAAATCAAGCAGGAGCACCGAGCGCAACAGGAGGCCGCTATGGCAAACAGCATCCTTCTCGTCACCCACGCGCAGTTTGCGAAGGGCATCCTGAGCTCGCTCGAGCTCGTTATGGGAGACATCTGCCCCACGGCGTACATCTCCGTTACGACGTCCGAGACCATCCCCGCGATCGCCGAGCGCATCGAGGACGCTCTGGCCTCCTTTGACCAGTCGCAGCCCACCGTGGTCATCACCGACATTCCAGGCGGCAGCACGACGCAGGCGGCGCTTCGCGTTCGCGCCAACCACCCCGACGTCGTCTTCGTGACCGGCCTCAACATGGGCCTTCTGCTCGAGACTGCGCTGCTGCCACTCGTGCCCGGCGACACGGAAGGCAACGAGGCGCTCGTACGCCAGGCCGTGAACGCCTCCAAGGAGGGGATTGGCCTGCTCGCAGACCTCGTTCCCGCCGACGATGGCGACGTCGACAGCGAGTCAGACGAGCTCTAGGAAAACGAGATCCACAACGGAAAGGACGTGCGTACAATGATCGAGCTTCTCCGCGTTGACGACAGGCTCATCCACGGGCAGGTCGCGGTGACCTGGACCTCCCACCTCGGGGCCGACACCATCGTCGTCGCCAACGACAAGGCCGCCAAGGACACCCTGATGCAGTCTGCCTTCAAGCTGGCCAAGCCGCCCCAGGTGGTGCTCTCCATCAAGTCCGTGGCCGGCGCCATCCTCGTGATCAACAACCCCAAGCACGCTTCGCGCAAGATCTTCGTCGTCTGCGCGAGCCCCAAGGATGCCGCCTGCATCGTGGCGGAGTGCCCCGAGGTCAAGCACGTCTGCCTGGGCGGCGTTCGCCAGGCGGGCGAGCGCAAGCAGATCGCCCCGCAGGTCTACCTGGACCAGGAGGAGGTCGCGGCCCTGGACGACATCGAGGCCCACGGCTGCAAGGTGACGCTGCAGTCCGTTCCCGACCAGAGCCCCATGGACCTCGCGGCGATCAAGAGGGCGTTCGCCAACTAGCGGCGCCGCGGGGGGCGTAGGCGTGCCAATCGAGCGGCGCCCACGGACCCAGCCAAACCCAAGCGTGGCACTTCACGGATGGACCAGGCGCCACCCGTTGATGAGCTGGTGCGAAAAACACCGGCGGCAAGCAATCAAGTTCGTTCTGACGTAGGAGGTAGCAATGGTAGTTCAAGCCCTGCTCCTGGGCGCCCTCGCGGGCTTCGGGATGTGGGACGGCCGCGTTGCCGGCCAGACCATGTTCGAGCGCCCGCTGGTCCTGGGACCGATCGTTGGCCTGATCCTTGGCGACGTCCAGACGGGCATCACCATGGGCGCGGCGGTGGAGCTCGTCATGATGGGCGCCGTGGGCATCGGCGCGGCGGTTCCGCCCGAGGTCGTCTGCGGCGGCATCCTCTCCACGGCGTTCGCCATCCTCTCCGGCCTCGACACCGGCACCGCGGTGGCCCTCTCCCTGCCCATCGCCACGCTTGGCCAGCTGCTGGGCATCCTCGACCGTACGCTCAACCTCGGCTTCTGCCGCATGGCGGATAAGGCGGCCGAGAAGGGCGACGACAAGGGCATCTCGCGTGCTCTGTGGGGCGGCGCCGCACTGTTCTGGCTCACGTCCTTCCTCGTGGTGTTCCTCGGCGTGCTGCTGGGCTCGCAGGTCATCAGCGACTTCGTTGACTGGCTGCCTGACCAGCTGCTCCACGGCTTCGAGGTCGCGAGCGGCATGCTTCCGGCGCTGGGCATCGCGATCCTGATGAACCTCATCTTCGACAAGGCCAACGCCGCCTACCTGTTCGTGGGCTTCGTCCTTACCGCGCTGCTCGGCATGAGCACCACGGGCGTGGCCATCGTGGGCGCGATCATCGCCTACGTGGTCTACCAGACCGCCGTGAAGCGCCGCGAAGAGCTTGCCGGCCTCACCGTTGCCGCCCAAGCTGCCGACTCCGATGACCTGGATGGTGAACTGTAATGGCTAACCTCGAAGAGCCCCTCAAGGAAGGCGGCCTCGTCACCAAGGGGGACATGCGCAAGGTCTTCTGGCGCTCCTTCCCGCTGCAGGCCGCGTTCAACTACGAGCGCATGCAGAACGTGGGCTTCTGCTACTCGATGGTCCCGGTGCTCAAGCGCCTGTACCCCGATGACGAGCAGCGCGCGCAGGCCATGGCGCGCCACCTGTCGTTCTTCAACACCACGCCGCAGGTCGTGACCTTCATCACGGGCGCCTGCGTGGCCATGGAGGAGGAGAACCGCAAGGCCGAGCTCGAGGGTCGCGAGTTCGACACCGAGTCGATTACCTCGCTCAAGACCGCCCTCATGGGCCCCGTCGCGGGCATCGGCGACTCGTTCTTCTGGGGCACGTTCCGCGTCATCGCCGCTGGCGTGGGCTGCGGCCTGGCCCAGCAGGGCTCCATTCTCGGCGCGCTGCTGTTCCTGCTCATCTTCAACGTCCCGGCTCTGCTCGTGCGCTACTACGGCCTCAAGATCGGTTACAAGAGCGGTGTTGGGTTCATCGACTCCATGCAGAAGTCGGGCACGATCGAGCTGCTCACGAACTGCGCCAAGATCCTGGGCCTGTGCGTGGTGGGCGCGATGATCGCCTCGATGGTCACCTTCACCACGCCGCTCACGATCACGGTGGGCGAGAGCACGGTGGAGCTGCAGAGCATCTTTGACCAGATCCTGCCCTCTATCCTTCCCCTGGGCCTGACGTTTGGCTGCTTTGCCTTCCTCAAGAAGGGCGTCAAGACCACCAACATCATGTACGGCCTCATCATCCTCGGCATCCTCGGCGCAATCATTGGAGTGCTCTAATGGCTAGCATCATGTACGACTACATCCGCGAGACCCCCGACGTCCTCAACCACATCATCGACGAGCGCGCCCGCATCTGCGCCGAGTTCGTCGAGCAGTTCAAGGACGCAGACATCGAGACGGTCTACATCATCGGCTCGGGCACGAGCTACCACTCGGGCGTCTCCGCCAAGCTCTACCTCGAGGAGCTCACGGGCTGGAAGATCATCCCGATGTACCCCACCCGCTTTGCCCGCGACGAGAAGGTCTATGACAAGAAGTCGCTGGTCATCGGCATCTCCCAGGGCGGCCAGAGCCTCTCGACGGTCGAGGGCCTCGACGCGGCCGCCGAGCGCGGCCTGCTGACCGCCGCGGTGAGCGAGAACCCCACGGCGCTCGTGTTCGAGCACGCCCAGACCAAGACGCTGCTCGAGGTTCTCGGCAACGAGCTGTGCGGCGCCAAGACCAAGGGCTACGCCGGCTCGATCGCCACGCTCATGGTCATGCTCACCGAGCTCGCGCAGGCCAAGGGCATCGTGGACGCCCAGACCGTCGAGGGCTACGTGGCGCGCATGAAGAAGGTCACCGCCAACCTCCCGGCCGTCACCGACGCCGCCGTTGCCTGGTACCAGCGCATCTCCAAGGACCTGTTCGACGCCAAGCGCATCATCGTCGTGGGCTACGACGGCATGTACGGCGACGTGCTCGAGGGTGCGCTCAAGACGCTCGAGACCGTGCGCGTGGGCGTCACCGGCTATGACATCGAGGAGTTCTTCCACGGCATCTACAACTCGATCAGCGAGGACAGCTACCTGTTCTACCTGGCCTCCGAGGGCGACTACAAGCCCAGGACGCTCAAGCTCATCGAGATCCTGAGCGAGTGGACGAGCCACAACTACCTCATCGCCTCCCCACAGGGCGTCGATGCCCCCACGGACTTTGACTGCATCGTCCCGTTCACCGAGGACCCGCTGTTCTCGTGCTGGGAGTACATCATCCCGATGCAGGTCGTCTCGTGCTTTGCGGCGCAGGACCACGGCGTGGACCCGTCCATCCCCAAGGACCCGCTGTTCCACAAGCGCATCGGCAGCAAGAAGCTCGATGGCGTGCGTGACAACTACAGCACCGAGAAGTAGCTCAGATTTGCCCTCCCTTCAGTTGGCGGCCGCTTGGCTCTCGAGCCGGGCGGTCGCCGATTTGTGTCATGGGGAGAGGCGGCATCGGTTACGATGAATAAGATGTCATATACGTGTTAGAGACAGGCTCGGAGTTGAGTGATGGCAAAGTCATCCCTGCTGTACCAGAAGATTTACGAGGACGTTCGCGCCTCCATCGAGATGGGGACGTACAAGCCCGGCGACAAGATCCCCTCGGAGCAGGAGCTGTGCGCGGAGTTCGGTGCGAGCCGCATCACGGTGCGCAGGGCCATCGAGGAGCTGTGCAACAACGGGTTTCTCATCAAGCACCAGGGGGTTGGCACCTTCGTGAGCAAGACGCGCTTCTCGCGCCAGCTGAGGCGCACGGGCAACGGGCTCGTCTCGTTCACGCAGCTGTGCCGCGAGCAGGGGCTTGAGCCGGGTGCCAGGCTGGTTGACAGGCAGATCGTGCCCATCCGTGGCGACGAGCGGCGTTTCTTTGGCCTGGGAGCCGAGGCGCTGCTGCTCTACGTGCGCCGCGTGCGCACGGCGGACGACGTGCCCATTTACGAGGAGAACATCTTTTTGCCCTACGACGAGTTCCGCGGGGTCA
Organism: Parolsenella massiliensis; assembly: GCF_900143685.1. Lineage (NCBI taxonomy): Bacteria > Bacillati > Actinomycetota > Coriobacteriia > Coriobacteriales > Atopobiaceae > Parolsenella > Parolsenella massiliensis. The sequence continues at coordinate 1,465,442 of NZ_LT671675.1, read as the reverse complement.
TGAGTGCCGCGCTCGATGACGTGTCGATATTCGATGCGATTGAGCGCGAGGGTGGCAGACGTCCGGTTGCCAACAGCCATCTGACGCTTGAGGCCGTCTCTGCCTCTCAGGAGCAGGCATCGCTGCTGCAGGTGCCGGCGAAGGCGCCGCTGCTGTACATGAACGCGTTCTTCGTGGACAAGGACGGGCGTCCGATTGCGATTGGCCGGCAGTACTACGTGGGGAGCCACTACGCGTTTGACGTGTAGCGGGCGCCATGGACCCGCAAAAGGCCCGCTGCCATCGCGGCAACGCAATCGTCGTCTGGCTTTGACGTAGTTCTCGGCCCCAAGGGCGCGAGAATGCGCAGAAACCAGACGGCGAATCGCGTTAACGCGTGACGCGCGAGCCCGAGCCCGAGCGGCCCATCGAGCTACTCGATCACGTTGCCGTTCTCGTCATAGCGGTAGAAGCCCTCGCCCACGGCGATGCCGGTCTTGCCCGCCTCGACGTAACCGCGCAGCAGCGCCACGATCTGGCCGTTGACGGTCGTGGGGTCGTCGGCGCCGGGCTGCATGCCCATGATGTGCATCGCGAGCGGCAGGCCCACCTTGTCGAGCTTGCGGAACGGCGTCTGGTCCTTCGTGGCGCCCGTGTCGAGCTCCCAGCACAGGTCAACGGTCGCCGGATCGCTCACGCCGGTGGCCACGAGCTGCAGCGCGGCGCGGAACCAGGGGATGAGCAGGGTGTTCAGGATGTAGCCCGGCTGCTCCTTGTTGAGCTTGAGCGGAATCATGCCGATGGCGTAGGAGAACTGCTCGGCCAGCGTGAAACTCTCGTCGCTCGTGCGGTCGTGGCGCATGAGCTCGGTGAGGTTGTTGCGCCAGATCTGGTTGGCGAAGTGAAGCGTGAGGTAGCGGTCCGGGCGCCCCGTGGCATCGGCGAACGTGCTGGGGAGGAACGTCGAGGAGTCCGTGAGCAGCACCGTGTGCTCGGGCATCACGGGCGCGATCTTCTCGTAGAGGTCGGTCTTCTGCGCGGGGTCCTCGTTGATGCACTCGATGACGACGTCCGCGTTCCCAAACGCCTCCTCGAGGCTCGTGGTGAGGTGGATGCGCGGCAGGCGCTCCTCGGCTTGGGCGATGAGCTCGTCGATCTGCTCGGGCGTGAGGTCGCGGTCATCGGACAGGCCGCGGCAGTAGGCGGCAGGATCGGTCTTCCAGGCGTTGAGCACGTCCACGATCTGCTTCTTGACGCTTGCGAGGCGCGGCTGGGCGCGCTCGACGGAGCCCTCGCTCCTCAGCCAGACGGTGGTCTCGAAGCCCTTGTACGCAACCATCGACGCGATCTGGCTGCCCTCGGTGCCGCAGCCCGCGATGGTGACCCTCTTGACGTCCTTGATGTCCATTGGGACCCCTCTCTTGTTGGATGTTTGATAGCCCCGCTGGTTGTTATAGCGCCGCCGAGCTGCGGCGCATTGCTCGAATCCGCGAGTGGCGTCGGCGATGCCTCTGGGGCGCCGTTCGGGCGGATCGCAGTCGTCGCTAGCCCATGGCGCCTGTGGCGAGCACGATGCCCGTCATCGCGATCACCGCCACGACCACACTCACGGCGTTCGCGAGGCCGGCCAGGCCGTGGTCGCCGTGGCACCACATCGTGAACACGGGACCCATGGCGCCGATGGGCGCCCACACGCCCATGCACACGATGACCTTGACGCCCGGCGCAAACGGCAGCGCCAGCAAGACGATGGCCGTGAACAGCACGTTTGCCGCAAGCCTTGCGCCAAGCAGGCGCACGAGCCTGCCCACCTTCTGCGCGTCTACGTGCAGGTTCGTCACGAGCCCCAGCATGAACATCGCGAGAAACGCGTTGGCGTTGGCCATGGGCTCGGTGAACTGCACGATCGCCTGCGGTACGGGGATGCGCAGCAGCGCCATGGTCACGAGCACGAGGTAGGCGTCCACCGTGACCGAGGAGAACAGCCGCTTGGCCGCAAGGCGCACCGGGTGCTCGACGGGCTTCTCGCTGGCGAGCACGCTCGTGAGCGCGTAGGTGCCGCCGCTCATCATGATGGAGTTGCCGGCGTCGAACAAACAAATCGCCACGGCCTGCGCCGGCGGGAAGAACGCCTGCACGAACGGCAGCGCAAAGCAGCCGATGTTGTAGCCGCAGATGTTGCACAGGTAGTAGACGCGCGCGGCGCGCTCGCTGTGCCGCGTGGCCGCGAACATCGCGAAGTAGGCCGCGAAGTTGAACGCCGCCGCCACGACGAACAGCCACAGCAAGTCGAGCGTGAACTCCGCGGCGCCAAACGCGTGGATGACGGCGCAGGGCAGCGTGAGGTTGAACACGATCTTGGACAGCACGCCGCCCGTGCCACGCCCCAGCTTGCCGGAGCGGCCGGCATAGTAGCCGGCCACGATGATGCTCACGAACGCCGCCACCTTGATGAGTACGTCTACCACGCCGGGCTTCCTTTCTCGCATCGCGGCGCGCCGCGGACAGCCGCGACGCCCGATGCCATAATTGCTACCAAACAATACAGAGAAACGGACGAGCATGACGACGAGCACCAACAGCGCCCCCACGTCGGGCCGCGTGACGATGAAGGACATCGCGGGCAGGCTGGGCGTGTCCATCAACACGGTTCACAAGGCCATCGCGGGTAAGCCCGGGCTCAGCGACGCCATGCGCGCCAAGATCATCGCCACGGCCACGGACATGGGGTACCGCAGAAACGAGGGCGCGTCCAACCTGAGCCGCAAGGACGTCCGGCTCGTCGCCTGTCTGCCGTCGTCCCAGCGTGAGGGCAGCTACTTCTACGCCTACCTGTGGGAGGGCTGCCAGCGCTTCGCCGCGGAGTCTCGCGATGCCGGCATCGCGTTCGAGCCGGTGGAGTTTGCCCTGGGCGGCTACGCGGACGCGCTGCGCTCGCTCGTGGCGCGGCTCGAGGTGGGCGAGGAGATCGGCGGGCTTCTCGCGTTTGCGCCCACGACGGACGAGGAGCGCGCGCTCCTCGGGAAAAATGCCGAGGCGGGCGTGAGCGTGCTTCTGCTCGACGGTGACTGTGCCTCCGTGGGGCGCATCGGCGCCGTCATCACCGACTACCGCGCGGCCGGCGCGCTCATGGCCGAGCAGGCCGCGAACCTGCTCGCAAACGTTGCGGACCCCTGCGTCATCCTGCTCTCGGGCGACGCAAGCACGGACTCGCACCGCCTCGTGGCCCAGGCGTTCACCGAGGCGCTCGCCGTCGAGACGCCGGGTGTTCGCATCGTGGACCTGCCCGGTGCCCACGCGAGGACCGTCGAGCTGGAGATCGCGCTCGAGACGGCCCTGGGCTGCGAGGGTGCGCAGCTCGTGTGCAGTGTGTCCGCCGTGGGCACGGAGGCCGTCATCGAGGTGCTCGGGCACGAGGACGCGCCTGCCGTGCGTGCCATCGGCAACGACCTGTTCCCCGAGAGCGTGGAAGCGCTGCGGGCGGGGCTGCTCACGAACCTTGTGTACAAGGACCCCGTGGGCATGGCGTATCGCGCCGCGAGGACGCTCGGCGACTGCCTGCTGTGGGGCAAGCGCCCCGCCGAGGACGTCCAGATGGGGCCCGTGCAGCTGGTGTTTCGCAGCAACCTCGAGCAGTACTGCGCCGCCGCCGGCGTGGAGGATACGCGGGCGGCGGCGCAGTAGGGACGAGGTGGCGCTGTTCCGTGCGGGACTCACGGGGCGGCGCCACTTACGAGTAGACTCGCTGGTAGATGACCTTCATGTCGGCCTGCGTCACGGGCTTGATGGTGTTGGCGGGGCTGCCGCTTGCCTCGGCGTCTGCCGCCATCTTGTCGATGGCCGCGTGGAACTGGTCGCGTCCCACGCCGAACTCCGCGAGTGTGGGGATGCCCACGGCGCCGAGAAGCTCGTGGATGGCGGTCATGAGGTCGCGTGCGGCCTGCTCGTCATCCTCGGCGCTCGTGAGCCCGCAGTAGCGCGCGACCTCGGCGAACTCGGGGTAGGCGCCGTCGAGCGCGAAGTCGAAGCACGCCTCCATGAGCATGGCGTTTGACAGGCCGTGCGGCACGTGGAACAGCGCGCCGATGGGGCGGCTCATGCCGTGGATGATCGTGACGGACGAGTTGTTGAACGCGATGCCCGCCTCGGTTGCGGCGATCGACATCTGCGTGCGGGCCTCGACGTTGCCGGGCTCGGCCACGCAGGTGGCGAGGTTGGCGAAGATGCGCTTGGCGGCAGACAGCGAGAACGTGCGCGAGAGCGGCTGGGCCTTGCGCGAGGTGAACGACTCGATGGCGTGGCACAGCGCGTCGACGCCCGTGGCGGCCGTGACGCTCGCGGGGGCGGTCATCGTGAACGCGGGGTCCACGATGGCGAGCTCGGGGATGAGCGGCGTGCCCGCGATGAGCATCTTCACGTCGTGGGTGGTGTCGGTGATGATCGTGAACTGCGTGGCCTCCGAGCCCGTGCCCGCCGTGGTGGGGATGGCGACCATGGGACAGACGGGGCCGGTGTAGGGCTTGCCCATGAACGAGGCGATCGGCGCGCCCGAGGCGGCGCACATGGCGATGGCCTTCATTGTGTCAATGGGGCTTCCTCCGCCCAGGGCGATCATGAAGTCGCAGCCCTGCTCGGCATAGAGGGCAACGCCCTTCTCCACCATGCGGTCGATGGGCTCGGAGTTGACCTCGTCGTAGACGTGGTAGGTGATGCCGGCCGCGTCGAGCACGTCGGTGACGCGGCCGAGGTTGCCAAGCTTGACCATGACGGAGTCCGTGACGATGAGCGCGCGCGTGCCCATGCGCGCGAGGCGCCCCGCGGCGCTTGCGAGCGCGCCCTGCCCGTAGACGATGTGATGCGGTGTGACGAACGAGTGAGCCGTACTCATGTGATTCCCTTCAGAAGAGGTGACAAAGGGACTGTCCCCTTGTCAAGCGATGCCGGCCTTGCCGCCCATAAAAGGTGACAAGGGGACTGCCCCCTTGTCAGGCGATGCGGGCCTGACGCCCATGACCACGAGGAACACCGCGCACAGGGCAACGAGAAGCTCCGTCATGCGCGGGCCACCATCTCTCCGTACTGGGCCTTCTCCTCGGCGATGAACGCGCGCACCTCGTCGGGGCCGGGCAGGGCGTCGGAGCAGTTGTTGGCGCGCACCATCATGGACGCCTCGGCCGAGCCAAACTCCAGGCAGTCCTGGATGTCCCAGCCCTGGAACAGGCCGTAGAGGAAGCCCGAGCCATAGCCGTCGCCGCCGCCGAAGCCCTTCCGTGCCGTGACGGGGAAGGGCTTGATGGAGAACTTCTCGCCGTCGTTGCAGTAGGCGGTGGAGCCCTCCATGCCGTGCTTGATGACCACGATCTTGGCGTTTCGCTTCTGCCAGTAGACGGCGCTCTGCTCGTCGGCCATGCCGGGGCAGATGAGCGCCTCGGTGAGGTCGAACTCCTCGCGGCTGCCCATGATGATGTCGGACAGGCGTGCCACGTAGGAGTAGTAGATGGAGATCTCGTCGGCGTTCTTCCAGTTGTAGGCGCGGTAGTCGATGTCGAACACGACGGGCGTGCCCACCTGGCGGGCAACGAGCACGGCCTTGATGGCCGCCTCGCGGCTGGGGCTCTCGGCAAGGGCGGTGCCGGAGATGAGCAGAAGCTTGGCGCTCGCGATGTAGTCGGGGTCGATGTCGTCGACGGAGAGTTGCAGGTCTGCGATGCAGTTGCGATACATCAGGATGTGGCTCTCGGAGGGGGAGAGCATCTCGGTGAACGTGAGGCCGATCTTCTCGCCGTTCGTGCAGCGCGTGACGTGGCTCGTGTCGATGCCCTGGGCGTCAAAGTACTCGGTGACGAAGTCGCCGAACTGGTCGTCTGACACCTTGCCGATGAATCCCGCCTTGAGGCCGTGGTGCGTGACGCCCACGGCGATGTTGGCCGGCGAGCCGCCCACGTACTTCTCGAAGTAGTGGACGTCCTTGAGCGGCTTGAACTCCTCCTTCACGGAGTCTGAGTAGGCGGGGTTGAAGTCGATGGCGATGCGGCCGAGCAGGACGATGTCGAGCGGGCGGGTCTCGTCGAGGTCGATGTAGGACATGGCGTGCTCCCTTCGTTGGGGGGTCTTGGCTGATGATAGAAAGCGGCGCCGCGCCCGTCAGATGTGTCGAGCGCGGCGCCGATGTGCCGAGACGGGCGGGATTGCGTTGGCTAGGGCGCCCGGCACCCGCAGCAGTGTCGAGGCGCGCCGCCCGTCAGAAGGGGAAGAAGACGAAGACGATGGCGATGCCGATGAGTACGAACGCCACCTGGCGCATGTGCGTCTCGCGGGGCGAGAAGGCGTTGACCGTAGGGTCTGTCTGGGCGCGCCTCATGTAGGACATCTTGACCCAGGTGATGAGCCCGAGACCCACGATGACGAGCGCTATCTGCAGGTATTCGGAGGGTTGCATGGCTGCTCCTCTGGCTTGGCTTGCTTCCTTTCGCGATGCAGCGGGCGTGTCGATGCGCCGCGAGGGAAAGCGAGGGGATGGGCGGGAGGAGTGCGAGGGGAGCGCGCTCCTCCCGCCCGGTACGGCGCCGGGGCGCCGTGAGAGGGGGCTAGCTAGTCGACGTAGGAGTGGACGAGCTCGCGCAGCTCGTCATCCTGGCAGCCCTCGTCGAAGCAGGCGAGGAACTCGGGCGTGATGGCCTCCTTGACGAACTGCTGGTCGAGCGAGCGGATGATCTCGGGCAGCGGCTTGGCGACGCGCTGCTTGAAGTCGCTCAGAAGACCGGCGTTGCGGTTCTGGGAGGCCTTGTTGGCCGTGGGGTAGCCCTGGCCCTTCGGGGAGCCGAACGCGCGGGTGAAGATGTTCTCGAGGTTGAGCTCGGCGCCCCAGCCAAAGCCCTTGGCGTAGGGGATGGACAGGCAGTTGCCGTTGTTGATCTGCAGGAACAGGTAGGCGTCCGTGGGCTCGATGCAGTAGCCGCAGACGACACCTGGGTACATGTTGCAGCTCATGAGGGCGCCCTGGCCGGTGCCGCAGCCCGTGACCACGAAGTCGACGGCGCCGGAGTTGAGCAGAAGCGCAGCCTGGATGCCGATGTGCAGGTAGGTGCGGCGGGGGTTGTCGGCCGGGTAGAGCTCGGGGAGGTCCTTGGGGTTGTCGATCTGCTTCATGAGCGTGTTGTAGACCGTGTGGCCCATGGGCTCGACGACCTTCTTGAGCGTGCCGAGGATGATGTCGTTCTTGCCGGCCTGCGAGAACTCCTGGATGAGTGCGATCTTCATGTGCGTTCCTTTCGCGTGACTTTGTGTGTGCGGGCTCGGGGCGTGGCTACTCCTGTGAGCCGCTCTCGAAGTCGGTGAAGACGTAGCGGTCGTTCGAACCGATGATGTGGATGTAGTCCTTGACGAACGCCTTGACGGAGGCCTCGGCCTTCATCTGCAGGGCCAGGAAGTCGGCGTTGGGGTTCTCCTCGAGAAGCTCGAGCATGCCGGCCTTGGCGGCCGCGAAGGCGTCGGTGCAGACGTTGATCTTGTTGATACCGCCGGCAACCGCGCGCTTGAGGTTCTCCTCGCCCGAACCGGAGCCGCCGTGGAGCACGAGCGGCATCTGGAGGGCCTCCTTGAGCTCGGCCAGGCGCTCGAAGTCAAGCTTGGGGACGAAGCCCTTGGGATAGTTGCCGTGGGCGGTGCCGATGGCAACGGCCAGCGCGTCGCAGCCAGTCTGGGCCACGAAGTCCTTGGCCTGCTCGACGTTGGTGTACAGGTCGTCGGTGATGCCGTCGCCGTCAGCGGCCTGGCCAACGTGGCCGAGCTCGGCCTCGACGGAGACGCCCATGGGGTGGGCGAGCGAGACGATGGTCTTGGTCTTCTGGACGTTCTCCTCGTAGGGAAGCGAGGAAGCGTCGATCATGACGTTGGTGAAGCCAGCCTGGATGGCGGCGATCTCGTCGTCGAGCTTGGAGCCGTGGTCGAGGTTGAGGGCCACGGGCACGGGGGCCTTGGCGGCGAGCTCCTTCACGACCGGCACGATCTCGGGCAGGTGGGCGTGCTTGGCGATCTGGCCGGGGCCCATCTGGATAATGATGGGGGAGTGCTCCTCAGAGGCAGCCTCGATGCCGCCGCGGACCATCTCGATGTTGATGCTGTTCATCGACATGACGCCGTAGTAGTTCTTGTTGGCGTCATCGAGGATGGACTTCATGGAGACTAGCATTGCGTACCTCGATTTCTTTGAAGCGTGTGAATACGGGTTGGAAAGCCTGTTTCTAATTGGTGGGGCCGACACTTGGCCGGCCCCACGGTGGGGCGATTGACTAGAAGTCGATGTCGAGGTCGTCCGTGACCTCCTCTTCGACGTTCTCGGCCTCTTCGGGCTTCTTCTTGATGATGGCGTAGATGACGCCCGTCACCACGGAGCCCACGATGAGGGCGACAACGGCCCACAGCGGGTTGGCCATGGCAGGGAAGACGAAGATTCCGCCGTGGCCGGCCATGGACTCGACGCCCATGCCAACTGCGATGGCGCCAGCGACGGCAGAGCCGATCATGGACGCCGGGATGAAGTGCAGCGGGTCGCCTGCGGCGAACGGAAGGACGCCCTCGGTGATGAAGCACAGGCCCATGGGGAAGGCGGTGATGGCCGTGTCGCGCTCGGTCTGGGTGAACTTGTCCTTGGCGATGAGGGAGGCGATGAACACGCCGCAGGGCGGGGTCATGCCACCGATGATCTTGGCGGACATAGGACCGTAGATGCCGTCGGCACCGAGGCCGTTAGCGGCCATGGAAGCGGTCTTGTTGACGGGGCCGCCCATGTCAAAGCCCATGCAGGCACCGATGACAGCGCCGATGACAGCTTTGGAGCCACCATTGAGGGACTTGATCCAGTTCTGGAACGCATCCATGATGAAGGCGAGGGGCTGGCAGAACACGCACAGGAACAGCATGCCGCACACGAACGTGGTGAGCACCGGAATGATGAGCACGGGCATGAGGCCGCTCATCCACTTCGGGACCTTCCAGGTCTTCATCCAGAGGATGAAGTAGCCAATGACGAAGCCCATGAGCAGGCCGCCGAGGAAGCCAGCCTTGGACATGACGCAGACGTAGCCGATGATGAAGCCAGGGACGATGCCCGGGCGCTCGGCGATGGCGTAGGCCATGTAGGCGCACAGGATCGCCACGGCGAAGTTCATGGCGTAGCTGCTGAGCATGTTGACGCCCCACCAGAAGCCACCCCAGGTGAAGGGCTCCATGCCGGTGAAGGGCGTGGCCCACGTGCTCGCGACGTCGGAGTAGTAGCTACCGATCTGCCACCCGCCGAAGCCCTTGGCCAGAGCGCCCAAGATGCCGCCGGCAACGACCATAGGAATCATGTACGAGATTCCGGTCATGATCGTCTTCATGACTCCGACTTTCTTGATCTTAGACATTGCACTCCTTCCTTTCCTTACTTTTCTTCCGGGCCTTCCAACCCGAATTGCCTTGATAGGCCTTGCGGCCTACGTACACCGAATGAAATGGGACGAGTCCCGCGAACCTACTTGCCGAGCTTCTTCTCGATCGTGGCGATGAGGCTCTTGGGGTTCTTCATGGCCGTGGAGATGGGGATGTCCACGACGCGCTTGTCCTTGAAGCGGTCGAGGTTCACGGCGATATCGTGGGCGACGATGACGACGTCTGCGTCGGCGATCTCCTGCTCGGTGAGGACGTTGTCGGCGCCGATGGTGCCCTGGGTCTCGATCTTGCACTCGTGACCGGCGGCCTCTGCGGCCTTCTGGATCTTCTCGGCGACGATGTAGGTGTGGGCGATACCGGCGGTGCAGGCGGTGACTCCAACGATCTTCATGGTGGTTCCTCTCCCTTTGGCGTTTCTCTTGTTTCGGGCGCGTGGCCCGGCAGGTGCCTTGCTAGTCGCGCGTGAGGATCTCGATGACCTCGGCGGGCGTCTTGGCGTTCTGGAGCTCCTCGCACAGGTCGTCGTTGCCGATCTTTCCGGCGAGCTTGGCGAGCAGGCGCATGTGGTTCTGCGCGAAGCCCTCGTCGTCGGAGACGCAGAACAGGAAGAACAGGTTCACGGGCTGGTCGTCGTAGCTCTCCCACTCGACGTAGTGGTCGGAGCGGCCGATGGCGATCGTGATCTTCTTCACGACGCTCGACTTGCCGTGGGGGATGGCGATGTGGTTGCCGGCCCCGGTGATGCCGAGCGACTCGCGGACGTAGATGTCCTTGACGAACTGATTGACGTCGGAGATGTAGCCGTTGTCGTACAGGTGCTGGGAAAGCTCGCGGAGAATCTCGTCCTTCGTGGTGCCCTTGAGGTTCAGGTCGATGATGTCCTCGGAAAGAACTTCGTTCAGTTCCATGGCGTGTGGCCCTTCGTCTTCGTGTCCTACGCGGCCCTGCGCGCCCCTGCGCTGGGCTCCGCTTCTCACCACCATGTAATAAGGCACTTTTGAAAAAGCAAATAGTCACTGTCGGTAAACGTAATAATTTCGAACGTAAGCGGTAGCCAAATGTTGTTTGCAATCTCACAATTTGTTTGGACTTGTTAGAAAACCGCAGGTAGATAGGCTAATTAATACATAGCCAAGAGGTAGTTTGATAACAAATTGGCTGTCAATTAGCTTTCGTTTTAGCGTAAATAGTCGGGTAGAAGCAGCTAAGTCTGACATGTTTATTTCGGTTTATTTCGGTTTGGTTAGCCGGGGATAACACCTCGTCAGGTGTCCGTGTGCCCACGCACGGAAAAGCGCCCACCCGTCTGGGACGGATGGGCGCTTGCTCGCGGACGTCACGGGACTGGGAGCGTCGCTAGATCTCCTCGTCGTTGATGATACAGGCAGCGGCCTCTCTGCCGATGTGCCCCTCTTCGTTTCGGACCTCGAGCGGCAGGTCGTGAGGCTCCTTGCCGTTCGTGAGGATGAGCTCCGTGTCGCGGGCATCTGTCCGTATCGCACGGGCGACCTCGCCGTTTGGGTCAAAGTCCATGACGAGGGCGTCAAAGTCTGACAGCGTGGCAAAGCGTATGAAGCAAGGGTCTCTCACCTTGCTGGCGTCCATCATCATGTAGTGCTCGCGTGACTGTCGAAGCATCATCTCCTTCACCTCGGCCACACCTGTGAACTGCGTGGAGAAGCCAAAGCCGGGCGTGAACGAGTCTGCCGCGAGAAACGCCTTGTCAACGCGGAGCTTGGCCATGATCTCGGTAGTTATCGGCCCCGTTATGTAGCGATGGTTTTTGCGCAGCGTGCCGCCAAGCACGAGAACGTGGGCGTGGGGCATGCTCGAGTCCGCGAAGCTCGCGATGGACAGGTCTGCCGTCACGATCGTGATGTCACGCTTGTCGTAGAGGAAGTGCACGAACTCGAAGGCTGTCGTCCCCGTGTCCACGAACAGGGTGTCGCCGTTGTGGACGAACTCGGCGGCGCGCTTCGTCACGGCGCGCTTTGCCTCTACGTTGAGGTTGAGGCGCTGGTCTGGGAAGGACACGGTGATTGTCCTGGTGATGGAGACCGCGCCGCCGTGCGTACGGCGGAGCTTGCCGGACTTCTCGAGCTTGTCGAGGTCGTTTCTGGCCGTGACTTCCGAGACTCCGAAGTGCTCGCAGACGTCTGACACTTGAAGCGACGTGCGGCGGTTCACCTCGTCGACGATCATGGCGCGTCGCTCGTCGACGCCGATCTTGCGGTCCTCCCGCGACTTCTCCCACATGGCTGTCCTGCTTTCTCAAGCGAAAGTTGGTTCGCGTCGTTTTTGCTCACGATAACCGAAAGGTTTCGAAAGCGTTGACGTGAAAACGGAGGAGGGGTGCCCCAACCTCCGCTTGCCGCCAGATAGCTACCACCTGCGCTCACAAGAGACTCGAATCCCGTGTCCGGCGTCGTTCGAGACGGTAGTATGGTGAACGTTCACCTACCCCATGTGCAGCGCGTGCCACAACCAGGAGGACGCTATGAGCAAGTTCATGGACGACAAGGACTACCTGCTGAGAAACGAGACCGGTGAGCGGCTCTTCCACGGCTATGCGGAGGGCATGCCCATCGTCGACTACCACTGCCACATCTCGCCGCGAGAGATCTTCGAGGATCGCCGCTTCAAGAACATCACGGAGGTGTGGCTGGGCGGTGACCACTACAAGTGGCGCCTCATGCGCGCGAACGGCGTGGACGAGCGCTACATCACCGGTGACGCCCCCGACCGCGAGAAGTTCCAGAAGTGGGCCGAGACGCTTGGCCGCTGCGTCGGCAACCCCGTGTTCGAGTGGAGCCACCTCGAGCTCAAGCGCTTCTTTGGCTATGACGGCGTGCTGAATGCCCAGACGGCCCAAGAGGTGTGGGACCTCACGAGCGAGGCGCTCGCGCGTCCGGACTTCTCGTGTCGCGAGCTCGTGCGCCGCTCCAACGTGCGCGTCATCTGCACGACGGACGACCCGGCGGACTCGTTCGAGTGGCACAAGAAGATTGCGGCCGATCCCGCGTTTGACGTGGCCGTGGTGCCGGCCATGAGGCCCGATGCGGCGCTTCGCATCGAGCGCACGGGCGAGTTCGGCGCCTATGTGGACAAGCTCGCTCGCGTTGCCGAGACGCCCGTCGCCACGTTCGAGGACCTGAAGCGCGCCATCGCCCGTCGCTACGACGTTGCGGCCGAGCTGGGGTGCCGAGCCTCTGACCACGCGCTTGACTACGTGATGTACGAGCCGGCCACGGCAGATCAGATCGAGGACATCTTCCGCCGCGGCCGCGCCGGCGAGTCGCTCACCGAGCGCGAGGTCATGCAGTACAAGACGGCGTTCATGCAGTTCGTCGCCGGCGAGTACGTGCGGCTTGGCTGGGCCATGCAGCTGCACTTTGGCTGCAGGCGCGACAACAACCGCCGCATGTTCGAGAAGCTCGGCCCCGACACGGGCTACGACTGCGTCTCGAACTTCTCGCCCGCAGACCAGCTCGCCGGTTTCCTCGACTCCATCCAGCGCACGAGCGGGCTTCCCAAGACGATCCTGTACAGCCTGAACCCGGCCGATAACATCGTCATCGACACGGTGATGGGGTGCTTCCAGGAGGCGCCCGTGGCCGGCAAGCTCCAGAACGGCAGTGCCTGGTGGTTCAATGACTCCGAGCTTGGCATGCGAGACCAGCTCACGACGCTCGCGAACCAGGGCGTGCTCGGCAACTTCGTGGGCATGCTCACGGACTCCCGCAGCTTCCTTTCCTACCCGCGTCACGAGTACTTCCGCCGCGTGCTGTGCGGCCTTCTGGGCGAGTGGGTCGAGCAGGGCAAGTACCCGGACGACGAGGCTATGCTTGGCCAGCTCGTGCGCGACATCAGCTACAACAACGCGGTTCGCTACTTTGGCTTTGACCTGGAAGAGGAGTAGACATGGATACCATCAGCTACGAGACGCTCGAGAAGGTTGGCTACGAGGGATTCCTGCAGCCCAAGGACGCGCCTGAGAAGGTCCTCCAGTTTGGCGAGGGCAACTTCCTGCGTGCGTTCGTTGACCGCTACTTTGACATGGGTGCCGAGCTCACGGGCTGGCGCGGCAAGGTCGTCATGGTGCAGCCCATCGACGGCGCATATGGCTTCGCGGACGGCATCAACGCGCAGGACTGCCTCTACACCGTGCTCGTGCGCGGTAAGCAGGACGGCCAGACCGTCGACGAGGCGCGCGTGGTCTCCTCGTGCAGCCGCTGTCTCAACCCGTACAGGCCCGATGACTACAAGGCCATGATGGAGGTCGCCACCTCCGACGACCTGGAGATCATCGTCTCTAACACCACCGAGGCGGGCATCGCCTATGACCCTGCCTGCAAGGCGGACGACGAGCCGCCCGCGAGCTTCCCGGCAAAGCTCGCGCAGGTGCTGCACACCCGCTGGGCGGCTGGCAAGCCCGGCGTCATCGTGCTTGCCTGTGAGCTCATCGACCACAACGGCGAGGAACTGCTGCGCATCATGAAGCAGTACGTGGCCGACTGGGGCTGGGATCAGGCCTTTGTTGACTGGCTGGAGCATGACTGCACCGTCTGCACCACGCTGGTGGACACCATCGTTCCCGGCCGCATCCGCGATCCCAAGGAAGCCGCAGCGGTGGCCGAGCGCCTGGGCTACGAGGACCCGTTCCTCACGGTGCGCGAGCCGTTCCAGATGTGGGGTATCCAGGGCGACGAGTCTCTGGCCGAGAGGCTGCCGTTCGTGGCCGCAGGACTTCCCGGCGTGTTCGTGACGCCGGACGTGACGCCCTACAAGAAGCGCAAGGTCCGCATCCTCAACGGCGCGCACACGGGGTTCGTGCCCGGCTCGTGGGTGGCGGGCTTTGGCATCGTGCGCGACTGCATGCACGACGAGACGATTCGCGGCTTCATGGACCGGATGCTGCAGACCGAGGTTATCCCCACGCTGGCGGCCGACCTCGACGTCGAGGACTGCAAGGCGTTCGCCGCGGCCGTGGGCAACCGCTTCGACAACCCGTTCATCGACCACCAGCTGCTCTCCATCTGCCTGAACTCCACGGCCAAGTGGCGTGCCCGCGACCTTCCCACGCTCAAGGACTACGTGGCGGCAAAAGGTGAGCTGCCGCGCTGCCTGGCGACCAGCCTCGCCACGCTCATCTCGTTCTACACGCAGGAGCTCGTGGGGTACGAGACGGACGGCCTGCATCTGCGCCGCACCATTGACGGCACCGAGTACGTGGCAGCCGATGACGCGTTTGTGCTCGACTTCTATGCTGAGCGCTCGGGTGTCGATGACGCCACGCTCGTCCACGACGTCCTGACGTGCGAGCAGATGTGGGGCGAGGACCTCACGAGAATCGCGGGTCTCGAGCAGTTCGTGGCCGACGCACTCGCCATCGTGCGCGAGCAGGGCGCCAAGGCGGCCTTTGCCGCGGCCATCGCCTAGGGGTACCAGATGGACGCGATCCAGATCAACCCCACAGACAACGTCGTCGTGGCGCTGCGGCCGCTTGCGGCGGGCGAGGCCGTGGACGTGCCGGGCGTGGGCGCCGTGTGGGCGCTCGAGGACGTGCCGCAGGGGCACAAGATGGCCACGCGCGCGATTGCCGCGGGTGGCAACGTTGTGAAGTACGGTCTGCCGATTGGGCACGTGACCTGCGACGTTGCACCTGGTACGTGGCTTCACACGCACAACGTGGCCACGAACCTCTCCGGCGAGGTCGCCTACGAGTACCATCCCACGCATCCCGTGGTGGAGCCGGTGGCTCCCGAGACGTTCATGGGATACCGCCGCGAGGACGGCTCGGTGGCCACGAGAAACGAGCTGTGGCTCATCCCCACGGTGGGCTGCGTGAATGAGGTGGCCCGCGCGCTGTGCGAGGGCGCCCAGGACCTCGTGGGCGGCTCGCTCGAGGGCGTGCACTACTTCCCCCACCCGTTCGGCTGCTCGCAGACGGGGGCGGACCACGCGCAGACGAGGGCGCTGCTCGTGGCGCTTTCCCGTCATCCGAACGCGGCGGGCGTGCTGTTCCTGTCGCTGGGGTGCGAGAACTGCACGCACGAGCAGGTGCTCGATGAGCTTGGGGACTTCGACCCCGAGCGCGTGTGCTTCCTCACCTGCCAGGATGTGGTGGACGAGCAGGAGGCGGGTCACGCGATTCTCGCCCAGCTCGCCGAGCGCGCGCGGCGCTATGAACGCGAGCCGATTCCCGCGAGCGAGCTCGTCATTGGGCTCAAGTGCGGCGGATCCGATGGCTTGTCGGGCATCACGGCCAACCCCGTCATCGGGCGCATGAGCGATGGTCTCGTGACACGCGGCGGCACGAGCGTGCTCACGGAGGTGCCCGAGATGTTCGGTGCCGAGAGCATGCTGCTTGATCGCTGCGTGAACGAGGGCGTGTTCCACGCTGCCGCCGACATGCTCAACGGCTTCAAGGAGTACTTCATCAGCCACCACGAGGTGGTCTACGACAACCCGAGTCCCGGCAACAAGGACGGCGGCATCACGACGCTCGAGGACAAGAGCTGCGGCTGCGTGCAGAAGGGCGGCTCCGCCCCCATCGTTGACGTGCTGCCCTACGCGGGGCGCGTGAGCAGGCGTGGGCTCAACATGCTGTGCGCGCCCGGCAACGACATGGTGTCCACGACGGCGCTCACGGCGGCTGGCTGCCACATGGTGCTGTTCTCGACGGGCCGCGGCACGCCCTTTGGGGCGCCGGCGCCCACGCTCAAGGTGTTCACGAACTCGAGGCTGGCCGAGCGCAAGCCGGGCTGGATGGACTTCAACGCCGGCGTGGTGGCAACCGGCGAGCGCACGCTTGACGAGGCAGCCGACGATCTGTGGCGTCTCGTGCTCGACGTGGCGTCGGGCAGGCGCACGAGCGCCGAGCGCCGCGGCTGCCACGAGATCAGCATCTGGAAGGACGGCGTCTGCCTGTAGGGGCGCCGTGGCTGCGGGGCGCCCATCGCGGACGGGCGCCCCGCTCGTGTTATCGGGAGGTTCGGATGTCACCGCTGTCCTTGACCGAATGGCAGTGTCACCGTGGCGAGTTCGAGAAGCTCGGCGTGACGCTGCCTTGCTATGACGTTGGCGCGGCAAGGGAGGCGGGCCAACGTCAGCCCGAGTGGATTCACCTGGGCGCCGGCAACCTCTTCCGCGCCTTCCACGCTCAGATAGCAGATGACCTGCTTGCCTCTGGCCTCATGGACCGTGGCGTTGTGGCAGCAGACCTGCGCAATCCGCGGGGCGTCGACGAGGTCTGGGCCCCGGATGGCAACGACGTCCTCGTGGTCACGATGCGCCCGGACGGGTCCCAGGGCCTTCGCGTCATCGGCAGCGTGGCGGACGCGCTCTTTGCAAACCCCGCTCGGCCCTCTAACTGGGCCCGTATGCGCTCCTACTTTGAGAGTCCCGAGCTCAGACTTGTGACAGCCACGATCACCGAGAAGGGCTACGCCACGTGCGGGGCAGACGGGCTGCCCCTCCCGGCCGTTGCGAGCGACATGGCAGGTGGGCCGGCAGCGCCCAGGAGCGCCATGGGAATCGTGGCGTCGCTGCTCCATGCTCGCTTTGAGGCGGGCGCCGCACCCATCGCGCTCGTGACGACGGACAACTTCTCCCAGAACGGGAGGAGGTTTCGCGAGAGCGTGCTGTCCATTGCCGAGGCATGGAGGGCGTCTGGCCTTGCGGACGAGGGGTTCGTTGCCTACGTGGCCGACGAGGGCCGCGTGAGCTTCCCCTGGTCGATGGTCGACCGCATCGTTCCCAATCCGTCCCTTGAGGTTGCGTTGTCACTTGCTGAGCGTGGCCTTGGGGGGATGGGCCTCCGCGAGGGGCTGCACCTTGCGAGCTTCGCCAACACGGAGGAGGCTCGCTACCTCGTGCTGGAGGACTCCTTCCCCAACGGGTGCCCGCCGCTCGAGCGCGCGGGCGTCATCATGACGGACCGTGAGCACGCCGAACGCGCCGACACGATGAAGGTGACCGCCTGCCTGAACCCGCTCCATACGGCGCTCGCCGTCTTTGGCTGCCTGCTTGGGTATACGCGTATCTGGCAGGAGATGGCCGATGAGGACCTCGTGGCGCTCGTCAGGCGCCTTGGCTATGGCGAGGACCTGCCCGTGGTCATATCGCCCGAGGTCATCGATCCAAACACCTTTCTTGACGAGCTGCTCGAGCGGCGCCTTCCCAACCGGGCGCTGCCCGACGCCCCGCAGCGCATCGCAAGCGACACCTCGCAGAAGATGCCCATCCGCTTTGGTCATACCATTGCGGCCTACTGCGACTCCCCAACGCTCAGCGTCGAGACGCTCGAAGCCGTCCCTCTGGTGATCGCGGCCTGGCTGCGCTATCTCGTTGCGGTCGATGACGATGGCAAGCCCTTCGAACTCAGTTCCGATCCCATGCTCGATGAGCTGACGGCCGCCATGGCGCCCGTGGGCCTGGGCTGCGCTGACGCGGCGGCAATCCACGAGGCGGCAGCGCCGATTCTCTCCAACGAGCGCCTCTTTGGGCGCAACCTGTACGAGACGAGCCTGGGCCAGCGCGTGGAGAGGCTGCTGGCGGAGATGCTCACGGGCCTCGGTGCGGTCCGCGCAACGCTTGAGAGGGTGACAAGGTCATGGAACTGACGTTTCGCTGGTATGGCTCGGGGCAGGAGAATATCACCCTCGACCAGATCCGCCAGATTCCGGGCGTGAGGGGCGTCGTGGGCTGCCTCATGGACATCCCAGTGGGCGAGGTGTGGCCCGAGGAGCGCATCGTCGCGCTCGTCAAGCAGGTCGAGGACGCCGGTCTCACGCTCAAGGTTATCGAGTCGGTCAACATCCACGATGACATCAAGGTGGGCCTGCCAAGCCGCGACGGCTACATCGAGAACTACAAGCAGACCATCCGCAACCTCGCCAAGTACGGCATCAAGTGCATCTGCTACAACTTCATGCCCGTCTTCGACTGGGTGAAGTCCGGCCTGGACTACGAGCTGCCCGACGGCTCGCACACGCTCGTCTTCGAGCGCGGAGAGATTCCCGACGACCCGCAGGCGCTGCTCGACAGGTACTCCTCGGGCACGAACGGCTTCACGCTGCCAGGCTGGGAACCCGAGCGCCTCGCTCACCTCAAGCACCTCTTCGAGATCTACAGGGACGTCGACGAGGAGAGGCTCCGCGAGAACCTCGTCTACTTCCTGAAGGCCATCATGCCCACCTGCGAGGAGTGCGACGTGCGCATGGCCATCCATCCCGACGACCCGCCCTACAGCATGTTCGGCCTTCCCCGCATCATCAAGAATCGTGAGGACCTCGACTGGCTCTGCCGCTCCGTGGACACCCCCTACAACGGCATCACGCTGTGCTGTGGCTCCATTGCCGAGGAACCGGCCAACGACGTCTACTCCATCCTCGCGGAGTTCTCGCGCCGCGGACGCATTCACTTCGTCCACATGCGCAACATCTGCTACCTGCATCCCGATGATCCGGGCAACAAGGACTTCTACGAGTGCGCCCACCCCAGCGAGTATGGTTCCAAGGACATGGTGAGGATGATGAAGGCCCTGCGCGACAACGGCTTTGATGGCTTCATCCGCCCCGACCACGGCCGCATGATCTGGGGCGAGACGGGTCGTCCCGGCTACGGCCTGTATGACCGCGCCCTGGGATGCGCCTACATCAACGGCGTCTGGGAGACGCTCGAGAAACTCTCCTAGCTTGCCGATGCGAGGGCGTCTATCGTTCCCCGACTTGAGCGCGTCTGTCCCGGCGCGCTGGCGATTAAAACGAATTGCCGCCTGGTTCGCGTACGTCTCTTGGCTTTGCCGAGCGAGAGACGTGTTGAAACCAGGCGGCGATCGCGTGCGAGCTTCGTTGCTGGAGATGCGGCCTTACGGCTGCTTGCCGATGTAGGCGAGGATACCGCCATCAACGTAGAGGATATGGCCGTTGACGAAGTTTGAGGCGTTGGAGGCGAGGAACACCGCGGGTCCCATAAGGTCCTCGGGCGTGCCCCAACGAGCGGCCGGCGTCTTGGAGATGATGAACTGGTCGAACGGGTGACGGCTGCCGTCTGCCTGCCTCTCGCGCAGCGGCGCGGTCTGGGGCGTGGCGATGTAACCCGGGCCGATGCCGTTGCACTGGATGTTGGCCTCGCCAAACTCCGAACAGATGTTTCTCGTGAGCATCTTGAGGCCGCCCTTGGCAGAGGCGTAGGCGCTGACCGTCTCGCGCCCGAGCTCGCTCATCATGGAGCAGATGTTGATGATCTTGCCGTGGCCCTTCTCGATCATGGCCGGAATGCAGGCCTTCGACACGATGAACGGTGCGTTCAGGTCGATGTCGATGACCTCGCGGAACTCCTCGACGCTCGTCTCGAGCATGGGGACGCGCTTGATGATGCCCGCGTTGTTCACGAGGATGTCGGGCGCGGTGCCAAAGTCTGCCTTAATGTTGGCGACAAGCTCGGCGACCTGCGCCTCGTCCGTGACGTCTGCCACGTAGCCGTGGGCGTCCAGGCCCAGCGAGCGGTAGTGCTCCTCTGCCTGGGCCACCTTGTCGGCGTGGCGGGCGTTGAAGGCGATGCGCGCGCCTGCCTGGCCGAACGCCTCGGCGATGGCCATGCCGATGCCGTACGTTGCGCCCGTGACGAGCGCCACCTTCCCATCGAGCCTAAAGCTGTCGAGCACGTTTCCCATTGTTTCCTCCCTTGGTGGTGGGTGTGTCGCGCCTGCCCCGGGGCTAGCCGCGGACCTTGCGGACCACGTCCATGGCCTCTCGGGCGGCCGCCTCGACGCGCGAGAAGTCGCCGTCGGCGAACAGGGCGGGCTTCACCATCCAGGTGCCGCCGCACGCCGCGATCGAGGGGCACGACAGGTACTCCTCGACGTTGGCCGTGGAGACGCCGCCCGTGGGCATGAAGCGGTGTCCCACGAACGGGGCGGCAAGGGCCTTGATGGTGGAAAGGCCGCCGTACTGCGCTGCGGGGAAGAACTTCGTGACGTGCAGACCATGCTCGATGGCGGCCGTGATGTCGCTGGGCGTCACGCAGCCAGGCAGCACGGGGACACCGAGCTCGATGCAGTGGGCCACGACGTCCTCGGAGTAGCCGGGGGAGACGATGAACTGGGCGCCAGCGGCGATGGCGCGATCTACCTGGTCGTTGTCGAGGACGGTCCCGGCGCCCACGCACATGTCGGGCTCGGCGGCGCGCATGGCGGCGATGCACTCGGCGGCACACGCGGTGCGGAACGTCACCTCGGCGCTCTCCATGCCAGCGCGCATGAGGGCGTGGGCCATGGGGGCGGCGTCCTCGACCTTCTCGAGCACGACGACGGGGACGATTCCGAGCTTCTCGAGGCGCTCGTAGAACTTCTCGTACATGGCGTTCCTTTCGTTTGCTTTGTGTCTGTGAGTGGGCTAACGCTCGACGCGCGCGCCGCCGCTCGATGCGGCGACCTTCTCGATCTCCTGCGGCGTGACGAGGTTGGCGTCGCCGCGGACGCTGAGCTTGAGGACGCTCGCGGCGATGGCGTAGTCGATGGCGTGCTGGGGATCGAAGCCGTGGCGAAGCGCGTGGATGAGGCCCGCGTTGAACGCGTCGCCCGCGCCGACGCCCTCGAGCACGTGGACGTCGTGGACGGGGGAGAACCAGTGGGCATCCGTGGCTGCGTCGTACAGCGCGCCCATCCACTGGGAACGCTCGACGCACTGGACGTTGCGCACCACCGAGGCCACGGTCTTGCAGCCATACTCGGTGCAGATCTGGCGTGCCATCTCGACGTAGGAGTCGCGCTCCTCGATGCCGTGGGAGAGCGAGCCCGAGACGCACGTCATGCCAAGGGCGGCCGGCGCATCCTCGTCGTTTGCCACGCAGACGTCAACGAGGGGCAGCAGACCGCGCATGGTGTTCTGGGCCTGCTCGGGGGTCCAGAGCTTGCCTCGGTAGTTGAGGTCGCAGATGGTGGTGATGCCGCGGGCGCGGCAGGCGGCGAGGGCGTCTGCGCAGGCGCCGGCGAGCTCGGGCGAGACGGCGGGCGTCACGCCGGAGAAGTAGAACGCGTCGACGCCGTTCAGGATGGCGTCCCAGTCGTAGGTCTCGCGTGGAGCGAGGCTCACGGCGGAGTACTTGCGGTCGTAGACGCAGCCGTTGCCGCGCTGTGAGGCACCGGGCTCAAAGACGTAGCTGCCCAGGCGGTCGCCCTCACGGACGACGCGGGAGGTGTCGACGCCCCACTGGGAGATGGAGCGTAGCGCGCAGTCTCCCAGGCGGTTGGGCGGCACCACCGAGACGAAGGCGGACGCGTCGCCCTGGACGGCAAGCGAGACGGCCGTGTTTGCCTCGGCGCCGCCGTAGCGGACGTCAAACTCGCCAGCCTGCTCGATGCGCAGGTGGTCCTTTGGCGAGAGCCTCATCATGATCTCGCCAAAGGCGAGGACGGTGCCGTTGTTTTGCATGGGTCCTCCGTTCGTAGCTGATACGAGACGGAGTGTATCGCGCGTGAGGTGAACGTTCACTATTGATTGGGTGAACGTTCACGTAATGGCGATAACCGGGGAAGGAGGGGTATCCGATGAATTCGCCGTCTGGTTTTGACGCACTTTTGCGCTTCGGGGGCCGAGAACTACGTCAAAACCAGACGGCGAATTGCGAGGTTCGGGAGGCTCGACACGGAAACGCCCGCCACCCATCCGCTTGCGGGTGGGTGGCGGGCGCGTGTCTCCCGGGCGTCTCATGCGGAACTAGTCGAGAAGCTCCCCCATGGCGCGCTCGAGGCCCTCGGCGTCGTAGCCGTTGACGTGGTAGAGGTATCCCGGCGTGGCGATGGGCACGTACTTGTCGGGGCAGCCCAGCATGCGGAACTTGCACGAGACGCCCGCGCTCGCCATGACGGCAGCCACCTGGTAGCCAAGCCCTCCGCGGACGTTGGCGTCCTGCGCCACCACGACGTGCCCGCAGGTCACGGCATCGAGCACGGCCGCCTCGTCGAGCGGCCTTATGCTCCCCAGGTCCACGATGCGCGCCCGCGCGCCGCGCTTCTCGGCCAGGCGCCCTGCTGCCGCAAGTGCCGCCTCGACGCACGGGCCGCTCACGAGAAACGCGCCGTCGTCGCCGTCTCGCAGCACGCGTGCACGCCCGAACTCGAACGGCGCGCTATCAGGCAGCACGCGCCCCTGCTTCTCGCGATTCGTGCGCAGGTAAAGCGGACCGTCAAGTGCAAGCGACGCCTCGAGGATAGTCGCGGCGTCATAGGGGTCCGCGCCCTCGGCGAGTGTCATGCCGCTGATGGAGCACAGGATGCCCACGTCCTCCAAGGCGCAGTGCGTGGCGCCCATGACGCCTGCGCTGTAGCCGGCGTTGGCGCCCACGAAGCGCACGGGCAGGTTGGGGTAGCACACGTCCGTGCGAATCTGCTCGATGGCACGCATGGAGAGAAACGGGCCGAACGTAAAGCAGAACGGCATGAAGCCTTCGGCCGCCAGCCCCGCGGCGAAGCCCACCATTTGCTGCTCGGCAATACCCACATTGAAGCAACGCGCAGGAAAGCGCTCGGCAAACGCGTCGAGCGCCGAGGAGCGCGTGAGGTCGGCGTTCACCACCACGACGCGCTCGTCCTTCTCGGCCAGCTCGAGCATCTTTGCTCCGATGGCCTCCTTGGCGGTCGTCGCGTCGCGTGCCACACCCGGCCCACTCATCTTCGCCATCAGCGCTCACCCCACTTCTTGTCAAACTCGCGCTCGAGGTCGGCGATGGCCGCCTCGCACGCTTCGGCGTCTATCTGGGCGCAGTGCCACAGCTTGTCGCCCTCCATGAATGGTACGCCGCGGCCCTTTGTGGTCTCGCACACCACGACGGTGGGCACGGCCGAGCCCGCATCCGGCAACCTCTCCAGCGCCGCCACGATCTGCGCCATGTCGTTGCCATCCTCGACCTCGATGACCCTCCAGCCGCACGCCGAGAAGCGCGCTGCTGTGCCGCCCAGGTCGAGCACCTCGCTCGTGGGGCCGTCGAGCTGCAGGTGGTTGTTGTCCACCACGCCCACGAGGTTGCCGAGACCGTACTTGGCGGCGCACGCCGCGGCCTCCCAGATGGAGCCCTCGTCGAGCTCGCCGTCTCCCATGACGACCCACGCGCGGCTCGTTATGTTGCCCTTGAGGCGAAGCCCCTGCGCCAACCCACAGGCCACGGGCAGACCATGCCCCAGGCTTCCCGTTGACACGTCCACGTAGGGGTTCACGAGGTTGCATGAGTGCATGCCAAAGCGACCGTTGTCGTGGGCGTACTCGCGGTAGATGTCCTCGATGGCAAAGCAGCCCCGCTGTGCTTGGTTGAACGACGTCACGGCCGAGGCATGCCCCTTGGACAGGACGAAGCGATCGCGCCCCTCCCAGCGGGGGTTCTCCGGGTCATAGACGATGAAGTGCTGCCAGATGGCACACATGACGTCGGTCACGGAGAGGTCTCCGCCAATGTGTATCTGTGTCTGTGCGCAGAGCCTGAGGAGGTCCTTGCGAACCTCGAGCGCGTCTCTCGCGAGCTCGCGGACGAGGTCATCGGGCGCGCCTCCCGTCTTGGTTGTCACGTCGGTCTCCTTGCCGTCACGCGCCGTCCCCGTGACGGCGCCTTCGCCAACGAGCATGGTCCGCGCGTCCGAAGCCGTCCGTTTTGTCGAGCAAGTCAAACACTTGCGCACATACGTCGACACAATGGCTGCCGCCTTTGTGCCATGGGTCGATAAGTGCCGTGCCGCACCCCCAAAGTGTCAAATCTCGCTCGACGATTCTGACGCGTCGCCGCCCGCCCCGGATACTCGTGCCAGCAACGAAGCGCAAACCAAAATGACGGAGGCAGCGAATGCTCTACAGCTACAGCGAGAGGTGCGAAGCGAAGGTATCGGCGCTCGGTGTGGGTACGTGGTCCATGGGCGGCACGAACGCCTATGGCCTGTCCTACGGTGACGTCACCGATGACACGTCCATCGCCGCGATTCACGCGCTCGTGGACGGCGGCGTGAACCTCGTGGACACGGCGCCCGTCTACGGCGGCGACTTTGCGTCCGAGAAGGTCGTGGGCGCGGCGCTGTCCCAGGGCGACTACCGCGATCGCGTGTTTCTCGTGACCAAGTTTGGCAACCGCAATGACCCCGCTACGGGCAAGCGCGTCATCAACAACGCCTATGAGAACGTCCTTGCCGAGTGCGACGCCTCGCTCGAGCGCCTGCGCACGGACCACATCGACCTGTACATCATGCACTACCCTGACGAGAACACGCCCATGGCAGAGACGGCCCGTGCCCTGAACGAGCTACTCGAGGCGGGCAAGATCTCCCACGTGGGACTTTCGAACGTGAATCGCGCCCAGATCGAGGAGGCAGCCTCGCTCACGCGCGTCGACGCCGTGCAGCTGCCGTTCTCCATGGTGAACCGCGAGCGCCAGGCAGACCTCGAGTGGTGTCACGAGCAGGGCATCATGACGATGGCCTACGGCTCCATGGGCGCGGGCATCCTCTCGGGCGCCTTCCGCGAACTGCCCCACTTTGACGAGAAGGACATTCGCTACACGTTCTACCCCTACTTCAAGGACCCGATGTTCTCCCAGATCCAGCTGCTGCTCAAGGACATGGACGTCGTGGCCGAGCGCCACGGAAGGCCACTGTCTCATGTGGCGCTTGTCTGGGCGGCACAGAAGGAGTTCGTCACCACGTCGCTCGTGGGCGTGGCCAACGTCGAGCAGGCCGAGGAGAACTGTCAGGCGTTCTCGCTTACGTTGTCCGACGACGAGATGGCCTTCCTTGACGAGTCCATCGACAGAAACCTCGGGCCTGTTCCCCACTAAGCCCTCTCTTGTGCCCCGCCCGCTCCTCCTCCCCAATGTGGCGGGCGGGGCATCCCCTTGTTGGCACGGATGGTCACAGACATCCACAAGATATCGGAGGTATGCCCATGTACGTCTCGATGAAGGAAATGCTGCAGCACGCCAGCGAGCACAACTACGCGGTCATGGCCATCAACTGCGTGGACTTCGAGCAGGCCCGCGCCATCATCGGCGCCGCCACCGAGGAGGGCTCGCCCGTCATCATCGACATCTCACCCCGCCAGATGAACGCCCACGCCACGCCTGAGTACATGGCGCCGCTCGTGCGCTCCATGGCGAAGGACGTCGACGTTCCCGTGGCGCTCAACCTCGACCATGGCGACACCTATGAGAACGCCTGTCGCGCCATTCGTGCTGGCTTCTCCAGCGTCATGATCGACGCCTCGAGCTACGACTTCGAGGAGAACGTGCGCCGCACGCGCATGGTGGCTGCGATGGCACGCGCCCACGGCGCCTCCGTCGAGGCTGAGCTGGGGCACGTGGGCCAGGCCGCGGTGGGCGATGGCCGCACGGACGACATGTACACGAAGGTCGACATGGCCTGCGAGTTCGTGGGGCGCACAGGCTGTGACGCCCTTGCCGTGGCCATCGGCACGGCGCACGGCCAGTACCCGGACGACTTCGTGCCCACGCTTGACTTCGACCGCCTGGCCGAGCTCAAGGCGGCTCTCAAGATGCCGCTCGTGCTGCATGGCGGTTCGGGCGCGGGCGAGGCGAACATCCGCCGCGTCGTGGAGCTGGGCATCAACAAGATCAACGTCTGCACGGACCTCTTCAAGCACCAGCGCAAGGCCATGCACGACAAGCTCAACGAGAACCCCAACATCGACTACATGGACCTCATGGCATGGGGCGAGCAGGCCGCCAAGCAATACATCAAGGACTACATGAAGATGATCGGCTCGTGCGGCCGCTACGGGTTCGAGTTCGCCGGCGAGGCGCTCGACTAGCTGTCCAGAACCTCCTTCCAAAGGGGCACCCGCGCTGCGGACGGGCGCCCCTTTTCCGTTTGCGCGGTGACAGTTGACCCCGGCATTTTTGCCACCTCACGGTGACAAAACGACCCGCCCCCAACTGTCACCGAGAAAGGACCAGACCATGAAGATCGCACTCGTCAACGAGTTCTCCCAGGCACCCAAGAACGCGCTCATCCTCGGCATCCTGAAGGACGTCGCCGAGCCACTCGGTCACACGGTGGTGAACGCCGGCATGTCGCAGACAAACGTCTCGAGCGGCAATCCTGCCGACTACCCGGCGGACAACCCCTGCATCACCTACGTCATGACGGGCATCCAGGCCTCGCTTCTGCTCAACTCCGGCGCCGTGGACTTCGTGGTCACGGGATGCGGCACGGGCCAGGGGGCGCTTCTGTCGTGCAACATGTTCCCGGGCGTGGTGTGCGGCTACTGCGTGGAGCCGGCTGACGCCTACCTGTTCGCTCAGATCAACGCCGGCAACTGCCTGTCCATTCCCTACGCCAAGGGCTTTGGCTGGGGTGCGGACATCAACCTGAGAAATATCTTCACCTCCGCGTTCTCCGCGCCCATCGGCCAGGGCTACCCGCCCGAGCGCCGCGAGCAGCAGAACCGAAACGCCGGCATCCTCGATGGCGTCAAGCGCGCCGTGGCCAAGGACCTGCCGGCCGCCATCCGCGCCATCGACCCGGCCATCGTGCGCCAGGCCATTACGCCCAACTTCCTTGCGGTGTTCCGCGCGGGCTGCAAAGACGAGGAGCTCGCGGCGCTCGTGGATGAGTACGCGGAGTAGGAGGGCGCCATGGGAGCGGACGGCCTTCTCGTTATGCACGGCGGCGGCCCCACGGCCGTCATCAACGCGTCGCTGTACGGTGCCGTGACCGAGGCACTAGCCAACCCGTCCGTGGGACGGGTGCTCGGAGCCATCGGCGGCGTGGGAGGCATCACGGAGGGCAACCTCCTCGATTTTGCGGGCGTGCTGGCGTCTCGCCTCGAGATGCTGCCGAGCTCTCCCTCCTCGGCCATCGGGTCGAGCAGAAAGCCGCTCGGCCCGGATGACTACGTCGAGATCGCTCGTGCCCTTGAGCGCCAGGGCATCCGGTGGCTGCTCTGCACGGGCGGCAACGGTACGCAGGACACGTGTGGCAAGATCTGGCGGGCATGTCGCGAGCAGGGCGTCGAGGTCGACGTCGTGGGCATTCCCAAGACCATGGACAATGACATTGCCGTCACGGACCACGCGCCCGGCTTTGCGAGCGCGGCGCGCTTCATGGCTGCGAGTGTATCGGCGATGTGCGCGGACGTCCATGGGCTTCCCGCGCACATCTCGGTCGTTGAGACGCTTGGAAGAAACGCGGGATGGGTGGCCGCGGCCTCGTCGCTTGCGGACGAGTCCGGCGTCTGCGGTCCTGACCTCATATTCTTGCCCGAGCGAGATTTCGACGAGCGGGCCTTTCTCGACGATGCCCAACGCCTCGTGGACGAGAAGCGTTCCGGCGTGATCGTGGTGAGCGAAGGGCTGCACAAGGCTGGTGGCGAGCCGGTTGCCGAGCCGCTTCTGCACACGGAGCGCGCCACCTACTTTGGCGATGTCTCCGCCCATCTCGCTCGCCTCATCATTTCCGAGCTCGGTTGTCGCGCACGCTCCGAGAAGCCGGGGCTCATAGGCCGCTGCTCCATTGCGTGGCAGAGCCCCGTGGACCGCGAGGAAGCCATCGCCTGCGGCCGCGAGGCGGTGCGGGCCGCGCTTGACGGAGACTCGGGCACGATGGTGGGCATCGAGCGCGTCTCGACCGAGCCTTACGAGGCACGCCTCGTGCGCATTCCCATCGAGCGCGTGATGCTCGAGGAACGCCGCGTGCCGCCCGAGTTCATCAACGAGCGGGGCAACGGCGTGACAGAGGCGTATCGCACGTGGCTGCGCCCGCTTCTGGGAGAGCCCCTGCCGCGCTACGTAACGTTCTGTTGACGAATTACTGTCCTCATCTGGCGAGCGTTTGGCGTACATATACTTTCAACTATCTGCCAAGAGGCGGAGGTGCGTCGTCCCGCGTGGGCCACGCCCCTCCGCCTCGTTTCGTCACTGTGGCAGATGCGCTCGACACAACGTTTGCGGCTGCTCGACAAATGACGTAGCCGCCAACGCACGTGACGACCTGTGACGAGGTTGCTCAACAGAACGGACGCCCCGCGTCCCGCACGGCATTCTGGTAGCCAGTTAGGAGAGAGGGATCATGCAGACACCAAAGACCAGCAAAGAGCGCGTCTATGACATCCTGGATTCGTGCACGCGAACCCACGATGTGCACGAGGCCGATTTCTTCCAGGCCTCCTACATAGCCGACACGCTGCACATTAGCCGCTCGCTGGCCAGCCAGTACATGAACGAGCTCGTGGGCGAGGGACTGCTCGTGAAGGTCGCCTCGCGCCCTGCCCTCTTCTATGGCCGCCGTGCCATCGAGGCCGCCTTCGGCGTCTGTCCCGAGACCGACACGTTCGTGAGCGTCGACGAGCTCGTGGGCGCCATCGAGACCGCGCGCGGGAGCGTCTACGACTTCGAGGACCTCATCGGCGCCACGGGGTCGCTGCGCAGCGTCGTCGAGCAGGCGAAGGCCGCGGCTTCCTATCCGCCCTGCGGCCTGCCGCTCATGCTCGTGGGCACGATGGGCAGCGGCCGTCGCGGGATCGAGAACTCCATCACGAGCTACTGCGTCTCCGAGGGCATCATCACCGACCGCGCACACGCGGGGCTGCTTGACGCCGCCAGTGGCGCGAGTGAGCTTGTTCGAGGCCTGCTTGGTGACGAGAGCCACGAGGGCCTGCTCTCCTCTCGCGAGACGCGCGTCATCTGGGTCAAGAACGCCCAGTTGCTCTCCGATGACCAGATGGCCGAGCTGCTCGGCCGCTTCGAGACGCGCCTGTCCGATGGCGGTCCCAAGCGCGCCCGCCGTGGCACGTCTCGCCTGTTCTTCGAGTACAACGGCGATCCCGCCGACGTCACGAGTCGCCCTTGGGCCGCCTCGATTCCGGCGCTGTGCTTCGTGCCCGCTCTTGACGAGCGCGGCACGGAGGAGAAGGAGTCCTGGATCTTCAAGCTCCTGAGGCGCGAGGAGGCCAACATCGGCCGTCCCATCAAGGTGAGTCGCTCGGTCATCCGCAGGCTCTCCTCCCAGCGCTTCGCAGACAACATCGACGGGCTCAAGCGTGCCGTGAGCCTCACGTGCGCAAGCGCCATGGCAGACTCCGATAACCAGGGCGCCGCCGAGCTCAAGGTGTTCTCCTACCACATTCCCGGCAGCGTCGGTATCGCCCATGACCTCGAGCTCACCGATGAGCCTGGCCTCATCGACGTCGACTTGTACGATCCTTCGCAGACCGGCGCCGAGGCCATCGACATCCTCGACCGCTTCATCTCGCTGTTCGCCCTCGACTCCGCCTCAGAGGGAGACGACGTGGAGGGGCTCGCCAAGAACGCCCTCTCGAACTTCTTCGACTACGTCGAGCGCGACCGCAACGCCCTTCTCGGCGAGGCTGCCGTGGGCGACATCGTGCGCCAGGTGTTCGATCGCTATGGCCTGCGCGAGCCGGTGAACTTCTCGCGCCACCTCGTGGCGACCGTTCACTTCTTCCGCAACAACCAGGTGGCCCTGGGCCGCTGGCGCACGGAGTCCTCCTCGGCGATCCGTGCGTTCTCCCAGCTCGTGCGCCAGAAGTATGGAACCGAGTACGACGTCGTCTCTCACCTACGCTCCTACCTGCGTGACTACCTGGGTTGGCGCGTCGATACCGAGAGCCTCTCGCTGTTCTCGTTCTACCTGCACTGGTACCTGCGCGAGCACTCCATGCGCACCTGCCAGGCAGTTGTGGTGGCACACGGCCACTCCACGGCGAGCTCCATCGCCGACTCCGTGAACACCATCATCGGCGAGCATGTCTTTGACGCCATCGACATGCCCATCGACGTCTCGGCGGACCAGGTGGTGACCCAGCTCGAGCGCTACCTCTCGCGCTCGCCGCTGTCCACCGATGTGCTCGTGATGGTCGACATGGGAAGCCTCGAGCGTATAGGCAAGCAGCTCTCCTCCTACCTGGGCGTATCGGTGGGCGTCATCAACAACGTGTCCACGGCGCTTGCCCTTGAGGCGGGCGAGATGATCGTCCAGCAGGAGCAGATGAAGGCCATTCTCGAGCACGTGTGCGACGTCTCGCGTGCGAGCTGGTCGCTGTCCGCCGTGGAGCAGTCGAGCGACTGCATCCTGTTCGTCTCCGAGAACGGCGAGATGGCTGCCACGAGGATCTCTGACCTGTTCATCAAGAGCCTTCCGCGCCCCATCCCCGTCGAGATGGTGCCGTGCGACTACTTCGAGCTCGCGCGCAGCCGCGGTGATATCTCGCAGGTGACGCGCCGCAACGTCCTGTTCGTCTTCGGAGCCACCGACCCGGGCATCGCCGGCACGAGCTTCATGTCGCTCGAGGACATCACCGAGCTCAAGAGCGACGACGGCCTGGGCCTGGGCCTTGAGAACTACCTCGCCCCCGACGAGATCTCCGAGCTCAAGAACAACCTCATCCGCAACTTCTCGCTCGAGAACCTCATGCATCACCTCACGATCCTCGAGCCCAACCACCTCATGGACGTCGTGTCCGAGTCGCTCGACCTGCTGCAGGCAAGCCTCGGCAAGCGCTTCTCCTACGGCACGAGGCTTCGCCTCTACATCCACATCAGCTACCTCGTGGAGCGCCTCGTGACCAAGGTCGCGCTCGATTACGGCGACTCGGACGCCTTCGTCTCCGAGCACGGTGACTTCGTACGCCGCGCACGCTCGAGCTTCTCGGGCGTCACGCGCACCTACGGCGTCGATCTGCCCGTGGGCGAGATCAACTACCTCTACGACCTCATCGAGCTCGAGGACACCGGCAAGACCACCCAGTGCACGGAAGACGACTTCTTCGACAACGACCCCGCCGACACGACGGCCGGGCAGGAAGGCTAGGAGACCATCATGGCCAAGAAGATTCTCATCGCGACCCATGGCCACCTCGCGAGTGGCATCAAGAGCGCCATCGGCATCCTGGCCGGCGAGCCGTGCCAGATTGACGTCATCGACGCCTACACCGATGACGAGCCGGGCGACTACTCGCCCAAGATCGACGCCTTCATCGCGTCGGTGGGCGAGGAAGATCAGGGCTTCATCTTCACTGACATTCTCTCGGGCAGCGTGAACCAGCGAGTCGTGCGCGCCAACCCGTTTGCGAACCCCAATCTCACCCTGGTGACGGGGACGAACCTCATGGTCGTCCTGGGCGTGGCGCTCGATCCGCGCATCGTCACCCGGGAGGTCCTGGAAGAGATCATCGAGCAGTCCAGCGTGCAGATCGTCGAGCCTGAGCCCGTCAGCGACGAGGAGGTGGCCAACGAGGACGACTTCCTCAGCTAGGCAGATGGCTCGAGAGCGTGTATGACGCGCCCCGCGGGACGCAGGTAAGGGAAAAGGGACGAAGGGAGAAAGACGTGATTCCATCCATCCGAGTAGACGACCGACTCATTCACGGCCAGGTCGCCCTAGTGTGGTCCAAGGAGCTGAACTGCCCGCGCATCGTCGTTGCCAACGATGACGCTGCAGTCAACGACGTCACCAAGATGACGCTCCAGATGGCCACGCCCACTGGCATCAAGCTCCTCATCAAGTCCGTTGACGACTGCATCAAGGTCTTCAACGATCCCCGCGCCAAGGACATGCGTATGTTCGTGCTCACGAACAACGTTGCCGACGCCCTCAAGATCGTCAAGAGCTGCCCCGGTCTCGTTGAGAGCGTCAACGTCGCCAACGCCGGCCGCTTCGATGACACCGACAAGTCGCTCATGGTCCAGGTGACGCCTCAGTGCATCCTGAACCCCAACGAGCTCGAGGCGCTTCGCGAGCTGAACGACCAGCAAGGCGTGTCCGTGTACGGCCAGGTCATTCCCACCGATCCCAAGACCCCCGCGAGCAAGATGCTCGCCGTGGCCCAGAGCTAAGGGAGGCGTTTCCAGATGATGCAAGCGGCTCTTCTCACCGCCGTAGCGTACTTTCTCTGCTATGCCGGCAACTGGATGTTCGGCCAGTGCATGACTGAGCGCCCGCTCGTCGTTGGCCCCATTGTTGGCCTGTTCCTCGGCGATCCCGTTACTGGCCTCATGCTGGGTGCCACGCTCGAGGCGATCTACATGGGCGCCGTGAACATCGGCGGATCCATCTCCTCCGAGCCTGCCACGGCCACGGCCTTCGCCGTCGCCTTTGCCGTGACGAGCGGCATCAGCCAGGACGCAGCGGTGGCGCTGGCCATCCCCATCGGCGTCGTCGCCGCCTTCGTGTTCATGTTCCTCAACAACGTGGCGTTCAACGTCTGGGTCCCGCTCATTGACAAGTTCGCCGCCGAGGGCTCGGCCAAGAAGCTGTTCGCGCTCAACTACTTCACGTGGTTCCTGCGCTTCTCCATCCTCGCCGTCATCATGTTCTTTGGCGTCTACCTCGGTTCCTCCGTTGTCCAGGCGTTCGTGGACAACATCCCCGACGTCGTCATGCGCGGTCTCAAGGCCGCCGGTGGCCTCATGCCCGCCGTTGGTCTCGCCATCCTGATGAAGATGCTCTGGAGCAAGGAGCTCGCGGTCTACTACCTGCTCGGCTTCGTGCTCGTCATCTACTTCGGCATCCCGCTCGTTGCCCTTGCCGCCCTCGGCGCCATCATCATCGTGATCACCGCCATGCGCGACATCGAGATCAAGAACCTCCAGAAGAGCGGCGTTGCCAACGCTTCCCAGGAGAATGACACCGACGACGTGGAGGGATTCCTGTCATGAGCAAGCTGAACCAGAACCTCTCTGTTGAAGACAAGAAGATGCTCAACAGCATCTTCCTCCGCTCCTTCCCGATCTTCTCCGGCCGCACCGGTGGTCAGGTCCGTATGCACGCCGTGGGCTTCATCTGGACGATCATGCCGGCCCTGAGGCGCTACTACAAGGAGGGCACGCCCGAGTTCACCGACGCGCTCGTCCGCCACACGATGTTCTACAACATCACGCAGAACGTCGGCACCTTCTGCATCGGCCTCGTGGCCGCCATGGAGAGGGAGAACGCCACCGACCCCGACTTCGACGACCGCTCCATCACGGCCATCAAGACGGCGCTCATGGGCCCGATGTCGGGCATCGGCGACGCCATCTTCTGGGGCGTCCTGCGAGTCATCGCCGCCTCGGTCGGCATCAGCCTCGCCGCCCAGGGCTCCTGGCTTGGCCCGCTCATGTTCCTGCTCATCTACAACATCCCGTCCATCCTGTGCCGCTACTACCTCACCTACGCCGGCTTCACCCTTGGCAGTGACTTCCTCGCCAAGATGAACGAGGGCGGCCTCATGAGGACGATCACCAAGTGCGCCTCCATCCTCGGCCTCATCATGGTGGGCGGCATGACGGCCTCCACGGTCTCGTTCACCTCTGCCGTGCAGTTCGTGATCGAGGGCCAGGACCCGATCCTGCTCCAGACCTACCTTGACTCCATCTTCAAGGGCCTCGTGCCGCTTCTGGTCACGACGGGCTGCCTGGGCCTCATGCTCAAGCGCGTGAACGTGAACGTCATCATGTTCGGCGTGCTGGGACTCGCCATCGTCCTGGCCCTGCTCGGCATCGTCTAGGGACTGACGCCCATTTTGGGGCGGCGCGCCTCCTACCGCGCGTCGCCCCGCACCGCTATCGAGAGCAAATGAAGGGAGCATCCCATGTATGAGGAGAAATTCGTCGTCAACAACGCGGAGGGGCTGCACGCACGGCCGGCCTCCAAGCTCGTTGAGCTGGCGGGCAAGTACGAGAGCAAGGTCGAGGTCGTGTACAAGGGCAAGGCCGTGAACGCCAAGAGCATCCTGGCCATCATGGGTGCGGGCATCTACTCGGGCTCCGAGGTCCTGCTGCGCGTCGAGGGGCCGGACGAGCAGGCCGCGAGCGCGGAGCTGTCCGAGTACATGAGCAACCTGCCCGACTAAGCGGATGGGGGAGACGGCGATGGACAAGCACTTTGGGGCGGATGTCCCCACCAGGCTCATCGGTAATGACGTCGAGATTCCGCTCGTGGGCTTTGGCACGTTCAAGATCTGGCCCTATGAGGCGCAGCAGGCCGTCGAGGACGCGCTCTCGCTTGGCTACCGTCACGTCGATACGGCGCAGGCTTACCTCAACGAGGCCCAGGTGGGGGCCGCACTCGCAGCTACCGGCAAGGCCGACGAGACGTTCGTGACCACGAAGTTGCGCAATGGCGACCATGGCTACGAGCAGACGCTTCGCTCGTTCGATGAGTCGAGGAAGGCGCTGGGCCTCGACGCCATCGACCTGTTCCTCATCCACTGGCCCACGCCTACGCTCGACAACTACGTGGACACATGGCGTGCGTTCGTTCACCTGCGCGAGCAGGGCTATGTGCGAGCGATTGGCGTGTCGAACTTCCTCGCGGAGCATCTCGAGCGCATCATCGCCGAGACCGGCGTGGTCCCTGACGTCAACCAGATCGAGAGCCACCCGAGGTTCTGGCAGCCTGAGCTCGAAGGTTATTGCGCCGCGCACGGCATTGCGGTGGAGGCCTACTCGCCGCTGGGGCACGGCTCGGACATCTCGAGCGAGCCCGTCGAGGTGGCCGCGGCGGCCCACGGCGTGAGTGCGGCGCAGGTGGTGCTTCGCTGGCACGTGCAGAAGGGGCACGTGGTGCTGCCCAAGTCCACGCATCCCGAGCGCATGCGCCAGAACATGGATGTCATGGACTTCGCGTTGACTGAGGCCGAGATGAACGCCATCAGCGCGCTCGACGACCCCGCTGCCACCGTGTCGCTCGACCCGCACACGTTCTGCGCGCCGCAGACGCTCGAGGATATGGTTGCCCGCGGCTCGGTGAAGCTCGAGCCGTAGGGGGCGGGCGCATCTCCTGCGCGGCACCTGCACGGAATTCGGCCTTATCGGCCAAAAACGGCCTCTCGGCGGGCCAAACTGCACGAAAAACGGGGCTATCGGAGTCGCAAGCGCTCGCTGCTGTCCGATAACCCCGATTTGTGTGCAGGTGGTGTCCTGCGCGGGTGGGACAACGGAGCCTGGCTGCGTTGTCCGGGATGACTCGCTAGCGCTCGAGCAGCGTGAGGGTCTCGGCCGTGACGTTTTCCTCGGTCATGCCGCAGGCCTCGAGAAGCTCCGCCGGCTCGTAGCGGTCGGGGAAGCCGTGGGTGAGGCCAAAGCAGCGCACACGCACGCCCGTGGGGCCCAGGATGCAGGCGATGCGGCTGCCAAAGCCGCCGTCGCGCACGCCGTCCTCGAGCGTCACGACCATGCGGAAGCTCGCAGCGAGCCCCTGCACCCAGTCGCGGTCGATACCGCAGGCATAGCGCGGGTTCACAAGTGTGGCGTCCACGCCCTTCTCGGTCAAGCGCTCGCAGACGCGCTGGCCCAGTGGCAGCGTGGCCCCTAGCGCGAGAATGGCCACCTCGCCGGCTCCCTCGCGCACGACCTCGGGCAGCCCGCTCGCAAAGCCGTCTGCCGGCAGCGTGACGCCCGGGCGAGACACGACGCCCGCGCCGGGCACGCGGATGGCCACGGGGCCGCCCTCGTAGCTGCGCGCCCAGTCGAGCATGGCGAGGTACTCCTCGCGGCACGTGGGCGCGAGGTAAGTGAGGCCCGGCATGTCGCCGAGCATCGCGATGTCATAAAAGCCCAGGTGGGTGGCATCGGTTGTGCCAAACGCGCTCGAGCCGAACACGAGGATGGTGGCGGGTGCTGCGTTCAGGCACACGTCGTGCCAGATCTGGTCGTAGGCGCGCTGCAGAAACGTTCCGTACACGCCGTAGACCGGGTGCGCGCCGCCCACGGCAAGGCCGGCGGCCAGCGTCACGGCGTGCTCCTCGGCGATGCCGACGTCCACGAACTGGCGCCCGGCCGCCGCACGGCGCGGAGCCGTGAAGCCCATCATGTAGGGCGTGGCACTCGAGATGGCAATAAGTCGCTGGTCAGAGGCCATGCGAGCCAACAGGTGCTCGCCCGTGATGTCCGCGTAGGTCTCAGGCTTGGTGGCAACAATGCCCCCGCTCGCACGACCGCCGCCGAGCTTCTCGCCCGTGTTGGGGTCAAATGGCCCCACGTGGTGCCAGCTCTCCTCGTCTGCCTCGGCCGGGGCAAAGCCCAGCCCCTTGTGCGTGTGGACGTGCAGAACGGTCGGGCGTGCGCAGCCACGTAGACGCGCAAGCGCCGCCTCGACGGCCTGCTCGTCGTTGCCGTCCTCGACGTAGGCGTAGCCCAGCCCCAGCGCGCGGAACGGGTTGTCGGCCGCCGTGCCGCCCGTCTCGCGCAGGCGCGCGAGCGCGGCGTACAGCCCGCCCTGGTTCTCGGATATGGACCACTCGTTGTCGTTCACGACGATGATGAGGTTCGTGGCCAGGCGCGCGGCGTCGTCGAGGCCCTCGAAGGCCAGCCCGCCCGACAGCGACCCGTCGCCGATCACGGCCACGACGTCATACGTGTCGCCCGCGAGGTCGCGCGCACGGGCCAGGCCGCAGGCGAGGCTCACGGAGGTTGAGGTGTGGCCCATGGAGAAGTGGTCGTGCTCGCTCTCGACGGGGCTCGCGAAGCCCGAGAGCGTGCCCATGCGGTTCTCGTCCAGGTAGTTCCAGGCGCGGCCCGTGAGCATCTTGTGGGCGTACGTCTGGTGCGAGACGTCGAAGACGAGCTTGTCGGTGGGGGAGCTGAACATGCGGTGGAGCGCCACCGTGAGCTCGACGATGCCCAGGTTGGGGCCCACGTGGCCGCCCACCTTGGCCGAACTCGCGATGATGGCGTCGCGGATCTCTGCGCACAGCGTCGGCATGGCGGAGGCGGG
The DNA here is from genome assembly GCF_900143685.1 of Parolsenella massiliensis. Lineage (NCBI taxonomy): Bacteria > Bacillati > Actinomycetota > Coriobacteriia > Coriobacteriales > Atopobiaceae > Parolsenella > Parolsenella massiliensis. The sequence goes on along the minus strand of NZ_LT671675.1, from coordinate 1,428,322 downwards.
AAGCGCCCTCACGTCCGCAGGTGACTCGATGTGCTCGAGATACATGCACCCTCCTCGCTCGCCCTGGCATCTCGCGTTTGCAAACATATAGCTTTGCACATTTGGGGACAAAAGTGGTGAGCGGCCTGTGTCGGCGCGCGAGACGGGCGGTTTAACGGACGCGCGAGGCGAGCGGTGCGGTCCCAACGGAGCGTCCCAAAGGGGTCTGACCCCATTGGGACGGGGCCTGGGCTGGTAGGCTTAGGGGCGAGAAGACGAGGGGAGGACCATGGGGGTCACGGAAGAGGTCGCGGCACAGGCCGCACGGCTCGAGCGCGGCGGCAGGCTTGGCGAGTGCCGGGCCTTCATCCAGCACGGTGACGTGAGCGTCTACGACCACGTCGTGTCGGTGGCGCGGCAGAGCTGCCGCATGGCAGACGCCCTCGCGCGCCTGGGCGTGCGCGTGGACCGTTCCTCGCTCGTGCGCGGGGCCCTTCTGCACGACTACTTCCTCTACGACTGGCATGACCCCGACCCAAGCCATCGCCTCCACGGCTTTCGTCACCCGTTCTTTGCGCTTGCGAACGCGAGCCATGACTTTGCGCTCACCCCGCGCGAGAAGAACGTCATCGTGAGGCACATGTTCCCGCTCGTGCCCGTGCCTCCCGCGTGCCGCGAGGCGTGGATCGTGTGCTGCGCCGACAAGGTGTGCGCCCTGCGCGAGACCGTCGAGCCGCGCGTGGCAGCGCTGTCTCGCCTGATTGGTCGGCGCGCGTCTGCGGCTGACCGCAAGGGGGAGGGGAGCCGATGATGCCCGCCGACGTGCCCGCGCTCGTTGCCGCGTCCGTGCCGCAGGCCCCGCTCTCGGGGCTGTTCCTGTCGTTTCTCGTCTATGGCTTTGGCGGGTGGCTGTGGGAGTCCACCGTCTGCTCGATGATGAACCAGGGGCGCTTCTCCAACAGCGGCTTTCTGCTGGGGCCGATCTGCCCCATCTACGGCGTGGGGTGCCTGTTCTGCTGGCTGTTCCTGCGCGGGGTCGAGAACCCCGTGGCGCAGTTTCTCGTCTCGGGGCTGGCATGCTGCGTGCTCGAGTACGTTGTGGGCGTGGCGCTCGAGAAGACGTGCGGCGCGCGCTTTTGGAACTACGACGACAAGCCTCTCAACATCCACGGGCGCGTGTGCCTGTACGGGTTCCTCATGTTTGGCGCGGGCGCCACGCTCGTGTGTCGCGTGACGCAGCCTGCGCTTCTCGCGGGGCTCTCGGCGCTGCCGGCAGTTGTGCTCGAGGTGGTGGCGATGCTTCTGGGCGTGGTCCTCGCGCTTGACCTCGTGTTTGCGATGGCGAGCTGGCGGCGCCTGTCCGCGCAGCTCGAGTCGCTGCGCACCGAGATCTCGATCAGGCTCGACGAGTCGCTCGGCGAGGCGTCCGACCGCATGCTCGAGCGGCTTCCGGACTCCGTGGTTGAGGGTGCCGCCGAGGCCTACGAGCGCACGCGCGACGCCGCGAGCGAGCTCGTGAGCAGGCTTGACCCGCGCGTGGCCGCCGCGGGCCTTGGCTCTGCCACGGACATGATGCGCAGCGCGGCGGCGCGGGCGCGCGGGCTGAGGAGGCCGTCGCGGCCCGAGTGGCTCGAGCGCGCCGCCGAGGCGGCCGTTGTGCGCCTGGGCAAGCGCGACCTGCGCTTCTTCAACGCGTTCCCGCGCATGCGCATCGAGCGCTACGAGGGCGCCATCACGCGGTCGGGCCTGCGCGACCGCGCCCGCGAGCTGTTTGGTCGCAAGTAGGGGGCTGCGCGGCAACCCGGCAAGCGATCTAGCGGGAGGGCGATCTCTTTTCTCGTCCGAAAGTCGAGAAGTGTACGACCTCGGGCGAGGATTCGCGACTTGCTTGGTGGGTCAATTTTAGCGACGGCTCGTTTACCTGGGATTATGCAAATGGCGGCTTTTAGCGATGTCCGCTAAAAGCCGCCAATGCCATACACTTCTTGAGTTTCGGACGGTGGAAATCGTTTCGCGCCACGTAGGTCGCTTGCCAGACGGCCCTCACGCCTGCCCTAGTGCCTGACCTCGTTGCGAATCGGCTCGCTGGCCGTGAGGTGCGCGAGGTTCTCGGCGGCGATTCCCGCGATGTTGTCGAGCACCACCGGGAGGTGGAACCCGCCAGAAACGTGCGGCGTGAGCAGCAGGTTCGGGGCATCCCAGTAGGGGTGATCAGTCGGTAACGGCTCGGGGGCCGTGACGTCGAGCGCCGCGCCCGCGAGATGTCCGCCCTCAAGCGCCGCCACGAGGTCGCGGTCCACGACGAGGTCGCCGCGCCCGCCGTTCACAAAGTACGAGCCCTCGCGCATGGCCGAGAAGAAGCGGGCGTCTGCCAGGCCGCGGGTCTCGGCCGTGCTCGGCACGAACGACGCCACGACGTCTGCCTGGCCAAGGGCCTGCGGCAGCTCATCCATGGTGACCACACGCTCGAAGCCCTCGGGCGCCGCGCCGCCGTGGCGGTTGGCACCCGTCACGCGGGCGCCCATTGCCGCGCAGAGGCGCGCGAAGTGGCTGCCGATGTCGCCCGTGCCCAGCACGAGAACGTTGGCGCCGGCAAGCGTGCACACCGGGCCAAGGTCGCCCCACTCGTGGGAGCGCTGGAGCTCGTGGTAGCCGGGTAGGCGCTTGAGCATCGCGAGCAGCATGGCAAAGAGGTGCTCGGAGACGGCCTGGCCGTACGCGCCGGTGGCGCAGGCAAGCGCGGCGCTTGCGGGGACGGTCCCGGCGGCGAGATAGTTGTCATAGCCGGCAGAGTTGAGCTGCAGCAGCCTGAGCGCGCCGGCCCCAGCCAGCAGCTTGGGGTCGACGTTGCCCACGATGACGTCAGCGCCGGCTACCTGCTCGGCCGAGGGCTCGCCCAGCATCGCGCCGGGCTTGGCCGCCACATACGTGTAGTGGGCGTTTGGCGCGCCGGCCTCGAGACGGGCGCGCTGCGCGTCGCTCAGGGGCAGGATGACGAGGACGTTGGGGCTGCTTGTGGTCATGCGACTCTCCTCTCGGGCGTTATTCTCGGCCGTATTGTACGTGCGCGGGCGGGCGTCGCGCGCGAACGTCGCTACGTCCCCTGTTCGCGCCGGGCGGGTGCTAGACTTTGTCGAGCAACCATGCGTCAGAAGGGATACCCCATGGGCATCGCAGCCAAGACCACCGCCGGCGACGTCGCGCTCGCCGAGGAGCTCGTGAGCTTCATCCAGAAGAGCCCGAGCATGTTCCACTCCGCCGCCGCCATCCGCTCCTACCTGGACGAGGCCGGCTTCACCTATCTGCCCGAGACGGGCGCGTGGGACGTCCGCGCGGGCGGCAGCTACTACACGTGCCGCAACAACTCCACCGTCATCGCCTGGAAGGTGGGTGCGCGTCTGGGCGAGGAGGACTCGAGCTACCACTTCCAGCTCGCCGCCTCGCACTCCGACTCGCCCACGTTCAAGCTCAAGAACGCCGCCGAGATGGAGGGTCCCGAGTCCTACCTGCGCCTGGACACCGAGGCCTACGGCGGCATGATCGACTACACGTGGTTCGACAAGCCCCTGTCGCTCGCCGGTCGCGTTCTGGTGCGCGAAGGCTCGCGCATCGAGAGCCGCCTCGTGTCACTCGATCGTGACGTCGCGATGATCCCGAGCCTGCCCATCCACCTCGACCGCTCGGTGAACGAGAAGTTCTCGCCCAACCGTGCGAGCGACCTGTGCCCCATCATGTCCGCCGGCGACTGCACGGCCGGCACGGTCGACGCGCTCGTGGCCGAGCACCTCGGCATCGAGCCCGAGCAGATCGTGGCCCGCGACCTGTTCCTCGTGAACCGTCAGCGCGCCTGCGTGTGGGGCGCCGCCAGCGAGTTCGTCTCCTCACCCAAGCTCGATGACCTCGCCTGCGCGTTCACGTCGCTCAAGGCGTTCATCGCCAGCGACAACGAGCGCGACGTGAGCGTCTACTGCTGCTTCGACAACGAGGAGGTTGGCTCGAACACCAAGCAGGGCGCCATGTCCACCGTGCTCGCCGACACGCTCTGCCGCCTGAACGCCGCCCTTGGCCACACCACCGACGAGCTGCACCAGGCCATCGCCAAGTCCATGCTCGTGAGCTGCGACAACGCGCATGCCGTGCACCCCAACCAGGCCGGCAAGTACGACTCCGCCAACCGCTGTCGCCTGAACGGCGGCCTCGTGGTGAAGGAGGCCGCGAACCAGAAGTACTGCACGGACGCCTTCAGCCGCGCCGTGTTCCAGGCCGTGTGCGCCGACGCCGACGTGCCGGTGCAGGCGTTTGCCAACCGCAGCGACATGGCGGGCGGCTCCACGCTGGGCAACCTGTCGAACACGCAGGTGAGCATGCACGCCGTTGACGTGGGCCTGCCGCAGCTTGCCATGCACTCGAGCTTCGAGACGGGCGGCACGCGTGACGTGGCGCTTGCCATCGCGGCGCTCACGGCCTTCTACAACGCAGATCTTCGCATCGACGGTGCCGATGGCGCCATGCTGGCGTAACGCCGGCATTTGACGCTGTCACATGCGAGCGCCCCGCCTCGACAACGGTCGAGGCAGGGCGCTTTTGGTTGGGCGGTCCTGTACGCCACCGCTACTTCCACAGCTTTTTGACGATGAGGACAACCAGGGCAACGACACCCAGGAACAGAGCGATCTGCAGCAGCGTTGCGGCCAGCGTGATAACGATGAACCAAATGAACTGCACGGTCGTCTCGGTCATGGTCGCCTCCCTGCTTCATTCAGTTATTTCATCCGTTAGATGGCCGCCCAGGTGAAATAGTTATCGACGGGTACGCTTGAGCTGACATTGAACCCCGTCTGTGGGTGAGTGTAACTAAAGTGGGCGTACCCAACGAGGTGGGCTTTAATTGCGTCCCTGCTCCCGAGCTTTGTCCTGCTCGTTGTAAGGGACGTTTGCTGCCATGAAGATAAATTGGTACCAAGCGAGCAGTAGCTCGAAGAACTGTTAATTGATACTAGAGTTCCTGCCTGGATGTTGAGTGTTGCCTTAACCTGGCAAACGATTGTTGCCGTCGCGACTCCTGGAAGGGCGGTTGACTGGACTGTCCCGGTAAAAGTCTTATCGCTATACATCGCCAGTGGGGAAGCCGATGCATTTGAAGGGACAAGCTCGCTTCGAGACTCCGTTGCGTGAGCAGCGCACTGGGCTCTGATTTCTGACAGCTCCGTTTCAAGAGTTTCTCTCAAGATGGGAGAATCTAGTTTGTTCGAGTCGTCGATAACTCGCATCGTAATGCCGTACTTTCCATACTCTTCCATAACGGCTTCGATGTATTCGTCTGCTGAAACTTGGTTTGCGGGATTGAGCTCAACAGCTAGAGCCTGAATTGGGCAGAGAAGGGCGGCTGTGAGACACGTGATTACTAACGTGCGAATTGCGGGCTTCATATCTGTCCTTTCTGTAACTAAGCCGGAAGAGCTGACGATTCCTCCTTTCATATCCGCTAATTTTTAACTATTTAAAGGATAGTAAATAGTCTCTTAAATTATGTTCTATCCCGGCGAATGATAAACGCGAACCGGCGAACGGTGATTGCCAACAAAAATAGCCCGCGACGACAGCGCCTGTGCTGTCATTGCGGGCTATCAAAAGCGTTGGACTTGCCTCAATCAACTGGCTGACTGGACTCGCCGTCCTTCTCGGCCTATTCGTCGCCGAAGGAGATGCCCAGAAGCTTTGCCTCCTGGACGAGCTCGCCGTTGGGGTCCACGTACTTGAGCTTGCCGGCGACCTGCTCGAGCGGGATGCGGGCCATGTGGCCGTCACGCTGGGCGATCATGTAGCCAAACTCGCCGGCCAGCGCGCCGCGAGCGGCCTCGACGCCGCACTGGGTGGCAAAGATGCGGTCCTGCGCACTCGGCTCGCCGCCGCGCTGCGTGTGGCCGGGCACCGCCACACGAATCTCGTGGTCGATGCGCTTGGCGATCTCTCCGGCGATGTCGTAGGCCACGGAGGGCTGCACGCGCGCGGCCACCTTCTTCTTGTAGTCCTTCTTCTTCATGGCCGCCTCCTCCTTGGAGATGGCGCCCTCTGCCACCACGACGATCGAGAAGCGCCCGCCCGCCTCGTCGCGGCGCTTGATCGTCTCGACGACCTTGTCCATGTCATAGGGAATCTCGGGGATGAGGATGACGTCGGCCCCGCCGGCGATGCCCGCGTACAGCGGAATCCAGCCCACCTTGTGGCCCATGATCTCCACCACGAAGACGCGGCGGTGGCTGTTGGCCGTGGTGTGCAGGTCGTCGATGCACTTCGTGGCGATGTCGACGGCGCTCGGGAAGCCAAACGTCATGTCGGTGCCCCACGTGTCGTTGTCGATTGTCTTGGGCAGTGCGATGACGTTGAGGCCCTCCTCGCGCAGGCGGTTCGCCGTCTTGGTGGAGCCGTTGCCGCCCAGCACGAACAGGCAGTCGAGCTTAAGCTTGCGGTAGGTCTTGACCATGGCGGGGACCTTGTCCACGCCGTCTGCCTCGGGCGTGTCGAGCAGCTTGAACGGCGTGCGGCTCGTGCCCAGGATCGTGCCGCCCAGCGTGAGCAGGCCCGAGAAGTTGCCCCACTCCATCTTGCGGTAGCGGCCGTAGATGAGGCCCTGGTAGCCGTCCTCGAAGCCATATGCCTCGACCTTGTCTTGCGCATTGCGGTAGATGGTCTTGGCGATGCCGCGCATGGTTGCGTTGAGCGCCTGGCAGTCGCCGCCGCTCGTGAGCAGGCCGAATCTGAACATGTCTGTCCCTCCTGTTGGGGCGCACGCCCCCGTGCGCCTGCGATGCCCCTAGTGTTGCACAAGCGCGGCCCGGCAAAACGTAAACGTTTGCGCACGCGCGGTGACAACGGTGCCGGGACAACTGCCGCCGCGCTGGACACGGCCTTGTGCCGAGAAGAGCTTGACGCGCGCGTCCGGCTGCCTATAATGCCAAACCGTTAGCTGGGGGTGCTCGAAAGAGCTGAGAGGATTTCCAACCCCTTGAACCTGACCTGGTTAGGACCAGCGTAGGGAAGCTTGCCGCTCTTCTGCGGCTGTTTTGGGCAGAGCTGTGCCGCTCGTCGCCCTCCTCCCTTCTCGTCAGGCTCGTCTCCTCTCGGCTCCTCCGGGCGCACGAACGAGAGGAAACCATGTCCGACACTTGCTGCGAGGGCTGCAACAGGCCCGACCTTCCCTGGGCCGGCCGCGGCACCGACCTGCCGATTTCCGGCTGCCGCTTCACGCTCTATCCCATGTGCGACAACTTCATCGACGTCATTCTCGGCGGCCTTGGGCGCGTTGACACGTCTGCCGTCTGGAGCGAGACGGACGCGCTGTCGACGGTCTACCGAGGCAAGCTGCCCTACGTGATGGACGCCGTGGCCGCGCTGTTCGCGAGCGCCTGGACCGAGGGCGTCCACATGGCCATCGAGGGCCAGGTCTCCAAGGGCTGCCCGGGCGACGTCTCTGGCGACTCCATGCTCGCCTATGAGGGCGAGGCGCCCAACCACGCCATCGTCGAGGCCGCCACGCAGCCGTGCCTGTGCAAGCTGGCGCTGTACCCCATGGGCGTGGGCGACTACATCGACGACATCGCCAAGGTCTGGCGCATGGCCGAGGAGCGCGGTCTCAACCCCACCACGATCCACTACGCCACGCGCATCGAGGGCTCCATCAAGGACGTCTTCACCTACCTCACCGACGTCTGCCAGCTCATGGAGGACACCGAGAGCGTCCACCACTACGTGCTGCACTTCACGATCAACGTCAACAGCCCCACGGTCGAGTAGGGGACCCATAGCCAATGGCGAGGGCAACTGCCCTTCGCCTCGAGAGGAGAAACAGGAATGGCCAACGAGAACGGTTCCGCCAAGGGCGGCTGGAAGTTCCAGGAGATCATCTTCGTCGCGATGCTGTGCATCGTGTTCGGCGTGGTGTACCTCGTCGCGGTGTACGCCGCGGCGGCCATGGTCGCCGCGTTCACGCCCATGGGCATCGGCCCCATGGGCAACGAGATCGTGTTCGGCATCTGGTTCATGGTCTCCACGCTTGCCGCCTACATCATCCGTCGCCCGGGCGTGGCCCTCGTGTCCGAGGTCATCGCCGCGCTCATCGAGGTGCTGCTCGGCAACATGTACGGCCCGATGGTCATCGTGACCGGCCTCGTGCAGGGCGCCGGCGCAGAGCTCGCCTTCGCCCTGGGCCGCTACAAGAGCTTCGAGACGAAGGACATGCTGCTCGCCTCGCTGTTCTGCACCATCATCAGCTTCGTGTGGAGCTTCATCCGCTCGGGCTACGGCCTGATCTCGGTGCCCGTGCTCGTGCTGTTCTTCGTCGTGCGCCTCGTGAGCTCCGTGGTGTTCTGCGGCTTTGGCTCCAAGGCCATCGGCGACGGCCTTGCCAAGACCGGCCTGCTCAAGGGCTATGCGCTTGGCCGCGCCCGTGCCTAGCGCGCAGGAACAGCGCCTGTCTGCCGCCGCGCCCGAGAAGGGCGGCATGGCCGAGAACGGCGCCGCGCGCGCCACGTCCGTGCCCGCCCTCGAGGCCCACGCCCTCACGTTCTCCTATGGCGAGAACGCGGACCCGGTGCTCTCCGACCTCTCCCTGACCGTTGGCCGGGGGGAGGTCGTCCTTATCATGGGGGCCTCGGGAAGCGGCAAGTCCACGCTGGCGCTGTGCCTTGCGGGCCTGTACCCGGCATACGCCGGCGAGTCCTCCGGTGAGGTGCTCGCGGGCGGCCGCGCCGTGGACGAGATGGGCCCGCGCGAGCGCAGCCGCGAGGTCTCGATCCTGTTCCAGAACCCAGACAACCAGTTCTGCATGGACACGGTCGAGCGCGAGGTGCTCTTTGCGCTGGAGAACGTGGGCTGGGAGGGCGACATGCGCGCCCGGTGCCGCGAGCTCCTTTCCCTCGTGGGACTCGAGGGGCGCGCGGGCGAGCGCATCGGCAGGCTCTCCGGCGGCACGAAGCAGAAGCTCGCCCTGTGCACGGCACTTGCCTGTGGCGCCCGCACGCTCGTGCTCGACGAGCCGTTCGCCAACCTCGACCCGGCGTCGTGCGCCTCGGTTGCCGCCGAGCTGCGCCGCCTCAACGCCGAGCTGGGCGTGACGCTCGTCGTCGTGGACCACCGTGCCGGCTGGTGGCTGCCGTTCGCGAGCCGCGTCGTGCTCATGCGCTCCTCGGGCAGCCTGGACGCCGCGTCGTTCGCCCCTGCCGACCTTGCGGCCCACGAGGGGCAGATGCGCGCCGCGGGCCTGTTCGTGGACGAGGAGTGGGCGGCGGGCTATGCGCCCGCTCCCGTGGCCGCGGACGCGCCGTCTGCCGTGCGCGCCCGCGGGCTGTCCGTGGGCTACGGGCGCAGCCGCCGCGCCACCCGCGTGCTCGCGGGCGTTGACCTCGACATCCCCCGTGGCAGCGTGTGCGCCCTGGTGGGCGAGTGCGGCGCCGGCAAGTCGACGCTTCTGCACGCCATCGCCGGTGCGTGCGAAACGGCGGGCGAGCTTGCCGTGGAGGGCAGCGTGGGCCTCGTGTTCCAGAACCCCCGTCTGCAGTTTCTTGCCCTCACGGTGGGCGAGGAGGTGCTCGTGACGCTGCGCGCGGCAAACCCGGGCGCGGCCGAGGAGGACCTTGCGGCCCGCGTGCCGGCGCTTCTCGAGGAGTTCGGCCTTGCGGGCCTCTCCGAGCGCTCGCCCTACGAGATAAGCCAGGGCCAGCAGCGGCGCCTCGCCATGCTTGCGATGCTTGCGGGCAACGCGAGCGTGCTTCTGCTCGACGAGCCCACCTACGCGCAGGACGAGCGCTCGACGCGCCGCATGCTCGACATGCTCATGGCGCGCGTGGCGGCGGGCCTCACCGTCGTCGTGGCGACGCACGACCTCGTGCTTGCCCGCGCCATCGCCAACCAGGTGCTGCTTGTGGAGGGCGGCGGCGTTCGCCCGCTGTCTGCCGAGGAGTTCGAGACGTACGCGCGGGGCCGCCTGGAGCCCGCGTGGGAGGGGAGCCGCGCATGAGGAGCCTCAACCCCGGTTGCAAGCTCGCCGCGCTCATCGTGGCGTCGCTCGTTCTGTCCGTGACGTTCAACACGCCCGTCAACCTGGCCGTGTTCGTGGTCATGCTCGCGGCCACGCTCGCCTCGCCCGGCACGAACCGAAAGGGCCTGGCGCTGGCGATGCTGCCGTTCGCGCTCACGGCGCTCGCGCTGTTCGTCACCGGCCTCATGTACGGCTCGGGCGGCAACGCCTCGGCCGCGGTGGAGGCCGACATGTTTGGCCAGCGCACGCTGTTCGCGAGCGACTGGACCACGGCCGCCCAGCTTGCGAGCCGCGTGCTCGCCTACGGCGGCCTGGGCATGGCCTTCGCGTTCACGAGCGACGCGTTCGAGCTCGTCATGAGCCTCATGCAGCAGTTCCGGCTGCCGCCCAAGTTCGCCTACGGCGTGCTGGCCGCCTACCACTTCTTCCCCGTGGTGCGCGACGAGTACGGCGAGGTGGGCCTGGCCCTTCGCGCCCGCGGCGTGCGCGTGGGGCCGCTGTCGCCCCGGCGCGTGGTGCCGATGCTGGCGCACGCCCTCGAGCGCTCGGAGAGCCTGGCCATGGCCATGGAGTCGCGCGGGTTCGAGGACGGCCGCGAGCGACGCTGCGCGTTCGAGGTGCCCCTGCGCGCCCGCGACCTAGCGTTTGCCGTGGGTCTCAACGTCGCGATCGTCGCGGCGCTCATCGTCGTCCACTAGGGGACAGCGGAGACGGGTTCGTTTGTCCCACGCGTGGGACAAGGTGACCCGTCCCCAGCGTCCCGGGAAGGGATGGAAATGGCCGAGACAAAGACGCAGGAATGGCGCCGGCTGTGCGCCGAGTACCCGGACATGTCGCCGTTCGTGCTGCTGAAGATTTCGATGGTGTGGCACGGCGCGAGGCTGTCGGGCCGTGCCCTCGAGCGCCTGCAGGAGCCCGACTACCGCTTCGCGAGTGACGAGCCGTTCGAGATAGCGTTCACGGGCCGCACCGCGCAGGGCCGCGAGCGCCGGCTTGTCATGCCCGGCGGCGTGCTTTTGCGTGACGCCACCTACGTCTACATCAACTGGGGCGAGACCTACGAGGACCCCTACGTCATCGACTACGACGAGGCGCTCGATGAGTTCACGCTTCGCGAGCCGGCCGCGGGCCCGATCGCGGCGGACGGCGACGACGCGCCCGGCGTCGCCCGCGAGGGGCTCGTGGACGTCATCGGCTTCACGCCGCGCCCCGCGCTCTACGACTTCACGACGAGCGCCGGCACCCCGGCCGACGCCCTGGCAGACGCCCGCGCCCAGAAGCTGATCCTCACGGCCTACCGGCGCTGCGAGTTCTGGCGCGAGGGCAACCAGTGCCGCTTCTGTGCGCTGTTCACGCGTCGCGGCGTCGACCCCGTGGTGCCGTGCGACGAGATCTCCCAGGTCGTGCGCACCGCGCTCGCCGAGCCCGGCCGCTACTCGCAGCTCTACATCTCCGGCGGCTCCGACATGGACGGCACCCCGGCCTTCTCGCACGAGCAGGTGCGCTACGTGGCCGCGCTCAGGGCCATGGGGGAGAGCTTCTCGGGCCGCTTTGCCTGCCAGCTCATGGCGCCCGCCTACGACGAGGATGCCCTGGCGCGCATCGTGGCCGAGACGGGCGTGACGTCGTACAGCCCCAACCTCGAGGTGTGGGGCGCCGCGCAGTTCGCCCGTCTCTGCCCCGGCAAGCAGGCACACGTTGGCTACGACGAGTGGCTGCGCCGCACGGCCGCGGCCGTGGGCGTGCTCGGGCGCGGCAACGTGTACACGCAGCTCGTGGGTGGCGCCGAGCTCGCGGGCGAGGATGCCGTGGCAAGCGTGGACGACGCGCTGGCCCGCGACGTGGAGGCCTGCGAGTGGTTTGCCGAGCGCGGCGTCACGTGCCTGTCCGTCATCTGGCGGCCGCACCGCCGCTCCGTGCTTGGGTGGCGCCCCATGCCCCCAATCGACTACTACGTGCGCCTTGCCCGCGAGTTCCACGCCGTGCGCGCCCGCCACGGGCTCGTGGCGTTCGAGGACGACTACAAGGCGTGCGGCAACCACCCCGACTCCGACCTCGAGCGCTGTGACCTGGCCGTGTGGCAGGGCCTCGCGCGCGAGGAGATTACGCCTGCCGTGGACGAGGCGGGCGCCATGCCACGGGAGGCGTGCACTGCCCGTGTGCGCGTGCCGCTTTGCTCGCACGCCATCGGCGCCGTCGTGGCCACGGCGGGCGACCTTGGCGTGGCGGCGCCTTCCGCGCCCGCCCAGACGCTCGTGGTCTCGGTTGCCGAGGACCGAAGCGACCTGGGCGCCGGCCTTGCGCACGCGCTGTGGTTCGACGAGCCCATTGAGCTGTGGCTCGCCCGCGACGGTGGCTGGGAGCACGTCGTGGTGCGCGCATGGCGCTGCGACATCGTGGGCCCGGTGTTCTCGGCTGCCCTTGCCCGCGCCCGCGCCGGCCACGCAACGGCCGAGGTCGCAAGCGCATGGGAGCTGCGTCCCGTCTCCCGCGAGCCGGTCGCCAGCGCACCCGACGCCTGCGCGCCCACCCGCGCCCCGCGCCCGGAGCTTCACCTCGACAACCCGCTGCTCCACTAGCTTCGTGCCAAAGGGGACGGGTCCCAATGGCAGGCCCCGGCGTCGCCGTGCCAAACGAACCCGTCCCCAATGGCATGCCAAACGAACCCGTCCCCAATGGCACGTTTCGCGCGCGTGACGAATAGGTAACGGCTCGGCCCGCCACACTCGCCTCGTCCCATACTGTCGGGCGGAACAAAGCGGACAGCGAACGTGGGGGAGAGCTCACATGGCCGAGAAGCCCGAGAACGCAACGACCGAGAAGACCACGGCGGAGGTGCTCGTCGACTGCCTCAAGGCCGAGGGCGTGCGCATCGTGTTCGGCATTCCGGGCGAGGAGAACCTCGACCTGATGTTCGCGCTCAAGAAGGCGGGCGTGCGCTTCATCCCCACGCGCCACGAGCAGGGCGCCGCCTTCATGGCAGACGTCTACGGCCGCCTCACGGACCACGCCGGCGTGTGCCTGGCCACGCTTGGCCCGGGCGCCACGAACCTCGTCACGGGCGTGGCCGACGCCTTCCTTGACGGAGCTCCGCTCGTGGCCATCACCGGCCAGGTCTCCAGCGAGCTCATGCAGCTCACGAGTCACCAGTACCTTGACCTCTCGGCGATGTTCTCGCCCATCACGAAGCGCAGCAAGGTCGTCATGCGCCCCGACACCGTGGCAGAGATCACGCGCCTGGCCTTCAAGTACGCCGAGGCGCCCAAGCCCGGCGCCACGCACATCGACCTGCCCAAGAACGTGGCCCACATGCCCAGCCCCGCCCGCCCGCTGCGCCGCCAGCAGCCGCCCGCGCTCTACGCCGACCCGGCGAGCGTCATCGAGGCGGCCCACCTCATCTCGCAGGCCAAAAACCCGCTCATCCTCGCCGGCGCCGGTGCCGTGCGCGCGGGTGCCGCCGAGGCCGTGCGCTCCATGGCCGAGCGCCTCCACATCCCCTTGGTGCAGACGATGATGGGCAAGGGCATCGTGCCGTGGGACTGCCCGTGGCGCCTGGGCGTGGTGGGCATCCCCCAGCACGACTACATCATCGACGCGTTCGACCAGGCAGACCTCGTCATCGGCGTGGGCTACGACCTCATCGAGTGCGCGCCCAAGAAGTGGCACACCCACAAGATGAAGATCGTGAACATCTCGGGGCTGCCGGCCGACGTCAACCAGCTCTACGAGCCCGACGTCGAGGTCACGGGCGATATCTCCGACAGCATCTACCAGATCCTTCGCACCGCCCGCCGCGACGACAAGCCCGAGCCCGACGGCCTTCTCGCCGTGGGCCAACGCCTGCGCGGGGACTTCGAGCAGCTCTCGTCCTCCGACGCCTACCCCATGAAGCCCGCGCGCATCCTGGCAGACGTCCGCTCGGTGCTCGGCCGCTCGGACATCCTCGTCTCCGACGTGGGCGCCCACAAGATCTGGATCGGCCGAGACTACCCCTGCTACGAGCCACGCACCTGCCTCATCTCGAACGGCTTTGCCTCCATGGGCTTCTCGGTGCCCGGCGCCATCGCCGCCAAGCTCGTCCATCCCGAGCGCCGCGTGCTGGCCGTCACGGGCGACGGCGGCTTCATGATGAACTCGCAGGAGCTCGAGACGGCCGTGCGCGAGGGCGTGCCCATCGTGGTCCTCATCTGGGAGGACGAGCACTACGGGCTCATCCGCTGGAAGGAGGAGGAGCAGTTCGGCGACACGTTCGGCGTGAGCTTCTCCAACCCCGACTTCAAGGCCTATGCCGAGGCCATGCACTGCCACGGCTACGAGGTGAGCGCGGCCGACGAGCTCGTGCCCACGCTCGAGGACGCCTTCTCCCACGACGACGCGCCCAGCGTGGTGGTCGTGCGCGTCGACTACTCCGAGAACATGGCCCTCACGAGGCGCCTGCGCGAGGAGTACGGCGCCTAGCCGCGCCATTGGGGACGGGCTCCGCTGGCATGCCATTGGGGACGGGTTCCGCTGGCACGGTTCTGGCCGGCGCCCTAGCAACATTCGAACGAATGTTCTAAACTGGGAGGCCGAGAACAGCACACGACAGGGGAGCAGTCCATGGCCTCCGACGCAATCGTCATCCGCGGCGCGCGCGAGCACAACCTGCGCAACGTCGACGTCTCCATACCTCGCGACAAGCTCGTCGTCATCACGGGCCTGTCGGGCTCGGGCAAGTCGAGCCTGGCGTTCGACACCATCTATGCCGAGGGCCAGCGCCGCTACGTGGAGAGCCTCTCGAGCTACGCGCGCCAGTTCCTGGGTCAGATGGACAAGCCCGATCTCGACTCGATCGACGGCCTGTCGCCGGCCGTCTCCATCGACCAGAAGACCACGAGCAAGAATCCGCGCTCCACCGTGGGCACCGTGACCGAGATCTATGACTACCTGCGCCTGCTCTACGCGCGCGTGGGCACGCCCCACTGCCCGGAGTGCGGCCGGGTCATCGAGCGCCAGACCACCGACCAGGTGGCCGACAAGGTCCTCGCCGCTGGCCAGGGGCGCCGCGCCCTCGTGCTGGCGCCCGTGATCGTGGGCCGCAAGGGCGAGTACACGAAGCTCTTCGACGACCTGCGTGGCGAGGGCTTCAGCCGCGTGCGCGTGGACGGCGAGGTGCGCCAGCTCGACGAGGATATCAAGCTCGACAAGAAGCTCAAGCACACCATCGAGGTCGTCGTGGACCGCATCGTCATCCGCGAGACGAGTCTGGGGCGCATCGCCGAGGCCGTGGAGACGGCCACGCGCCTCGCGGCTGGCAAGGTGGGCGTCTTTTTGCTCGCAGACCGCGATGACCCCGAGCGCATGCCCGACGAGCTGCTCCAGTACTCGCTTGCCCTGGCGTGCCCCGTGCACGGCCACTCCATGGACGACCCGCAGCCACGAGACTTCTCGTTCAACGCGCCCTACGGCGCCTGCCCGGACTGCGACGGCCTGGGATTCCGCCGCGTCGTGGACGCCGAGGCCCTCATCGAGGACCCCGAGCTCTCCGTGGCAGACGGCGTGTTCGGTAGCTTCTTTGGCCGCTCGAACTACTACCCGCAGATCCTGGCCGCGGTGTGCCGCCACTTTGGCGAGAGCCCGGACACCCCGTGGAAGAAGCTGCCCAAGAAGGTGCGCGCGGCGCTGCTCGACGGCATGGGCGCCACGAAGATCCGCGTGGACTACCACACAGTGGACGGCCGTGACACCCACTGGCTCACCACCTACGCCGGCGTGCGCTCCATCCTGTTCGAGAAGTACGGCGAGACCACCAACGACAAGCTCCGGGCCCGCCTCGAGAAGTACATCCACGAGGTCCCGTGCCCCACGTGCCACGGTGCGCGCCTGAAGCCCGAGATGCTCGCCGTGACGGTGGGCGACAAGTCCATCTATGACGTGTGCTGTATGAGCTGCCGCGAGTCGCTCGAGTTCTTCCGCAGCCTCAAGCTCACGGAGCGCCAGGAGTTCATCGGCGGGCGCATCGTGAAGGAGATCGTGGAGCGCCTGCGGTTCCTCGTGGACGTGGGCCTGGACTACCTCACGCTCGCGCGCGCCTCGGCGACGCTCTCGGGCGGCGAGGCCCAGCGCATCCGCCTGGCCACGCAGATCGGCGCCGGCCTCATGGGCGTGCTCTACATCCTCGACGAGCCCTCCATCGGCCTGCACCAGCGTGACAACGACCGCCTCATCCACACGCTCGAGCGCCTGCGTGACCAGGGCAACACCGTCATCGTGGTCGAGCACGACGAGGACACCATCCGCGCGGCGGACTACGTGATCGACATGGGCCCCGGCGCCGGCGAGCTCGGCGGCCAGGTCGTGGCCGCGGGAACCCCGGCGCAGATCTGCGAGTGCCCTGAGTCCACGACGGGCGCCTACCTCACGGGCAAGCGCCTCATCCGCGTGCCCGAGAAGCGCCGCCGCCCGGGACGCGGCGCGCTCAAGATCGTGGGCGCCTCGCACAACAACCTCAAGAACGTCACGGCGAACATCGAGTTCGGCACGCTCACCGTGGTGACGGGCGTCTCGGGCTCGGGCAAGAGCTCGCTCGTGACCGACACGATCGCCCCCGCGCTCACGAACGCCATCCACAACTCGCAGCGTCCGGCGGGCGAGTACAAGAGGCTCACGGGCGTCGATGAGATCGACAAGGTCATCGACGTGGACCAGAGCCCCATCGGCCGCACGCCGCGCTCGAACCCCGCCACCTACATCGGCCTGTGGGACGACCTGCGCGCCCTGTTCGCGAGCACGCCCGAGAGCCGCGCGCGCGGGTACAGCCCGGGGCGCTTCAGCTTCAACGTGAGCGGCGGCCGCTGCGAGGCGTGCAAGGGCGACGGCCAGATCAAGATCGAGATGAACTTCCTGCCCGACGTCTACGTACCGTGCGAGGTGTGCCACGGCGCGCGCTACAACCGTGAGACGCTCGAGGTCACCTACCACGGCAAGAACATCTCGCAGGTGCTGGACATGAGCGTGACCGAGGCGCTCAAGTTCTTCGCCAACATCCCGCGCATCAAGAAGAAGCTCCAGACGCTCTATGACGTAGGCCTGGGCTACATCCGCCTGGGCCAGCCGGCCACGACGCTCTCGGGCGGCGAGGCCCAGCGCGTGAAGCTCGCCAAGGAGCTGCACCGCCAGCAGACGGGCCGCACGTTCTACATCCTGGACGAGCCCACGACGGGCCTGCACTTCGAGGACGTCCGCCAGCTGCTCGACGTCCTGCAGCGCCTCGTGGACGCCGGCAACACCGTTTTGGTCATCGAGCACAACCTCGACGTCATCAAGGTGGCAGACCGCCTCATCGACATGGGCCCCGAGGGCGGTGACGGCGGCGGCACGGTCGTGATCTCCGGTACGCCCGAGCAGGTGGCCGCCTGTCCCGAGAGCTACACGGGCAGGTTCCTCGCGCCCGTGCTTGAGCGCACGCGCGAGCTGCAGGAGAGGCTGGACAAGAGTGGCCAGGGCGAGTGGGTGCCCCCGATCGTCATGCCGGGGGAGGACGAGACGGGCGAGCAGGGCCTCGCGTCCCAGACGGGAGAGCGGGCCTCCACGCCTCTTCCACGCCGCCTGCCACAGGTGAGATAGACTTCTTGGGTCATGCGTCGGACCGTCCGGCCATGGCCCGCTTTGTATGGAGGCATGCCAGGATGGCCAAGAAACAGCGCGTGCAGAAGACGAACGCCATGCGCGAGCTCGAGCGTGGCGGCGTGTCCTTCGAGGCCATCGAGTTCGACGAGCCCGACCCCACGGGCGTGAGCGACCTGGGCGTGCGCATCGCGAACATGCTTGGCTATGACCCGGCCCAGGGCTTCAAGACGCTCGTGTGCGTGACGCCCGCCGGCGGCCACGTGGTGTGCTGCGTGCCCTCCGGAGACGAGCTCGACCTCAAGAAGGCGGCCGCGGCGGCGGGGGAGAAGTCCCTGTCGCTCATGCACGTGCGCGACCTCGAGCCCACGACGGGCTACGTGCGCGGCGGCTGCTCGCCCGTGGGCATGAGGAAGCAGTTTCCCACGCTCATCGACGAGACAGCCCAGCTGTTCGACCATATCTACATCTCGGGCGGCAGGCTTGGCCTCACGCTCAAGCTTGCGCCCGACGAGCTCTCGGCCTTCCTCGGTGCCACGCTCGCCGATATCTGCCGGTCGTAGATCTCGAGTCTCACCCAGTTCAAGAAGGACCATATGACGACTAAACCCAACTCCACAGACGGCTCTAAAGAACCGGACGGACTAAACGCCGTGGCCGAGGAGGCCGCCCAGCCAGGCGCCTCCGACGAGGCCGTCGGCCGCAACACCGCGATGAT